>DAWDYI010000034.1:0-27912 GCA_052344885.1 Collinsella aerofaciens
TCCAGCAACGGTCGCAGCACTCACCCTCGGCTGCCTCGATGGCAACGGAGAGCTCCTCGCCCTGGGTCAGCTCAACATCGGAGACGATGTAGAACTCGGCCAGGTCGACGGCCTTATCACCGGTCAGCAGCGCGTACATCTCGGCGGGAACGACCGCCTTGACGCGGACCTGCTGGCTCTTAGTAAAGGTGCCGGCAGAACGGGCATCCTCAAGGGCCTTGGTCACGGAGCTACGGAGCTCGAGCGAAGCCTCGAGCACGCCCTCAAACTCATTGGCCTCGTCGACCGTGATGGGCGACTTGTACCAATCGAGCAGCGCGGCGTACTTCTGGTGGTCGACGCAGCCGGCGGGCGCATATGCCATGGCCTCATCGACCGTGTAGGACAGGATCGGCTGCAGGTCGCGCATGAGCATCGAGAAGAGCTCGGCCAGCACGGTCTGGGCGCTGCGGCGCTCGAGCGAGCCGGGCTTGTCGCAGTACAGACGGTCCTTCAGGGCGTCGAGATACACGTTGGAAAGCTCGGTAACCACAAAGTCGTAGAGCGCACGGTAGGCGCGCGGGAACTCATAGCTGGCGTAGGCGTCGTCGACCTCGGCCTGGACCTGGGTCAGACGGGCAACCATAAGCTTGTCGAGCGGCAGCAAGTCGGCAAAGGCGACGCCGTCGGTCTCGGGCTCAAACTGACCCTCGAGCTCGGACAGCAGGAAGCGCAGCGTGTTGCGGAAACGACGGTAGGCATCGGACGTACGAGCGAGAATCTCGTGGTCGATGGACACGTCGGAGCTGGTATCGACGGAGGCAACCCACAGGCGGATGATGTCGGCGCCCATCTCGTCGCAGACCTTGTTGGGGTCGATGACGTTGCCGAGCGACTTGGACATCTTGCGGCCCTGGCCATCGAGCGTGAAGCCCTGAGAGACGACCGCCTTGTACGGAGCATGGCCGTTGGCACCCACCGAGGTGAGCAGCGAGCTCTGGAACCAACCGCGGTGCTGGTCGGAGCCCTCGAGGTACACATCCGCCGGATACTCCAGCTCGGGACGGTACTCGCAGACGGCCTTCCAGGAGACGCCGGAATCCCACCACACGTCGAGGATGTCCTTATCGGCCTTGAGGTGATGGCCGCCGCACTTGGGGCAGACGCAGGCCTCGCCCAGGTAGCTCTCGGGAGCGTCGGTGAACCAGGCGTCGGAGCCCTTCTCGTGGAAGAGCTTGATGACGGCGTCGAGCGTGGCGTCGTTCATGACCTTCTCGCCGCAGTCGGCGCAGGTGTAGCTGGGGATAGGCACGCCCCAGTTGCGCTGACGGCTGATGCACCAGTCGGGACGCTGCTCGACCATGGCGCCGATGCGGTTGGCGGCGTGAGCCGGATACCACTTGACGTTCTCGCGGACCTCTTTGCCAGCCTGCTCGCGCAGACCGGTCTTGTCCATAGAGACAAACCACTGGTCGGTAGCACGGAAGAGCACCGGATGCTTGCAGCGCCAGCAGTGCGGATAGCTGTGCGTGATCTTCTTCTCGAGGACCAGGGTGCCGCGCTCGCGCAGGAACTCGATGATGTGCGGGTTGGCCTCATCGGTATCCATACCGCTGAAGGGGCCACCGGTGCCAAACTCCTCGCCGGTGTAGAACTTGCCGTCGTCATCGACCGGCATGCAGATGTCGGTGATGCCCTCCTTGAGGCAGGCAAAGTAGTCGTCGACGCCGTGGCCGGGCGAGTTGTGGACGATACCGGTACCGTCATCGACACCGACGTAATCGGCCAGCAGCGCCACGCCCTCAACGCCGTCAAAGATCGGCTGCTTGTAGTGGATGTGGTGGAAGGTCTCGGCGGGAACCACATAGGGCTTGTCGTCGACCATAACCGGGGTGTACTCCCAGCCAAACTCCTCGCAGCACTTGGGAGCCAGGTCCTCGAGCATGACCTCGGCACGACCCTCGTGCTCAACGGCGACATAGGCGGCGCCGGGCTTGAGAGAAACTGCCTGGTCGGAGGGGATGGTCCACGGCGTGGTCGTCCAGATGATAAAGTCAACCGGGCCGTCGAAGTTCTCGAGGCCTGCGGGCTTGGAGGTCATCTCAAAGCGCACGAAGATGGAAGGGCTCGTCTCGTCGGAGTACTCAATCTCGGCCTCAGCGAGTGCGGTGTGGCAGTGCTTGCACCAATGGACGGGCTTGTGACCGCGATAGATCATACCCTTATCGAACATGGCCTTGAAGACCTCGATGTCGGCAGCGTCATGCTGGTGATAGAGCGTCAGGTAGGGGTTGTCCCAGTCGCCAAGCACGCCCAGGCGACGGAAGCCGGCCTTCTGCAGCTCGATGTTCTCGACAGCGAACTTGTTGCAAAGCTCGCGGATCTTAGCCGTGGAGGTCTGGTTGAACTTCTCGGTGCCGAGCTTCTCCTCGACCTTATGCTCAATCGGCTGGCCATGGCAGTCCCAACCGGGAACATAGGGAACCTCATAGCCCTGCATCATCCAGTAGCGGTTGATCATGTCCTTGGAGATCTTATTCATGGCATGGCCGATGTGGATCGGGCCGTTGGCGTACGGAGGACCGTCGTGCAGCACGAACTTCTTGTGACCCTCGTTCTTCTTCAGAACCTGCTCGTAGACCTTGTTGTCCTGCCAGTCCTTGAGTCGCTTGGGCTCGGACTTGGAAAGACCGGCACGCATGGGAAAACCGGTCTTGGGCAGATTCATCGTCTGCTTGTACTCGTTTGCCACGGTACCCCTTTCATGTCGTGGGCGCGCACGCCCGATGGGCACCAAAAAAAGCGCCCGTCCCTGCAAGCTGGGACGAAGCGCCACAAAACGGGCCGCACGCCCGCAAAAGCTCTTCGCTTAACCACCCAGCTTAGATGCCCTCGCCCGCTTATTCGCGCGCTCGCATCCGTTACTCGGCTGGCCTGTATCGACGACCATCTCGGCGATATCTACTAAGACGTGCCTATGCGGCACGTCCGTTGGGACCGCAGCTCCGGGGTGATTTTCATCGGTCGCATGCACGGGATCTCAGCGCTCCCCGCTCTCTGTAGCATGCGGACGGCCGACTACTCGTCCCCATCAACGCTCATGCGGTGTATGGTAGCACGGTCAGCGCCGTCGAAAAACCCTCAACATTGGTTTTATACGTTCGAAATTTCTCGCTATTACAGCCCTGCTCTAGGAGCAAAATACCTGAAAGCACTTTATCGAAAGAAAGAAGGTTGCCATGCGCACGATTGGAATGAGCGACTACACCGTTGGCGAGGATTGTTTTACCGAGTTGCCCGCCGCACTGGCCGAGTACGGAGCGACCAAGGTCGCCATCATCGGCGGCAAGCGAGCCCTGGCTGCGGCGCTGCCGGGAATCGAGGCGGCACTTGAAGGTACCGATGTCGAGGTCCTGGAGACGCGCGTCTATGGCACCAACAGTACGCGTGCCAATATCGCCAAGGTCGTGAACTCCCCTGCCTGCCAGGAAGCCGACGTGCTCATCGCATGCGGCGGCGGCAAGGCGCTCGACACCGTGAAGACCGCAGCCATCGAGCTCAAGAAGATCGTCTTTACCGTACCGACGATTTGCTCCAACTGCTCGGCCGCGACCGCCATTGCCGTTGTCTACAATGACGATGGCTCGCTCGAGGGCTATTCGTACCCCAACCGACCGGCGCACATCTTCATCAACCCCAAGATCATCGCCGAGGCACCGGCAGAGTACTTCTGGGCCGGCGTGGGCGATGCCCTGTCTAAGCAGCCCGAGGTCGAGTACGCCACGAGCGCCGGTAATTTGGAGCACACCGCCGGTCTTGGCCTGGCACTCGCCCACACCTGCTCCGAGCCGCTGTTTACCTATGGCGTCCAGGGTCTTGAGGACGTGCGCCAAGACCTGTCGACCGAGGCCGTAAAGCAGATCGCGCTCGACATCGTGGTCAACACAGGCTATGTCTCGAACCTGACCAACCAAAACGATTACTACTACAACTCGAGCGTGGCGCACGCGTTCTACAATGCGACGTGCAGCATTGCGCGCGAGGGAACCTATCTGCACGGCGAGGTCGTGAGCTTGGGCGTGCTCGTCCTGTTTGCCTATACGGGCGATACCGAGAACCTTGTGCGCTACGCCGCCTTTAACAAGCAGATGGGCCTGACCGTGACGCTTGAGCAGGTCGGGCTTTCCGAGGCCGACATCCCTGCCCTGTGCGAATACGCGCACGCCACCAACGAGTGGAAGCAGGGCAACCCTGAGCCCTTCACCGACGAAAAGTTCGCCGCCGCCATCAAGGCCGCCAACGCCTACGGCCACTCTATCCTGGCCTAACCGACCAAAACCGCCACAAAGGGGACAGTTCCTTTGTGGCGGTTTTTTATTGCTGTAACATGCTCGAGTCGAATTCGCTTGCCGGGATCACGCGGTAGCCGTGGCGCAGGAGCAGGTCAACGAAGACACCGTTACCCGTTGTGAGCGTGCCGCTGAAGGATCCGTCGTAGATATGGCCCACGCCGCACGACGGACTACGATCCTGCAAAATGCACGCGGAAATCTCGGACGGCCCACCCGCCTGCTCGCACATATTGAGCGCGCGTTGGGCACCCAGGCGAAACTCGCGATCGACCGAGGTACCCCCGCAGGTACGGACCTCGCCGTTCACAATCTCGGACGGCTTGCGCGGCGTGGGCAGGCCGCCAAAGACCTCAGGGCACACCAAGAGGACCTCGGTCCCCGTGCGCTCGCAAGCCTCGATCAGCTCTCGATGATAGTTGTCGAGCCCGTTATACTTGCAGCTCTCGCCCATTAAACAGGCGCTCACCACGATCTTCATATACAACACTCCCCACGCAAAACGCCCCATTTGAGATGGACACTCAAATGGGGCGATTGACACTGCGCAACTAGTATTACTGTTGCTTGGGCATCAGCGGATTCTCGCGCGTGAGGAGGTTCATGAACTCCTCGCCCGTGATGGTCTCCTTCTTATACAGATAACGAGCCAGCTCGTGGAGCTTAAACTTGTTCTCCTTCAGAATCTGCAAAGCGCGGTCGTGCGCATCCTCGATCAGCTTGGCGACAATCGCGTCCACGCGCTCGGCCGTACCGGGGGCGCAGGTGAGCGACGTGTCCTGATTGAGATACGCGTTCTGCACGGTACCGAGCGCCATCATGCCAAACTCGTCGGACATACCAAAGCGCGTCACCATATTACGGGCGAGCTTGGTGGCCTGCTCGATATCGTTGGCGGCGCCGGTCGTCATCTCACCAAAGATGAGCTCCTCGGCTGCGCGGCCACCGCAATAGACAGCGAGCTTGTCCAAGACCTCCTGGCGCGTCGTCAGGAAGCGCTCGTCCTCCTCGACCTGCATGGTATAACCAAGAGCACCGCTCGTGCGCGGCACGATGGTGATCTTCGTGACCGGCGCAGAGCCCTTCTGGCGGGCAGCGACGATGGCATGGCCGATCTCGTGATAAGAAACGACCTGCTTCTCGTGGTCGGACAGCACCGTGGACTTACGCTGTTGACCGGCAATGACGACCTCCACCGACTCCTCGAAGTCGTCCTGGGTTGCACGCTTGCGACCCTCGCGAACGGCGCGCAGGGCGCCCTCGTTGATGATATTGGCCAGGTCGGCGCCCGAGGCACCGGGCGTGGCGCGGGCAATCGCGGTCAGGTCGATCGGCGGCTCGGTCTTCACGCTCTTGGCATGCAGCTCGAGGATGTTCTTGCGGCCGGTCAGATCGGGCAGCTCAACGGGGATGCGGCGGTCAAAACGACCGGGGCGCAGTAGAGCGGGATCGAGACTGTCGGGACGGTTGGTTGCGGCAAGGACAACGATACCCTTGTGGTTATCGAAGCCATCCATCTCGGTCAGCAACTGATTGAGCGTCTGCTCGCGCTCGTCGTTGCCGCTAAAGCCGCCGCCATCGCGCTTCTTACCGATGGTATCGATCTCATCGATAAAGACGATACACGGGGCCTTTTCCTTGGCCTGCTTAAACAGGTCACGAACCTTTGCAGCGCCGCGACCAACAAACATCTCAACGAACTCAGAGCCCGAAATGCTAAAGAACGGAACACCGGCCTCGCCGGCAACAGCCTTGGCAAGCAGGGTCTTACCGGTACCCGGAGGGCCAACAAGGAGAGCACCGCGCGGCAGCTTGGCGCCGATCTCCTCGTAGCGCTGCGGCTTCTCCAGAAAGTCGACGACCTCCTTGAGAGACTCCTTGGCCTCTTCCTGGCCGGCGACGTCCTTAAAGGTCACGCCCACGTCCTTGGAGGCAATCACGCGCGCGCCGGACTTACCCAGTCCGCCGCCGCCAAAACCGCCGCCGCCAAAGTTCATCGACGGGCCGTCATCGCCCATAGCCTTCTTCATGCGGCGGTTGAGCCACCAACCGATGAGGAAGAAAATCGCCATGGGAAGAATGAGTGTGAGCAGGTAGTAGGTCATCAAACCCGAGTTCTTATCGGGAACGACCGACTCCAGCGAAGCGCCAGACTCAAGCACGCGATCGGTAAAGCCCGCATCGTTCGGCACACCGGTCGTCTTATAGGCGATGTTCTCGTCCTCGCCCTTCTTGGTGTAATAAATCGAGTAATCGTCCGTGTTGTACTCGACCTTGTCGACACTCTTCTTATCGAGCGCTTTGACAAACGTCGAGTAATCGGTCTTCGTAATCTGCTGCGTGTGACCGATGTTGGGGAACAGAACGGTCGAGAGCACGAGGTAGACGACGAAGGCGATGAGCACGTAGAGGATCATATTCCGTCTACGCTTGTTGTCATCCATCTCCATCTGCTTGAACTCCATCTACTGGGGTTGATAATGCTTTCTAGAATACCCAACCCGGACGGCGATAAACCGACGCCGGGCACGAAAGGACAGAGATGGCATCACTGTAAGTCGGCAAGGTTCAAATCTATACAGGCGACGGCAAGGGCAAGACGACGGCTGCGCTGGGGCTCGCCTTGCGCGCGACGGGCTACGGACTCGACGTGCTTATGCTGCAGTTTGCCAAGAAACTGCACTGCGCCGAGCATGGTGCGGCGCCCCGTTTGGGTCTGCGCATCGTACAGGCCGACCGCGACACGCCCGAGGCCTGCGCGGCACAGATTCTGGAGCTCGCACACGAGCAGATATCACAGGTCGATGTTCTGATTTTGGACGAACTCGGCGAGGCCATGCGCCGAGGTTTCGTGACGCGCAAGGATGTGGAGGGGCTGATCGCACTGAAGCCTACCACCACAGAGCTCATGCTCACCGGCCGCGGGCTGCTGCCGTTGGCCGACCTCGCGGACTTAGTCACCGAAATGCGCCCCGTCAAACACTACTTCGACGAAGGCCTCTTAGCCCGCCAAGGCATCGAATACTAATTGATTCGTTTTCCGCCAACACCTACAGCTCATAAGGAAGTTGCGGTGGAATAGTACTTGTTTGACGGTCCGCAAGGGCTTTTCAGGAACTATTTCACCGCAACTTATCAGGGGTATCTGACGGATGAGCTAGGCGGTGGCGCGACCTAGCCAGTTGCCGCTGTGGTGGTAGATGGTGAACATGGTTGCGGTGATGAGCCAGGTTACGGGGTAAACCAGCAGTAGATGCTCGAGCGACGGATCGAAGGGCATGATCGCAAACACCCAGATCACCCTCAAGACAACGGTGCCAAAGATGGTGAGCATCATAGGCTGCAAGCTCACGCCGGCACCGCGAATGGAGCCCGACGCGTTTTCGATAATCGAGAAGATCGCGTAGAACGGCGCGATGAAATGAAGAATCGTCGTGGTGTACGCCGAAATCGAAACATCGTCGACAAACAGACGCGACAACGGACCCGAGAACACCAGCAGCACGGCAGACAGGCCACCAATGAGCATAAACGACAGCACGAGCGACGTATGGTAGCCCTTGCGCATGCGCTCATAGTTGCGCGCGCCAAAGTTCTGTGCCGAGAACGTGGTGATCGACACGCCGAGCGCCTCGGTAACCATCCAGACAATGCCATCTAAGCGGCCCGAAAGACCCCACGCCGTGGTGACATCGGCACCAAACGAGTTGACCGACACCTGAATCAAAACGTTGGAAATCGAATACGCAGCAGACTGAAAGCCAAGCGGCAGACCACACGAGATCATGCTCTTACAAATGCCAGGATCAATGCCGAGCTTAGACAGCGAAAGACGCCATGCACCCGGAGCGCGCATCATGCGCAACACGATCATCGTTGCATTGGAGCAAATGGTCAGCGCCACCGCGATGCCGCAGCCCAGCGCCTCCATATGCAACACAGCGACAAAAATGATATCCAGCACCACGTTAACCAGGCAGCCAGAGGCAATGATCACGGCGGGGCCGCGCGTGTCGCCCACGGCACGCAGCAGTGCGGTTCCCATATTAAGCAGCAGTGCCGCAACCATCGCGGCAAAATAACAGCGAGCATAGGCCACGCCCTCGGCCAATAGTTCATGCGGCGTGTTCATAAGCACCAGCATGGGCTCAACGAACACTATGCCAAGAATCGAGAAAGCGATACCGCCCACCAGCGCGAGCGTCATGGCTGTATGGACCGAACGACTCAGTCGCTCATCATCGTGCTGGCCAAAATACTGACCGGTAATGACCGCGCAGCCGGCGCCGACGCCAACGCAAAAGCCAATGCAGAGCTCGGTGAGCACCATCGTGGCTTGAATGCCACCCAGCGCGAGCTTGCCGCCAAACTGGCCAACGATATACGTACCGATAAGCGTGTAGGCCTGCTGAAAAAACGAACTAAAAAAGATGGGAACGCACAGCGACAGCAGCTGTTGCCAAATGACACCCTGCGTTACATCGATAGCCGTAGATTTCTTAGCCACACGCCCTTCCCGCCAACGTATGTTAAACAACAAAACGGCAATTTAAGACCAAAGCAAATACCAGCTTAGCACCGACCGGCGTCGACCGAAACACCCCGAATCAGAGCCCAGTGCAAAATATCTGCCTAGTGATACAAACCCGGCTGGTAGTGATACTCATTGCTCACGTGCGGGCACAGCTGCCAAAAGGCGACGGCGCTCGCCGCGGCCACGTTGAGCGAATCGACCCCGTGCGCCATCGGAATGCGCACCGCGTGGTCACAGCCGGCAATGGTCTTGGCGCCCAAGCCGGCACCCTCGGTGCCCATAAAAATCGCCAAGCGATCAATCTTCCGCAGTACAGGATCATCAAGCGAAACAGAGTCGTCCGTCAACGCCATAGCGGCACACGAAAAACCGGCATCGTGCAACGCGCTCAGACCATCATGCGGCCACACACGAGCCTCGCTGCCAATGCGCGTCCACGGCACCTGAAACACGGTGCCCATGCTCACGCGGGCCGAGCGACGATACAGTGGATCGCAGCACGTCGGGCTGACCAAAATACCGTCAACGTTCAATGCGGCAGCCGAGCGGAAAATCGCGCCAACATTGGTGTGATCGACAATACCCTCAAGCACGCACACGCGCACCGGACGACCCCCCGCCGCCTCGACAACGCCGCCCAAGAACTCATCAACCGGAATCTGACGCGGGCGACGGAACGCCGCCAGCGCGCCGCGCGTCACGTTAAAGCCCGTCAACTGCTCCATGAGCTCCATGGAGGCCACGAACACGGGAACCGGACCCGCTCCCTCGCGCACGACAAGCTGGTCAAACAGCGGCATCATCTGGTCGAGCCAGCGCTCGCCCAGAAGAAAGCTCACCGGCTCATATCCGGCGCGAACCGCACGCTCGATGACCTTGGCACTCTCAGCGATAAAAATGCCCTTCTGCGGCTCCAGCACGCAGCGAAGCTCACGCTCGGTCAGTCGCACGTAGGCATCGAGCCGCTCGTCCTCGAGCGAATCAATTCGCAGAACCTCAACGGCATCAGTCATAGCAGCCTGCCCGCACCCTTCTTTACAGTACATCTATACCAAACGAGGCGACGCTAAGCGCCGCCCCATGCATTCAAACAAC
This sequence comes from Collinsella aerofaciens, assembly GCA_052344885.1. Classification (GTDB taxonomy): domain Bacteria; phylum Actinomycetota; class Coriobacteriia; order Coriobacteriales; family Coriobacteriaceae; genus Collinsella; species Collinsella aerofaciens_CC. Next base: position 9,958 of record DAWDYI010000034.1, read on the forward strand.
CCGATGATACCGTTCACGCCAGACGATTTACGCCTCAACGCGACGATACGTCACGAACTCATAATCGAGACCCTCGTCACCCTCGCCCGCGGCAATCGTGGCAACACCGCCACGCCGCGCAATCTCCCACGCGGGATCGGCATCCAGATCGGGAAAGTACGTATCCACGTCATGCACGCAGTGGTTATGCGTAACCTCGGCCTCCGCGCAATACGGCAAAAACTGCCGATAGACATCGCCGCCACCGATCACCCACGCAACGGGTTCATCGGCAACCGCGGCGAGCGCTTCGTCAATGCCATGCACCACGTCAACGCCCTCGGGGGCAAAGCCCTCGTCGCGCGTGAGCACAATGTTGCGGCGATTCCTGAGCGGACGCCCACCGGGAAAACTCAGCAGCGTCTTGCGCCCCATAATGACCGGGCAACCTTTGGTGCACGCCACAAAATGGCGCATGTCGGCGCGATTGGACACCACCATGTCGCCCTCGCACCCAATACCCCAGTCATCGCACACGGCGACAATGGCAGAAAGCTTACACGTCATGCGCGTCACCTACACCGCGATGGGGATGTTCTTGACCTGCGGGCCGTGCTCATAGCCCTCGACGATCAGGTCATCGGTCGTAAACGAGTAGAAATCATGCACATCGGGGTTGAGCGTTACCTTGGGCGCGGCAAACTGCGGACGCTCGATAAGTTCGCGGATGATATCGACATGACGGTCGTAAATGTGGGCATCGGCAATCACGTGCAGCAGCTCGCCAGCGATCATATCGACCGACTGCGCAACCATCATCAGCAAAATGGCGTACTGGCACACATTCCAGTTGTTCGCGGCCAAAATATCCTGGCTACGCTGGTTGAGAATCATGTTGAGCGTCGGTTTGTCATCCTGTGGGCGCTGGGTGACGTTATACGTCACGCTATAGGCGCACGGGTACAGGTGCATCTCGGACAGATCGCTAAACACATAGGTGTTCGTCATAATGCGGCGACTGTACGGCGTGTGCTTAAGGTCGTACAGCACGCGGTCCATCTGATCGAAGTCGCCCTCGGCATAGTGGCTCTTCTGGCCAATCTGATAGCCGTAGGCCTTGCCGATAGAACCGGTCTCGTCAGCCCATTCATCCCAGATATGGCTGTTGAGGTCATGCACGTTATTGGACTTCTTCTGATAAATCCACAGAATCTCGTCCATGGCAGACTTAAGCGCCGTACGACGCAGGGTGAGCGCGGGGAACTCCTCGCGCAGGTCGTAGCGCGCCGTGACACCGAAGTTTTTAATGGTATAGGCAGGGGTGCCGTCCTCCCACACCGGGCGGACCTTTTGGCCCTCGGTGGTGGTGCCATGGTCCAGAATATCGCGGCACATGGTTACAAACTGTTGATCAGCTTTGCTCATTGACCCTCCTGTCAGTCGCCTATAAGCGAGATTTATTGTAGCCCAAGCGCGCGAGTGTCGAATTGGACACTTAGTCCGGCACACGCAATGCACGGCAGCGCGGCTCCGCATGCGGCAACGAGGCATCTTAGCCTTTTTCTGACATATGACAGAAATGCCTTGCGCCCAACGACTAACGCGTTATCCTATTGTTGACATATGTCAGATAAGGAGTGTGCATGGCAGGAAGACGCGAAAAACTGCGCCGCGTCGGGATCATCCCCGAATACCGCGGCTTTACCCCCGATGGCCTGGCCAGCGGTGATGCCATCGACATGACCGTCGACGAGCTTGAGGTGCTGCGCCTGTGCGACCTGGAAGGTCTCAACCAAGAGGCGGTCGCCCAGCAGATGGGCATCGCCCGCGCAACGGTGGCGGCCATTTGCAGCCGCGCGCATCGCAAGGTGGCCGAAGCGCTGGTCAACGGACGAGCGCTCGTCATCGCGGGCGGCAATATCGCGTACTCCCCCATCGCCACGACGACGGCCGCATGGCCAGCAAAGGAGGTCGGCACCATGAGGGTGGCAACGACGTACGACAACGGCAACATCTTTATGCACTTTGGCCGCAGCGAGCAGTTCAAGATCTACGACATCCAGGATGGCAAGGTGCTCAACGAGCAGGTCGTAGGCACCGGTGGCACCGGCCACGGCGCCTTGGCGGGCCTGCTTGCCAACGGTGGCGTTGACACGCTCATTTGCGGCGGTATCGGCGGCGGCGCTATCAACGCGCTTGCCCAAGCCGGCATCACGGTCTATGCGGGCGCCCAGGGCAGCTGCGATGCCTGCGTCGAGGCCCTCATTGCCGGCACGCTCGCACAGAACGGCGAGGCCACCTGCGACTGCCATGGACATGATCACGAGCACATCCACGAGCATGGCGAGTCCTGCGGCTGCCACGGTCACCACGACCATGACGGGCACGAAGGCTGCGGCTGCCACTAGCGGCAAGCACCTCGTCGAGAACGCGCTTCCACGCGTGCGACAACCAGCGAACAAACGGCGAAGGCCGCCTGGAATACCATCCAGGCGGCCTTCGCCATACACGACTCAACTAGTCGTTACTTCTTGTTGCGCATCTGCGCTTCCATCTGGCGCAGCAGGTCCATATCGGACTTGGGGCCGCCCGTTCCCAGGCCGCCCATGCCGCCCAGCCCCATGGCATCCAGACCGGGAATATTGGGCATGCGCATCTTTTTGCCCTTCTTACCCTTCTTGCCCTTCTTGCCGCCGGCCTGCGCCTGATTGGCCATCGTGCGCATGCGGCCCATCATCTTATTCATCTCGCCCCACTGCTTCATAAGGCTATTGACCTCGGTGGGGGTCACGCCGGCGCCCTTGGCAATGCGGGCACGGCGCTGGCCGTTGATGATGGAGGGGCGAAGGCGCTCCTCCTTGGTCATCGACATGATGATGGCCTCGTTCTTATCGAAGATACCTTCGTCCAGGTTACCACCCATCTGGTTAAGCGCACGCTGGCCACCGGGGAGCATGCCCAGAATGCCCTTCATGCCGCCCATCTTCTTGACGGCCTTCATCTGGTCGAGCATGTCGTTCATGGTAAAGCCCTCGCGCAGCATGCGCTCGGCGGCCTCGAGCTGCTCGGCGTCGGCCGCCTCCTGGGCCTTCTCGATAATGCCGACAACGTCGCCCATACCCAGAATGCGCTTGGCCATACGATCGGGGTAGAACGGCTCCAGCGAATCGGGCTTCTCGCCCATGCTCACAAACTTGATGGGCTTGCCGGTCACCTGGCGCACGGAAAGCGCGCCGCCGCCACGGGCGTCGCCGTCGAGCTTAGAGATGATCACGCCGTCAAAGTCGGTGCGCTCGGCGAAGGTCGAGACGACGTTGACGATATCCTGACCGGTCATGGCATCGACGACCATCAGCACCTGATCGGGCTTGACGGCCTTCTTGATGTCCACGGCCTCCTGCATCATCTGCTCATCGATCTGAAGACGTCCGGCGGTATCGACGATGACCACATCGCGCAGGTGGTCGACGGCCTCCTGAATGGCGCCCTTGGCGATGTCGACCGGGTGCGCACCGTCGCCTCGGAAGACCGGGACACCGATCTCTCCGCCGAGCGTGGCCAGCTGGTCGGCAGCGGCGGGACGGTAGACGTCGCAAGCGGCGAGCAGCGGCGAGCGGCCCTGCTTCTTGAGCAGGTAGGCAAGCTTTACGGCCGCCGTGGTCTTACCAGAGCCCTGCAGGCCCACGAGCATGATGACGTTGGGGATGCGGTTGCTAAAGACGAGCTTGCTCTCGGTGGAGCCGAGCATCTCGGTGAGCTCGTCGAGCACGATCTTGACGACGTTTTGCGCCGGCGACAGCGACTCCATGACCTCGGCGGTCATGCAGCGCTCCTTGGTCTTGGCGACAAACTCCTTGACGACCTTAAAGTTGACGTCGGCCTCGAGCAGCGCCATGCGAATGTCGCGCATGGCCGAGGTGATATCGGCCTCGGTCAGTTTACCCTTGCCGCGCAGGCGGTCAAATGTGTCGTTGAGGCGATCGCTCAGGGAATCAAACACTAGTCACTCCTTAATTGGACTCGCCCACCAGGGCGCGGCAGAAATCTTTGGCATTAAACTCCTGCAGGTCATCGACCTGCTCGCCCACGCCGATGCGCAGGATCGGGAGCTTGAGCTTCTCGGCCACGGCCATGGCGATACCGCCCTTTGCCGTGCCGTCGAGCTTTGTCATGATAATACCGTCCAGGCCAAGCGCCTCGTTAAACTCGAGCGCCTGGTTCAGACCGTTTTGGCCCGTCGCGGCATCGATCACAAGCACGACCGAGACCGGCATGGGACCGGCGGCCATATTGGCGGCGCGCTTACGGGTCACATTGACCACCTTGGCGAGCTCGCGCATGAGCTCGGGGCTCGTGTGCAGACGGCCGGCGGTATCGATGAGCACCAGGTCGCTGCCGCGCCTATCGGCCTCGTCGAGCACGTCGTAGCAAACACTTGCCGGGTCGGAGCCGCGATCGCGCTTGATGACGGGAACGCCGGCGCGCTGGCCCCACACATCAAGCTGCTCGATGGCGGCGGCGCGGAAGGTGTCGGCCGAACCGATCACCACGTTCTTGCCGCGGGCAGCCATGGCGCTCGCGATCTTACCGACCGTCGTGGTCTTGCCGGCACCGTTGATGCCCACAAACAGCACGCAGCTCGGCGTATCGGAGAACGGATCGCGCTCGATGGGCACAAAGTGCTGCTCAAGCTGCTCGGCCAGAGCGCGGCGAAGCTGCGGAGCGGTCTTGAGGTTCTTCTTGGCCGCGGCATCGCGCAGGTCATCGGAGACCTTGATAGCGACCTCGGCGCCCATGTCACCCATTACGAGGGTGTCCTCCAGGTCCTCCCAAAAATCCTCGTCGACCTCGCCGCCAAAGTAGAAGACCTCGTTGAGGGCCTCGCGGCTGCGCTCAAGTCCGCGCGAGAGAGCATCGAAGAATCCCATTATGCATTCACGACCTTTCCGGTTTCGCGATCGAGTTTTTGCGAGACGACGCGACTGACGCCGTCGGCTTGCATCGAGACGCCATAGAGGACGTCAGCGTCCTCCATAGTACGGCGCTGATGCGAGATAACCAAGAGCTGCGTATCGGAACGCAACACATCGAGTGCGCCGATGAGCTTGGACAGGTTGGCGTCATCGAGCGCCGCCTCGACCTCGTCCAGCACATAGAACGGCACCGTGCGCGTGCGATACACAGCAAAGAGCAGGGCGAGCGCCGTCAGGCTCTTCTCGCCGCCCGACATGAGCATCATCTTGGTGATGCGCTTGCCGCGCGGCTGCGCCACGACCTCGATACCCGTCTCGGCAGGATGCTCGGGATCGGTCATCTCCAGATGAGCCTGGCCGCCCGGGAAGAGCATAGCGAAGATCTCGCGGAAGTTCGCGTCGACCTTCTCAAACGTCACCAGGAAGGCCTTCCGCATCTTGCGATCAATGGCCACCGTGATCTTGGTGAGCGCCTTGCGCGCGCTCTCCAGATCGGCCAGCTGCTCCTCGATGTAGTCGGCACGGCGCTTGAGCTGCTCGTACTCCTCCATGGCAACTTGGTTAACGGGACCAAGGTTGTTGATCTGGCGCACAAGCTGGTTGAGTTCGCGCTCGGCGGCATCGCGGTCCGTGGGCGCCGGAAGCATGAGCGCTGTCTCGAGCACCGTCGTGCCATCGGCGGTAATGGCCTTAATGGCGGCCTCTACCTGCACCTCGAGCTTGCCACGCGCGACCTTGAACTCGTTTTGCGTGGCAGAGGCGGTATCGACTCGCTCCTTAGCGCGGGCAACCTCTGCCTTGGCATCCTCGATAGTCTTCTTGAGCGAGGCCGAGTCCGCCTCCTCGAGCGAAGCCTGGTCACGCAAGCGCGCGGCCCAATCCGACGCGCGCTCCAGCAGGGCCGAATAGCGCTCGTGCATGGGATCGACGCGCAGGCGCAGCAACTCGAGCGAGCGCGAGGCCTGGCGTGTTCCGCGGATACGGCGGTCGATGCCCTCCAGGCGATGCTCCAGGTCAGGCACACGGCCCTTCAGCGAACGCAGGCGTTCACTCGTCAAGGCTAGGCGGACCTTGGCGTCGGCGAGCTTGCCGGCAGCCTCGGAATCGTCACGGCGAACGCGGTCGAGTTCGTCGTTGGCCTCGGCAATCTGCAAGCCCAGATCGCTTGCCTGCGCGCGGGCCTCGTCACGCGAACGGGTGAGCTCATCAACTCGCGGGCGTGCAGCGCGAACGGCTTCGGAGGCCTGCTCGCGACGCGTGGAGATGCGCACGCGCTCGACCTCGGCATTGTTGGCGCTTTGCTCCAAGCGGCCGATCTCGGAGAGCAGCGAGCGGCGCTCGCCCTCAAGACGGGCGATCTCGCCAGCGGCATCGCCCTCAGCGGCACGCGCTTCCTCAACGGCCGCATTGGCCTCGACGACCTGATCCGACACATGCTCAAACACAGCGGCCAAATCGGGCTCAAGCCCATCCAGCTCGCGAATGCGACGCTTACGCTCCAGAGCACCCGACGCCTCGCCGGCATCGAGGCCCACACGCACCAGGCCGCCACAGCTTACGCGGGCGCCATCGGGAGTCACATAGGTCACACCGTCAACGACAGGCGCAGCCAGCGCGGCAGCCAAGTCATCGACCACGTAATAGCCGCCGAGCAGCGCCTCGACGACGGGTCCGTAGCCTGCACGCACGGACAGACGATCAACCAGGCGGGTACCGGCAGCGCCCTCAGCGGCGGTAGAGCCGCTCACGCCGCGCGTCACCAGCAGTGCTTCGCCCGAGGCCTTCTTTTGGTCCAGAGCCGCACGACCGGCACGCTCAAGCGTGGCGGCGTCATCAAACAGCAGCGCATCGATATCGCCGGCGAGCAATTGCTCAACCAGGCCCTCAAGCTCGCGCGGGGCCTCCAGCACGTCGCCCAGACGACCCAAGACATCGTCGCCCAGCGCACCCACCAGACGGCTCACGAGCGGCGAGCTGTCGGCCATGCGGGCATCGAGTTTCTTTTGGCTGGAAAGCTCCGAGCGCACCTCGGACAACTTGTTGCGCGCCTCGCTCTCGCGGGCACGCAGGTCCTTCAGGGCCGCGCGTGCCGTCTCGGTGGCCTCACGCGCATCAACCTGAGCCTGGCGCGCTTCCTCAAGAGCGCCCTCAAGCTCCTCGGCGCGGTCGCGACGGCTCTCAAGCGAGGCCATGACCTCCTCAAGCTGCTCGTCGATCTGCTCCAGGCGCGAGGCATACATGTTGTCCTCGACCTCGGCATTGCTCAGCGAGTCCTTCACCTTGGCGAGCTCGAGCGCGGCGTTATCGGCCACACGCTGCACATCGCGCTGCTCACGCGTGAACTGCGAAATCTGATTGTCGAGCGCAACGCGACGCTCGTGGAGCTCAGCGGCGGCAGGACCAGCGGCGTCAACGTCCTCCTGGGCCTGCATATGCGCACCGGTCACTTCCTCAAGCTGCGCACGCGCGTCCTCGAGCTCCTCGACCACGCGACGACGCTGATGCTCGGAACTCGAAATCTGTCCGCGCATGTCAGACAGGCGCGACACCATGTTGTGGCCCTTTTCCTCGAGCAGGCGCATGTCGGAGTTAATGCGGCCGACCACATCTTGCATATGACGGCGCTGCTCGCCTAGGTCGCCCACAAACAGGCCCTTTTCCTCGAGCATGACCTGAAGCTTCTCGAGCTCGCGCTCCTTTTCGCCCATGCGGTACTGCGCAAGCTCCAGCTCGGCGGCACCTTCCTTGGAGCGGCTCTCCAGGTCGTTCCACTGCGACTGCAGCGAACGCAGCTCGTCGACAGCCAGCATCTGCGTAAGCTCGTTCGCACGCGAGGACAGCTCTTTGTACTTGCGCGCGCGATCGACCTGACGCTCCAACGGCCGCAGCTGACGGGCGATTTCCTTATTGATGTCGCGGGCACGCGTCAGGTGCTCGTCCATCGACTTAATCTTTTTGAGCGCACGCTCCTTGCGCCGCTTGTGCTTGGAGATACCGGCGGCTTCCTCGATGAGGGCACGGCGCTCCTCGGGGCGGCTCTGCAAAATGGCGTCGAGCTTGCCCTGGCTAATAATGGAATGCGTATCCTTGCCCAAGCCCGAATCGTGCAGGATGTCCTGAATGTCCATCAGGCGGCACGGACTCGAGTTGATGAGGTACTCGCTTTCGCCCGAGCGATACATGCGACGGGTAATGGCGACCTCGTCAAAATCGACAGGCAGCATATGGTCCGAGTTATCGAGCACCAGCGTGACCTCGGCGACACCCACCGGCTTGCGCGCTGACGAGCCCGAGAAGATGACATCCTCCATGGCCTGGCCGCGCAGCTGCTTGGCGCTCTGCTCGCCCAGGACCCACAGAATCGAGTCGGAGATGTTCGATTTTCCCGAGCCATTGGGACCGACGATGACGGTCAGGCCCGGCTCAAACGTCATGTGGGCGCGGTCGGCAAACGACTTGAACCCTTTGAGCGTGAGGGACTTGAGATACACGGTTCCTCGCTTAAACAGGCTTCTTGTTGAGAATCACGCCGTTGGTGGTGTAGCCCATGCGGTCAAGCGCCTCGAGAGCAGCGGCTCCCTCGGCTTCTTTCTTTGAGGAGCCGGAGCCGCGACCCTGACGGATGCCATCGATCAAAACCACGGCGGTAAAGGTGGGCGCATGCGCCGGGCCCTCGGAGCCAACGAGCTTGTACGCCGGGGGCTCGTGACCGTCGGCTTGCACACACTCCTGCAAAAACGACTTGGGGTTCGCAGGATGCTCGGCACGCTCGGAAGCCAAATGCGGCTTAAGCGTACGGTGAATGAACTCCGCCGCGGCATCCCAGCCGGCATCCAGGTACAGCGCTCCCACGAGCGACTCGTAGACGTTCTCGAGGGCCGAATGCAGGCCGCGCGCACCGGTACCGGTCTCGGAGGCACCAAAGATGATGATGTCGTCGATGCCCAGCTCGTGAGAAACCTCGGACAGCGTAGCACCCGAGACAAGCGACACCTTCAGGCGCGTGAGCTTGCCCTCGTCAAACTCCGGATAGGACTCAAACAGGGAGCGTGCGACCACAGCGCCCAAAATGGAATCGCCCAAGAACTCAAGGCGCTCATAGCTGGCAGAAACCGGCTGGCCCTCGACTGCCGAGGGATGCGTGAGTGCCGCGCGCAGCAGCACCTTATTATTGAACTCATGGCCCAGGATTTCCTGGGCGCGCGTAAGTCGGTCGGATAAAGCCAAGACTTAGGCCTCCTTGGCAGCTTCGATAGCGTCGACGGCGTCGGCGACAGAGTTGAGCGAGAGCAGGGTCTCGTCATCGATCTCGAGGTTGAACTCGTCCTCGATAGCCGTAACCAGCTGCAGGCGCTCGAGCGAGTTGGCATCGAGGTCGTCAAAGGTGGTCTCCTCGCTAATTTCGGCAACATCGACGCCCAGAACGTCAGCAGCGACCTCGGCGATCTTGTCGAAGATTTCGGAGCGGTCCATAGCGCTTCCTCTCATAGTGCATGAATACCAAAAGAATGGTACCGCCCGGGCGGTACCAAGACACGGTTCTGATTCTACCCCACGGCGTGCACCGCGAAGCACATAACAGCGCTCTAACTCGCTCTTATAAAACGATACCATCCATAGAGTTGGCGACGTTCTCGACCAGTCCGGCGCGCACGGCTTCGGCCGCCGCGAGCGTACCGTTTTTAACAGCCTCGACCGAGGTGGCGCCATGACCGATCAGGACCACGCCGCGCAGGCCCAGAAGAATCGCGCCGCCCTTGGCGTCGCCAGAGAGCTTGGCCTTAATCTCGCGCATCTGCTTTTTAATGAGCAGCGCGGCGATCTTGGTGCCGAGCGATGACATAAAGACGCCCTTGAGCTCCTGTAGCAAAAACTTGGCAGCACCCTCGGTGGCCTTGAGCGCAATATTGCCCGACATGCCATCGGCAACGACGACATCGAAGTTACCTGAGGTGATGTCCGTTCCCTCGCAGTTACCAACAAAGCCGGGAACGGCGGCTTTCATGGCCGGGAAGCAGGCCTTGGTAAAGTTGGAGCCCTTCTCGTCCTCGGTGCCGTTGGCAAGCAGGCCCACGCGGGGATGCTCGATGCCCAGGACGACGCGGGCATAAGCACTACCCATCTGGGCAAAACGTACCATGTCATCGACCTCGACATCGGGGTTGGCGCCCATATCGCACAGCACCGTCAGACCGCCGGCGCGATTGGGTAGCGCATTGGTCAGACAGGGGCGCACCGGCTGCTTCTTGCCTTCGGCCTGAAACCTAAACGGCGTCACGTAGGCGGTGGCAGCGGCGGTCATGGCGCCGGTGGAGCCGGCAGAGAAAAACGCGTCCGCATTACCCTTCTTGATGGCACGACACGACAGCACGATCGACGACTTGCGTTTAGTCATCACGGCGCGAATGGGATCGTCATCCATGGCGATAACGTCAGGTGCCTCAAGGGCCTCAACACGTGCATGGGAAGCGGCAAAAGGGTTGACGATTTCGGCGGGGCCAGCTGCCAAGACCTCGATATCGGGATCGGCGGCAAGCGCAGCCTCGATACCATCGAGAACAACCTGAGGTTTCTCGTCTCCGCCCACAACGTCTACACAAACGCGAACGTTACTCATAAACATGCTCCTTATACAAAAATGGCCGACTCATTGAGCCGGCCATTGTGGTTCCATTTGGAACGGCATCGCATCCAGAGTATACCGTTACTCGGTAACGATAACCTCGCGGTCCTTGTAGAAACCGCAGCTGGGGCACACGTGGTGCGGAAGCTTAACAGCGCCGCAACGGGGGCACGTGGACTGAGCCGCAGCCGAGATCTTCATGTTGGCGGAACGACGGGTGTGAGTGCGGATACGACCCTGCTTTTGTTTAGGTACGGGCATAGTGACCTTCCTTATGAACTATCCAGTGTGGCGATTACGCGCAAGTAGCGATACTACCACAGTTTTACTCGTCAAGCTTGAGATTCTTCAATGCTGCAAATGGATTTTCCGTGGCCTCGGCCCATTCGGCCTCGGCTTGGGCAGCACAATCACATTGCTCGACGTTGAGATTGCAACCGCAAGTGGGGCACAGACCGCGGCAATCGGGCTTGCAGAGCACCACGAACGGCGTGTCCATGACGACGGCGTCGTTGATGGGCTCACCCAGATCGACGATGCGGTCCTCACCCAGGAGCTCGTAGCCGTCCTCGTAGGCCTCGGGATCCTCGGGCTCCTCAAAGAGGTAGAACTCCTCAATCTCGCCAGCGATATCAAACGAGGCGGGCTCCAGGCAACGGTCGCACTCGCCGGTGGCATGCGCGCGAACCATACCCGTGAGCAAGACACCGGTACCGGCATTGGTAAAGACAACGTCGTAGTCAATACCGTCCTGTAGCTGGTACTCCTTCTCGCCCACCGTGTACGTGGCGACATCGACCTTACCGGTCAGCGGATACGAATCTCCAGGAAACTCGAGCTGCTCGGAAAGATCGACGGTAACGCTCGGGAACTCAGCCATTACCACTGACCATTCTGTTGGGCGGCACCCTCGTTGAGCTGCTGACGGCAACGGGTAACGGTGCCGGTCAGGCTCTTAAGGTTCTCCTCCAGGTGCGTAAAGACCTGCTCTGCGTAGTCCTCGGCGGCATAACGTGTCTCGCGCTCGTACTGCTGGGCACGATCGCGGATGTCGTCGGCCTGCTGCTGCGCAAGGCGGACGATCTCCTGCTCACCGGCAATGGTGAGGGCCTGCTGCTGAGCGTCAGCGATGATGGAATCGGCCTGAGCGGCGGCGGAAGCCATAAGCTCCTCGCGCTCCTTAAGGATACGGCGGGACTTCTGCCACTCCTCGGGATAGCTCATGCGGATCTCGTCGAGGATGTTGAAGAACACGTCGGCGTCGATGACCTTGAACTGAGCGTTCTTGCCGAAAGGCGGCTTGGCTTCCTCGATCAGCCCTTCGAGCTCATCGACCAAGCTGACGATCCTATCGCCAGGAAAATTCTCGCCCGGCATCCGGTCTCCTTTCATAGGTAACATATCATCGTGCTAGTTTACCACATGCCACCAGGCAATAAGAAACGTCACGAAAAGCGATGTTTGAGCGCTTCGACCACGTTGGACGGGACAAACGTCGATACGTCACTGCCGAGCGAGGCGATCTGGCGAACGACCGAGCTCGAGATATAGCCGTACTGCGGCGCACTCATGACAAAGATGGACTCCAGCTCACTATCCAGGCGATAGTTAAGGTCGGCCTGCTGCAGCTCATACTCAAAGTCGGTCATGGCGCGCAGACCCTTGACCACGGCCCCCGCCCCCTGCTCACGAGCGAAGTCGACCAAGAGGCCGGTAAAGGGCAGGACCTCGACGCCGTCGATATCACCGAGCGCCTCGCGGGCCAGCGCCACGCGCTCATCGAGCGTAAACGTGGTGCCCACACCGTTTTTACCCTGCGACTCGGCAACAGCGACGATCACGCTGGGAAAGATGCGTCGGGCGCGGCGGATCACATCGATATGGCCAAACGTGATGGGATCAAAGGTGCCCGGGACGATCACGCGGTTGATGGTGTCATTCATGGGCGTCCTCCTGAAACGTCGTGGCATCGTTGTTATCAGCATCGGTGACGGCACTATCGCCCTCACCGTCGTCATCGCCGACCCAACGAAGCAGGTCGACCGAGGTAATGCCGTAGCGCTTCTCACGTACAGTCTCAAAGCCTACCGGATGCGCGCCCGCATCGGCGGCGGCATGCTCAAACAGGGCAAAAGCGCCAGGTGCAAGCAGACCCTGCTGAGCCAGGTTCTGCAGCAGTTCCTCGACCGGCTCGGCACCAAAAGCATAGGGCGGGTCGAGCAGGACCAGATCAAAGGGGCCGCCCGGTACACGACCGCGCGAGGCACTCGCCAGCATGTCGCCCGTGACCACGCGCCAACGCGCACGGTCACGGCAGAGCGACTCGATATTCTTGGTAATGAGCCGCGCGGCGTTGCGATCGATCTCAAACGTCGTGAGCGAGCGGGCCCCACGAGAGAGCATCTCTAACCCTAAGGCACCGGAGCCGCCAAAGGCGTCCAGCACACGGACCTCGTCCAGATCGAAATCGAATGCCGACATGACCATAGATGCGCACGCCTCGCGCACGCGATCAGTCGTGGGGCGGGTGACATCGCGACCACGGGGCTCCTCGATCTTACGACCGCGCCATTCGCCGCCGATGATTCTCATCCTCCGCTGACCTCCTTAAAAATGTGTCGATATCGCATGACGACCGCATCGCGCAGGGGGCGCGTCGCCACGGAGTCAAGGGTGCAAGCATACCGCAAGAGCTCGACCGCGTCCAAATGGGCCCACTCGATCAGTTCCTCGTCGGCATCCAGGTCGACAAAGCGCAGAGTCACACCGCCATGCTGACGGTAGCCCAGGATTTCGCCCTCGTGACGCAGACGCAGGTCCATCTGGGCGAGCGTAAAGCCATCCGCGGTTTTTTCGAGCGATTGCAGGCGATCTTGTGCTGCCGACGCGCCGCCGTTGCCCTTAGAGTGCGTCATGACCAGGCACGTGCCCGACACACTGCCACGGCCCACGCGGCCGCGCAGCTGGTGCAGGGCAGCCAATCCAAAGCGCTCGCCGTTCTCGATGACCATGACGGTGGCGTTAGGCACGTCGACGCCCACCTCGACCACCGTAGTCGAGACGAGCACGTCAATCTCGCCACGCTTGAAGGCATCGATAACCTGGTCCTTCTCCCCCGCCGGCATGCGGCCGTGAAGGCGCTCGATGACAAGACCCGGCAACGCCAGACGCAGGCGATCGAGCTCGGTTGCCGTATCGTGCAGCGGCACGGGGACCGTCACGCGGCCCTCGTCGTCGCGGGCGATACCAGGTACGTCTTCCAGCTCATCGGCCGAATCACTCGGCTCCACAAGTGGGCAAATCACGTAGGCCTGCTGGCCCTTTGCATGCGCCTCGCGGATGGCGCCATAGGCGAGGTCGCGGCTCGACTCGGTGAGCACGCGTGTCGTCACGCCAGCGCCAGGGACGGGCCGATGGCGGATGATACTCGTGTCCAGATCGCCGTAGACCGAAAGCGCCAGCGTACGCGGGATTGGCGTTGCCGTCATAACGAGCAGATCGGCACCGGGGCCCTTCGCGCGTAGGGCGTTACGTTGGCCGACGCCAAACCGGTGCTGCTCGTCGATGACGACAAGCGACAGATGCTTGAACGCAACGTCATCCGAAAGCACCGCATGGGTGCCAAAGAGCACGTCAAGCTCGCCCGATTCCAGCTGTACATGGATGCGCTCGCGCTCTGCGGCCGGCGTGGCACCCGTCAGAAGCGCCCAGGACATGCCGGCCTGAGAGAGCAGAGGGCCGGTCTTATCGGCATATTGGCGCGCCAGCACGCCCGTGGGCGCCATAACACAGGCCTGCGTGCCGCTATCGGCAGCCACAGCCAGCGCGCAGGCGGCAACGGCGGTCTTACCGGTACCGACATCGCCCAGCAGCAGGCGGTTCATCACACGCCCGCCATCGCACATATCGCGCAGGATATCTTGGAACGCGACCTCCTGCTCGTCGCTCAGCGAAAACGGCAGGGCTTGCTTGAGTGCGGCCAGGTGCTCGCCCGCGGTGTGGGCATAGGGCACCACATCGACTAGGCCGCCATCGTTGCGCAGGCGAAGCGCCAGCTGCAGGTACAGGCACTCCTCATAGGCCAAACGGCGGCGCGCAATGTCGCGCTCGGCCATACTCGAGGGAAAGTGAATCGAACGAAGCGCACGGGCACTGCTCATGAGCTTGCGCTTTGCGCGCAGTGGTGCCGGGATGGGATCGAAGGGATTGCCGACGAGCTCAAGAGCACCGCTCACGATGCGACGCATCCATGCCTGGCTCACGCCGTCACTTACGTAGTGGACCGGCAAAATGGTACCCGCAGCACGACCGTCCTCAAGCTTTTCAAAATGCGGCGAGGCCATCTGCTTAAAGCCGTAGGCAAACTCGACCTTGCCCATCACGGCCAGGCGGTCGCCCTGCTTAAGCTGCTGGGCAATCCAGGGCTGGCGGAAAAAGGCGACCTGCAGCACGCCCGTCTCGTCAACGAGTGAGACCTCGGTCACATGCATGCGCGGACGCGGCTGTTTTTGGACGATACGGTCGACCGTGGCGATGATGGTGCACACAGTACCGATGGGCGCCATCTCGATAGACCAAGAACGGGTAAAGTCCAGGTATCGATGAGGGATATGGAGAAGGAGGTCCCCCACCGTCCGAATTCCCAGACGGCGAAGGGCCTCCTCACGTTTACCCGAAACATATTTGAGTCGCGCGATATCCTCGTCGAGCGCATTGCTCTGGGCAAAGCGCTCCGAGACGCGCGGCACGGAGCACAGCTCGGACATGGGCAGTTGCCTACTCGATCGAGAAGATCACGGGATAGAGCGGCTGCTCGCCACGATGGGCGTCAATCTCCAGATCGGGCTGAGCCTCCTCGATAGCGTCGACGATCTCCTGGAAGGCCTCATCGGACAGCTCCTCGCCGGCCAGAATCGTCAGCGCGTCGCCCTCCTCTTCCTCCTGCATGCGGTTGATGCAGTCGAGCGTGACCTGCTTCACGTCGGAACCGACCACGTCGATGGAGCCGGCGATGATACCCATGACGTCACCGGAGTGAATCGGAGAACCGTCAGAGGCACTGGAGTCGCGCACGGCGCGGGTGACCTCGCCATCGCGGACCTCGCTGATGGCGTCGACCATGGCGGCGACGGCATCCTCGAGCTCGGAATCGGGCAGGACCGCGAACAGCGCGGAGAAGGCCTGCGGGACGGTCTTGGTGGGAACGACGGCGACCTTCTTGTCGGTGCAGGCTGAAGCAGCAGCCTCAGCGGCCATGCGGATGTTGCCGTTGTTGGGCAGGATGATGACCGAGGTCGCGTTGACCTGGTCCACCGCGCCCAGCAGGTCGGCGGTCGAGGGATTCATAGTCTGGCCACCGGACACGATCACGTCGACGCCGAGGGACTTGAGGATGTCGGCCTCGCCGGAACCGGCGGCAACGGCGACAAAGCCCAGCGCCTTGGCGGGCTCGGCGGCCTTTTCCTGATCCTCGTGGATCTTGGCGGTACGGTCGTGGGCCTCCATCTCCATGTTGTGGATAAAGACCTCATAGATCTGACCGAGCTGCAGCATGTGCTCGAGCACCAGGTTGGGGGTGTTGGAGTGCACATGGATCTTGTAGTCGGGATAGGCGCCCACGAGCAGCTCACAGTCGCCCATGGAGCCTAGGAACTTAAGGCACTCGTCCTCGTCAAACGGGGCGTCAGCCTTAAAGAGGAACTCGTTGCAGTAGCGGAACTCCGAGCCCTCCCAGTCATCGTTAGCCTCGATCTCAACACGGCCAAGAGCGGCATCGCGGGCAGAGCCGGCGGAGTCAAACGTAGCGGAGAAATCCTCGACAACGGTGCTGCGACCAAGCGCGGCGGCAACAAAGTTCTCCAGGAAGATGGCAAAGCCGAAGGCGCCTGAGTCGACCACGCCGTTCTCTTTGAGGACGGGCAGCAAGTCGGGCGTGCGGGCGACGGACTGGTACGCCTCGACGACGATAGCATCAAGCGCATCCTCGGCCGAGAACTTCTTCTTCTCGCACTCATCGGCCTTGGTCGAGACATCGCGCAGGACCGTGAGGATCGTGCCCTCGATGGGCTTGCGGACAGCCTGGAAGGCAACCTTGACGGCACGACGGAAGGCGAAGGCAATGTTGGCGGACGTGATAGGCTCGTCGGCAGAGACAAGGCCCTCGGCCACGCCGCGAAGAATCTGCGAGGTAATAACGCCGGAGTTACCGCGAGCGCCCATGAGGGAGCCGTGGGTGATGGCGCCGGCGATGGCTTCCATGTCGGCGTCGGCAGGAAGGGCGGAGAGCTCCTTGGTCACCGAGGCGAGCGTGAGCGACATGTTGGTACCAGTGTCGCCGTCGGGTACGGGGAAGACGTTGAGCTT
This sequence comes from Collinsella aerofaciens, assembly GCA_052344885.1. GTDB lineage: Bacteria > Actinomycetota > Coriobacteriia > Coriobacteriales > Coriobacteriaceae > Collinsella > Collinsella aerofaciens_CC. The sequence goes on from DAWDYI010000034.1 coordinate 26,896, forward strand.
GTTGATCTCCTCGGCCTTGTCGGAAACGGCAGCCGCAGCGATCGGAAAACAGGTGCGAATGGTCTTTGCAATCATGGGTATTTGAATCTCCGTTTTCGGATGCTAGTTCAGACGGCTCTTGAGCGCGTCGATATGGATGCCGATCTTAAGGCTGGCGGGATCGATCTGGGCGATCTCCTGCAGGGTGAAGGCAACGGAGCTCGAAAGATTGTGGCAGACGGACTTCATGTTGACGCCGTTCTCGAGCACGACGTGAAGATCGACCGTAAGGCCGTTCTCGTCGGCGGAGACAAGCACGCCCTTGCGGAGGCGCTGACCGGCAAGCAGGCGCACGCTCTCGGCGCCCTGGAGCTGCTCAGCCATACCGACAACGCCATAGCACGTCATCGCGGCATAACCGGCAATATCGGCAATAACGTCGTTCGAGACGCTCAGGCTGCCGTTAATGGTCTCAGACACAAGAATCTCCTTTTCTTGGTGCTCGCGGCACCATGTCGTGGGAGCAATCATTACAATATTCTACAACGACCGCGCCATGTTGAGGTGGCGGGCCTCGGGATTACATCCTCGACACGAAATGTTGATACGGTAACGTTCGCGAACGGCGATCGCGGCATGAAAAAACCCGCCGCATACGCGACGGGTTTTACAACCTGGCTCCCCGGGTAGGACTCGAACCTACAACAGCGCGGTTAACAGCCGCGTGCTCTACCATTGAGCTACCGAGGAATTTAAAAGCCCAACGGAAAGGGCTGGAAAATTCTGGCTCCCCGGGTAGGACTCGAACCTACAACAGCGCGGTTAACAGCCGCGTGCTCTACCATTGAGCTACCGAGGAATAGGTGCGTGCTCTCAAGCAACGAAGTTTATTATACGGACGAATCAGCTCAGGGCAAGAACTTTTTTAAGAAATTTTCCGACCTAGTCATTGGGGACGTTCTTAAACGACCAGTCATTCAAGAATGTCCATTACAGTCGAAATTGTCAGCCCGGGCCCGTCTCGGGCTACGATTGAGG
>DAWDYI010000035.1:0-26504 GCA_052344885.1 Collinsella aerofaciens
AACTGCGGGAACGGCCTATCCGCTCAATGTGTTCGGCTGAGATCGGAAATCAACCTGATACGACGAGGCTTTGGGCGGCGTCTTGCCCTTTAGCACCTTGTGATAGTAGTCGTACGTCAGCGGCGTCTCGTCGCTCAGGCGCTCGGCATCCTCCACCTCGCCGATAAAGAGCAGGTGCGTGCCCACATCCACAGTGTCGATCAAACGGCAGCTAAACAGGGCCGCTGCGTGCTCGGGCACATAGGGCATGCCCAGAGCCGTCTCGCGGGTCTCGTATTTGGCAAACTTGTCATAATCGCTGCTGGTGCGGAACCCAAAGTTACCGATGTAGAGCATATCGGCGGTCTGATCGATCACGGTCAGCGCGAACGCTTTGGCCGATGCGATGACGCCCGAGGTGACATTGTCCTTGTTCACGGCAACCGAGATGCGCGGCGGGGCGGATGTCACCTGCACCGCTGTGTTGATAACGCAGCCGGCACGCAGCCCGTCGGCCGCGGCACTCACCACATACAGGCCGCTCGGCATCGTAAAGAACGCAGTTTTGTCCATAACGATCACTCCCCTAACCCAGGATTGAACCTCATGGATGTATGTACCCACAAAAAAGGCGGCACCCATAACGGACGCCGCCTTTGAGACATATGTGTCAAAACAGCAAGCAAGATGAGGCGCCCGCAGTTGCGGTGAAATGGGGACTGAATAGCCCCTCAAACAGGCAAAACAGTCCGTATTCCACCGCAACTTATACAGAGTGCCTAGCGGTTGCGTTCCTTAAGGGCGCGGTCGATCTCGCGTTGGACATCACGCTTGGCCATGTCCTCGCGCTTGTCGTAGAGCTTCTTGCCGCGACCCAGACCCAGCAGCAGCTTTACGCGGCCGTCCGTATTAAAGTAGAGCTCCAACGGAACCAGCGCATAACCACGGTTGCGAAGTTTACCGTCAAGAAAGTCGATCTCCTTGCGGTGCAGCAGCAGACGACGCCGACGGTCGGGATCGCGATTCCACACGCCACCATGGCTATAAGGGTGGATATGCAGGCCGACGAGCCAGCACTCCCCGCCGCGGATCAGCGCGAAGGTATCGGTGATCTGGCAGGCGCGCTCGCGAATCGACTTGACCTCGGTGCCGCTCAGTTCAATGCCGCACTCAAAGGTCTCATCGATAAAGTACTCGTGATGTGCCGAGCGATTCTTGGAAATGAGCTTGCGCTCGCGCTTACTGGGCATCGCCGGCCTCCTTGGCGCCATCGGCGTTTGAGCCCGCAGCCTCGCGCTTTGCCTTGCGCTCGGCATTGAGTTCAGCATCGCTCTCGCGCACCAGTTTGATAATCGCCGCGCAGGCCTCCTCGCCCACCAAGTCGCGAGCACGCACCGTCAGGCGCGTCGCCTCCTGCTTGTCGCCGTCGCTTGCGGCATCGGTCGCGCACATAATCAGGCAGATGGCAATCTCGGCCGAAGGTGAGGTCGGAACGCCTTGCAACGCCAGCTCGCCCATCACGTGCTCGTCGCTCTCCTCGGCGGCATCCGGATAGGTAGTATGGATCTTGTTGAGCAGGCGCGTCGTATGCGCATCGTTGGGCGCCAGGCGCAGCGCCAGACGCGCGCAGCCCACGGCAGCCGAAATGTTCTCGGTCTCGGGCTCCAAGAAATACTGACCCAGATTGGCGTAAGCGCGGGCGGCGCACTTGCCATCGCTCGCGCGCTCCAGCACCGAGAACGAGAGCGATGCCCATTCCTGCTTGTCCTCGAGAGCGCGGAACAGCTCGGCCAAATCCAAGCGATAGTTGCAGTTCATGGGGTCCCAACGCACGGCCTGCATCAGGGCATTGCGAGCGCTCACATAATCCTGCTGGCGAATGTAGGCAAACGCCATGTCAGAGTACAGGCGGTCAAAAGGCACCTCGACCTGCACGAGCTCGCGCGGATCCTTCTCCACGCGGCGATAGGCCAAGCGCTCAAACTTGCTATCGAAGCTAAAGTATTGGCGCTTCTCCTCCGTCTTGCACTCGGCGTCGATATACTCCTCGGCGAGCTCCACCAAGCGCTCCAGCAGCGGCGTCGCCGTAGCCAGGTCGCCCTGCGCCAGATAGTTCTCGGCATACGTGATGTCTTGCAAGCTGATGGGCAGATCCATGGCTACTCCTCGATCTGAGCGAAACACGGCAGGCGCCGTATATACGGTCAATACACAAAACCCGGGTCTCTTGCGAGGCCCGGGCGTTCAATTTTGGTAGCCCGTACCAGATTCGAACTGGTGATCTCCGCCTTGAGAGGGCGGCGTCCTAAACCGCTAGACGAACGGGCCATATGTAGCAAATGCAATGGCTGGGATGGAGGGAGTCGAACCCCCATTGACGGAACCAGAATCCGCTGTCCTGCCATTAGACGACATCCCAATGACTGCATCGCTGCGCTCGGCTGTGCCTTTGCGCAAGAAAGAAATATACGGGAAGTCTCGCCGTGACGCAAGCCCCAATTTTGACTTTTTTGAAATTCAGTCAAATTGGCCTAATTTAGTCCAACCCGTGAAGGACCTGTGAAGCCGACCGCTGTACACGAAGGGCAAAACGCCGCGAGCGGTAGCCGTCAACCGTTGGCAGATTCTACCGTGAAAACGATAGCACCAGGCAACACAATCGAAGTATCAATGATCACGTAGATATCGAGGCGCCATGGACGAAGAGCTTGATTACCTATGGGAGACCCTGGGCCTTGAGATCACTGCCGACCTTTGGCCCGAACGGGACAAAATCCATCCCACACTGCGCCCCGCCATTACTGTGGTGCAGGCAAAATACCGCCGTGCATCCTTTTTGATCATGCGGATGTCATGGCACGCGGGACTCCCCGACCTTAAGCGAATCCAGGCAAGCCTCGTCGAGTTGTCCGGCATGCCAACCGTCATATCCGAGGCGCACCTGGAGCAGCGCCAGCGCGAGCGACTGCAACAGCAGCGGATTCCCTTTATCTGCCCCGGCGTTCAGGCATATCTGCCCTTTATGGACGAGGAGTACTGGAGCGGCAAGCCCAACAAACACGTAAAGGTCTACGATCCGCACGAATGGGCACAGCTTGAGGATTAGCGCATATGCCCGCCAACCGGAAAGCTCATCCCGGAATTTACGTCCAGAACGGGACGCGCGGGACCTCGGACGTTTTTCCGGACCATGTCCCGGCGCTATGCCGCATAGCCCCTCTCCTCGCGATACTCCCTAATGGTCTTCCATCCTAGGTCCTTCTTGAGCTTGCCGTCCCTGTACCACTCGATATATTCGCCGAGCAGGCGGGAGAACTCGTCGAACGGCACGCCGGTCCAGTCCCTGCCCTCGAAGAAGTCGCACTTGAGCGTGCCGAAGAACCCCTCGGCGCGCGCGTTGTCGGGGCTCCGGGCCCTCCTCGACATCGAGCGCACCACCCCGGGGCCGCACGCCTCGCGCCACTCGCGCCCCATGTAGACGGCGCCGCCGTCGGTGTGCACCGTGAGCGGCCGGTCCTCGGTCGGCCCGACTATCCCCACCAGGTCCCTGAGCATGCCGACCATCAGGTCGGAGTCGGCGTGGACCGAGACCCTCCAGCAGATCGGCCACCCGTCGAAGCAGTCGATCGCGGGCGACAGGTACGCCCTGTACCCGTCGAGCCTGAACTCCGTGACGTCGGTGACCACGAGCAGGCCGGGCGCGGGCGCGCGGAAGTCGTGCGTCCCGTCCGCGCGCAGCGGGACGTTGGCCGGGCGCTCCGCGAGCTCGCCCCGGTAGCTGCGGTACCTCGCCCTCCGGCGCATCTGCGCCGCCTTGCGGGCGACCAGGCCCTCCTCGCGCATGATCCGGCGCACGACCTTCTCGGACGCGACGACGGGGCTCTCGGCGTCCCCGGGCGCGAGCTCGCGCCACGAGACGGGCTCGCCGGGTCCCCTCCTGAGGTCGGCGGTCACGGACTCGGGCCCGTAGGCGCCGCCGCTCGCCTCGAACGACGCGCGCACGCGCTCCCTGAGCGCGGCCTTGGGGTCGGGCCTCGAGATCCTGGACGCCTGGTCAAGATAGGTGCTCTTCGGGATCGACAGGGTCCTGGTCACGTCCGCGAGCCTCACCGCCGGCGAGAGCCTCCTCGCCGCCTCTCCCGCCCTGTGCTTCTCCTCGTTCGTCAAAGAGCCAGGGCCTGGTGCTTTTAGGACGTCCAACACCGCCAGGGCCTCGGCGAGCCTGACCTCGGCCTCGCGGGCGCGCTCGGCGGGGTCGTCGGGAAGCCCCTCCAGGCCCCAGTCCCGCCAGTCGGTCTGCTCGGGCGGCTCGCCGCCGGCCCCTCCGCGCCCGGTCCTCTCCATCTTGCCCGCGCCCCCTTCGGCTCGACGCTTCCGCGGGGAGGCGCGCTCGGCGCCCGGTCGCCTCGCGGCGAATGCGGGGCTGCCCTCGCCGTGCGAGCAGTGCATGCGCTCCGCCCGGTCGGGCATCTCACGGGCGGTCAGCTCGCCAGTGTTAGCGTCAATATAATTTTCACCATTTTCACCAATGCATTTTCGCCAATCGCGCCAACGCGGATACGCCGGATTCGTCAACGCGGATGTGCCGCTTTCGGCGCCTAGGCGCCCTCCTCCTTCCCGTCCTCACCGCCGATGGACACGTCCTTCAGACGGTACGACCGGCCCGTTATCTTGATCATCGCGCAGTGGTGGCACAGCCTGTCGGCGACCGCCGAGGCCGTGACGTTGCTGCCGAACACATCACCCCACCTGCCGACCGGCACGTTGGTCGTGACGATCGTCGACCGCTTGAGCGCGTAGCGTCTGTTCACCAGCTGGAACAGCAGGTCGGCGCCCTCCTTCCCGATATCGAGGTAGCCCAGCTCGTCTATTATCAGCAGGCTGCAGTGCTCGTAGAACCGCATCCTGCGCGCCAGCGCCTCCTTCGCCGAGGCGTGCTTTAGGTCCTCGACCAGCCTCGAGCAGTCGGCGAAGTACACCTGCTTGCGGGCCATCACCGCCTCGTGGCCTATGGCTATCGACAGGTGGGTCTTGCCGACGCCCGGGCTGCCGACGAGCACGACGTTGTCGCCGCGGTCGACGAACTCGAGCGTGGCCAGCTGCTCGACCAGCCCGCGGGGCACGCTCGGCTGGAAACCCCAGTCGAAGTCGGCCAGCGTCTTTATGTAGGGGAAGTTGGCCATCCTCGTGCGGCGCTCGTCGTCGGCGCGCCGCTTGAGGGCTATCTGGGCGTCGGTGAGCTCGAGCATGGCGTCGACCAGGCTCTTCCTCCCGTCGGCGACGAGCCTGACGTACTCGGGCACCGACGACGCCATGCCCTCGAGCCCCAGCTCCTCGAGATTGGCCGCCAGGCGGTTGAGCGGGCTGGCCTGCACCGCGGCGCTCACAGCGAGCCCCCTATCGAGTCGAGCAGCCCGAGGTTGGCGGCGGCGGCCGCCTCGATGTCGCCGGCGGCGTCGCCGAACCAGCGCTTCCCGGCCATGGCCTCGGCGTAGTGCGCCGGGTCGTAGGCCGGCCCGCCCGCCACGTGCGTCGCCACCAGCTCGCCGCCGACGTAGCAGTCCATCGCGCCGCCGGGCATGCAGACGATGCGGGCGGGCCTGCCGATGCAGCGCCTGGGCACCGACATGGGCTCGCCGTGCGCGCTGACCAGCATCGTGGCCGGCACCCTGGCCACGCGCACCACGTCGCCCATCGCCTCCTCGAGGGCGCGGAGGTTGCCGACGGGCAGCAGCGCGTCCTTCTCCTCCATGAACAGCGCGGAGGGCGGCAGCCCCGTGGTCTCGTTGGGCTCGGAGTTGCTGGCGTCCTCGATCCGCGCGATGATCTCGTCGATGTCGTCCCAGCCGTCGAAGTCGCCCTGGTAGGCCGCGAGCCGCGACAGGAAGCGGTTCGACGACTCGACCTTGCCCTTGGTCTGGGGGCTGCGCGGGCGGCACAGCTTCAGCTCGAAGCCGGCGGCCTTGGCGAACTCGTATGCGCGCTGGACCTTGAGGCGCCTGCCGCCCTTGACCGTCACCAGGGCGGACATGTTGTCCGTGACCCACTCGCGGGGCACGCCGCCGAGCCTCGCGATCGTGGCGTACATGCACCTGACCAGGTCGTCGGTCGTCCTGGTCCCCGACCGGATGAATATGTGCCTGCGGGAATGGCCCAGCGTCGCCGCGAACACGTTGAACTCGAACAGCTCGCCGTCGCGGTTCGCCATCCTGACCGACTCCTTCCAGTCGAACTGCAGCTGCAGCCCGGGCGGCGTCTCGAAGCGCGGGTGCGGTTCCGGGCCGACGGAGGCCCCGACGGCGATACCGTTCTTGCGCATGAACTGGGTGAAGGCGTTGTAGCCGGCCAGGTTCTCGCCGGGATACCTGTGCAGCAGCCACTCGTGGATGCCCTTCTTGGTGACCCCCGGCAGCTGCGCCTTGGCGGCCACCTCCTCGATGTGCGCGTCGAAGGAGCCCGCCCTGTCGGCGCGCCCGTCGCGGGGCCGGCCGCCCTCGGCCCTCCAGTACGCCGCCACGGTGTGCCTGTCCTTGCCGTAGCGCTTCGCTATGTCGCTGAAGTTGGGCTTTATGCCCGCTTCCCTGTACATGTCCAACTCTCCGATCAGGTTCTTCTCCGCCACGGCCGCTCCTCCCGAAAGCATCGTTCGCTTGTCGGTCGAAGCGTAAGCCCCGGCGTTGGTGGAAATGGTGAAAATGCGTTGGCGCGATCGGGGAAATTGCGTTGGCGGAATCGGCTAAAGTGCGATGGCGAAATTGGTTGTTTTTACAGTAGCGCTAACAGCCAGCCTCCTCCAGCTTGAGCCAAGCATACAGGTTGTCCTTGTTCGGGAAAAGCGGCAGGCTCCTGCAGGCGGCGGGGGCGGACAGGCCGCTCCGGTGGAACTCCCAGAGAATCCCCTCGCGCTCCTCTTTCGTATACATCGGACTCCCTCCTGGACCCAGATTGGGTCCGAGATTTTGTCCGAGGTCCCCGCTTTCCCCTAGAGGCCCCAAACGGAAACCGTATCCCAGATTTCGCGCTCAAACTGGGATACGGTTTCCGCTAGCCCCTTCAACCGGAAACTGCGTCCCGGAATCCGAGCTTAAAACGGGTCGCACTTTCCGCAGCCGCTACAGCAACGCCTCGGCCCAAGCCGCTTCCCTAAAGCCGGGAATCACAAAGTCGTCGCCCACCAGCAGCGGACGCTTGACCAGCATGCCGTCGGTCGCCAGCAGCTCGTAGCACTCCTGATCCGTCATGCCCGCATCCAGACGCGCCTTCAGGCCCAGCTCTCGATATTTCATGCCCGACGAATTAAAGAAGCGCCGCACCGGCAGCCCCGAACGAGCAATCCAGGTCGCAAGCTCATCAGCCGTGGGATTGTCCAAAACGATATCGCGATCGATATACTCTACCCCATGTTCGTCCAGCCATGCCTTGGCCTTCTTACAGGTCGAGCACTTGGGATATTCAACAAACAATACCGCCATGGGATTTCCTTTCTTAGAGAAAACAGGTGTCTGGAAAACTGCACATCGACGACCACTCGCGATTGCAGCCGTTATTGTAGTCAATGTCGAAGCATAGGCAGTCGCGATGTCTCGTCTTAAGGCTAGCGCCTCGCATGGGCGCCGATCGGCCGAATCGCATGGCGTACCAACGCCGCTGCCAGCAATACCAACAGCATGGCGGTGACATAGCCCGCAGCATCGAATCCTAAATCGATAACGTCGAAATGCCTGCCGGGAACAAAGATCTTATGTACCTGATCGCCAACGGAGCAGGCGGCGCAAAAGAGCAATACGGGCACGCAACGGGAACACACACTCCATGGACGCCTGGAAAAGCAGACCACGATCACCGAGGCGAACAATCCGACGAAGAAAAACTCTACGGTATGGGCAACGCGACGGACGTTTGCGCCTACCCACATGCGAATGGAAGCAAGTCGACCAGGCTGGACCGTCGAGGCAGCCGGATTGGTACTCTCAGTCATGCCGTCCCCCGCCTGAGTTTCACCCGTGATGCCGGTAGCCTGAACGCTCGCAGCCTGACCCTCCACCACGCGCGCGGTGGACTCGCTCAGCAACGACGTCTGCACTGCGTTTTGCTCCGTCAGCACCCAGATGCCCGCCAGCGTTGCGGCGAACAGAGCGATCGCGGTCCACCCGATTATTTTCTTCATGTGCGCCAAAGGCCAACCTCCGTCTTTTTAAATATGAGCGAGTGTAGCCCCAAATGACATCGTCACCGTATCAAAATTTGAATCGCAACAGGAAGCGACAAAGCGACGCAAACCCCTACCCCGCCTCGCGCATCCAGCGATCGAACGTCCCCACACACACGCCCAGGCACTTTGCTGCCTGGCTGCGGGTAATATCGCCCGCCTCATAGCTATCGCGCACCAGCTCAAACTGAGGAGGGCACGGTTTGCGAGGTCGACCGAAACGGACCCCTCGCGCCCGCGCCGCTGCAATTCCCTCCGCTTGGCGCCGATGGATATTCTCGCGCTCCACCTGCGCCACGTAGCTCAGCAGTTGCAGCACAATATCGGCAATCAGGGCGTTGGTCACATCCGGCGCGCCGCTGGCCCTAGCGCGCGTGTCAAGCAATGGCATGTCCAACACCACAATGGCAACCCCGAGCTCCTTGGTAATGCGTCGCCATTCCTCAAGAATCTCGGAGTAATTACGGCCAAGTCGGTCGATAGAAAGCACCACCAGCACGTCCCCGTCTCCCAGGACGTGCAGCAGCTCGCGATAACGCGGTCGATCGAAGTCCTTGCCGCTCGCATGGTCGGCATAAATATTCGCCGAGCCCACGCCATAGGCGCCCAGCGCATCCAGCTGCCGGTTCAGATTCTGATCGCGCGAACTCACCCGCGCATAACCGTACACCGTCGCCATCTCATCCCCGCTTTCTTGTAAACCTGCCAAAAAGGGACAGGTTTATTTTGGTAGGTTTTACCTCTCAAATAGCAGGTAAGCGGGCGGCCGAGCAGACGGCAAGGTAGCCACGATTCAAATGCGAAGGGCGGTCCCGAAAGGCCGCCCTCCGCTCTCTCGCCACGAGTCGGGATTTAGCTAATGGATAAGCTTAAAGTCCAAGTGCCCACGCGTGGTATTGACGCGCGAGACCTCGATAATCACGCGCTGCCCCAGCTCGTAACGGGTGCCCGTGTCGGCACCTGTGAGCGTTAGCGCGTCCTCGTCGAACTCGAACCACTCGTTGCCCAGGCTCTTAATTGAAACCAGGCCCTCGACCTGTGTTAGGTCCAAGCGCACAAAGAGGCCCATGCTGCTAACCCACGAGACGGTTCCGGCATAGCGCTCACCCAGACGGTCCTCATAGTACTGGGCAATCTTGATCTTTTGCGTCGCATGGCTGGCGGCATCTGCCGCGCGCTCGGCATCGCTACATGCGCGGCAGATCTGCGGCAGAATGCGCGGCAGCGACTCGCGCCCCTTGCCGATCAGCCGCGGCGTACGGACCAAGGCGTCCTTGCCGCCGAGCTGCTCATAGGCCAACTGCAGTTTGAGCACGCGGTGCACCACCAGATCGGGGTAGCGACGGATGGGACTCGTAAAGTGACAGTAGCACGGCGCGGCGAGCGCAAAGTGGCCCTCGTTGCGCGGCTTGTACAGCGCGCGCTGCATGCTGCGCAGAAGCAGCGTGTTGACGAGCGGTGCGTTGGCCGTACCGGCGGCAGCATCAACTGCAGCCTGCAGCTCATCGGGGCTCCCCAGGGCAATACCGGCAGCACGGCGATCGTCGATGATGCCTAGCTGCGCCAGCGCAACGGCAGCACCGTGCAGGCTATCGGGGCTCGGATCCTCATGCACACGATAGCAGGCCTCGATATCACGGTCTGCCAGCCACTCTGCAACGCACTCGTTGGCGAGCAGCATGGCTTCCTCGATAAGCGACGTGGCACACGAACGCTCACGCGCCACAATCTGCACGGGCACTCCGTCCTCATCCAATAGAGCGCGAATCTCGGCTGTGTCAAAATCGACTGAGCCGCGGGCGCGACGGATACGACGGCGGAGTTCGGCGAGTTCGTTGGCGGCGACAAGGAAATCGCCGAGGTCGACGTTGTAGCCGCGGGCGGCCTCCTCGCACGCAAGACCGCGCTCAAGCGCTTCCTCGCGCGAGGTCTCGGCAGCCGTAACATCCTCGGCCGCACCCTCCAGCACCGAATACTCAACCGCGCCGGCACGCACCAGCAGCGCCTCGGCGCCGTCATAGTCCATACGCACACGCGAGCGAATCACGCTGGGGTACGGATCGTAATGCCGCACGCGACCCTGCGCATCGAGCTCGATATCGACGGTAAACGCAAGACGGTCCTCGTCAGGGCGAAGCGAGCACAGGTCACAGGACAGGCGTTCGGGCAGCATGGGAAGCACGCGATCGGCCAGATACACCGATGTCGTACGATGGCGAGCCTCAAGATCGATATGCCCGTCCCAAGCCACATAGTGTGAAACGTCGGCGATATGCACACCCAGCTTGTAGCCACCCTCGGGCGTGCGCTCCAACGAAATGGCATCGTCAAAGTCGCGCGCGTCGACTGGGTCGATCGTGATGACAAAGCGGTCGCGCAGATCGCGGCGGAGCGGGTCCTTAAGCGCCACGGACACATCGAGCGAAAGCCCCTCGGCCTCGTCCAGCGCGGCCTTGGGATAGCTATCGGTATAGCCGTAACGCGCCATCACATATTGAACGCCCAAATCGGGCGCGTCATCTCCGCCAATGCGGCGTTCGATCGTCACGGTGCCCGATTCCAGGCGCGTCGGGTAGGTCAAAATGCGCGCGACAACGGCATCACCCGGGTGGACGCCCAGACGATCCGCCGAGGTATCCTCGGGCAGAATGAAGAAGTCGGCCTTCAGACGCGAATCGAGCGGCTCGATCACACCGAGCGGACCGGCGGTCTGGTACGTGCCCACCACGCTTATGGCTGCGCGCTCAACCACGCCTTCGATCACGGCGCGCCGCTCACCGTGCGGACTGTTCTTAATGCTCACGGCAACGGTATCGCCGTCCATGATCTCACGCTTACCGCGACCCATGACCTTGTAGTCGCCATTCTCGGTTATGACATAGGCACTGTGCTCATGGAGCTGCACGCGCCCGGTCAGGCTCGGACGGCGTTCGCTGCGCACCGGCCCGCGCTTATTGCGAGCTCCACGCTTATGCTTGTTATTGCGCCCCATGGCGCCTCCTAACTATCGATTGCGAACTCCAAAGAGTCTACCCAAATGATTCGCTTTCCTGCCGTCCCCTAGGGATCAAAAAACGGGCCGCCCCATAAGAGACGACCCGTTGGAAGGGATGAATTCCAGGCATGCCTACACGCGCAGGTAGCGACGCATGGCGATGGCAGAACCAAAGAGGCCGATAATCACGCCGACCAGAATCAGCGCAGCATAGGTCACCAGGTAGTACTGCATCGGCAGGGCAAACGACATCCAGCCGATGCTCTCCTGCAGACGCGGAATCATCAGATTGCGCAGCAGCTCCAGAACGCCGATGGAAAGCAGCGAGCCCAAAATGGCCTGCAGTACGCCCTCGGTGATAAACGGGCCACGAATGAAGCCGTTGCTGGCGCCGACCAGACGCATAATCGCAATCTCACGACGACGCGCCGTGATGGACAGGCGAATCGTGTTATTGATGAAGATGAATGCGATAAAGGTCAGAAGGCCAACGAGCACCACGGCGGCGATGCGGATGTAGTTGGTCACCTGGAACAGGCGGCTCACTTCCTCCTGGCCGTACAGCACGCTCGCGTTGACGTCGCCGTCATCCGCGATCTTCTGGAAATCGGCATCCTTCTTGAGCTTCTCTGCCGTGCTCTCGACCTTGGACGGATCGTCCATCTCAATTGCAAACGAAGCCGGCAGCGGGTTCTGGCCATCGAGCGCGCTCATGGTGGCGTCGGCGTTGCCCGACATCTTGCTCGTGTACTCGGCCAGTGCGTCGTCTTTGTCCTTATAGGTCACGGACTTGACGTTATTCCACGTCTTAAGCTCGGCCTCAAAAGCCTGAACATCGGCCTGATCGGCGTCATCGCTAATGAACGCGTTGATGACAACCTGATCCTCGACGGTGCCGATCACGGAGTTCAGCATCGCGGAGCCCATGATAAACAGGCCGATGATAAACAGCGAAAGGAAGATCGTGATGACGGCGCCGAGCGAGGTAGTCCAGTTACGGAAGAAGTGGCTGATTGCCTCTTTGAAGGAGTAGCCCACGTTAGTTGGTGCCATAGTTGCCGTAACCTCCCCTCTCCTGGTCGCGGATAACGTGGCCGCCCTCAAGGGCGATCACGCGACGGTGCATGCTATCGACCATCTCGCGGTCGTGCGTGGCGACGATCACGGTGGTGCCGGTGCGGTTAATACGCTCGAGCAGCTTCATGATGCCCAGCGAGATCGCCGGGTCGAGGTTGCCAGTCGGCTCGTCGCAGATCAGCAGCGGCGGACGGTTGACCATAGCGCGGGCGACGGCAACGCGCTGCTGCTCGCCACCGGAAAGCTGGTCGGGCAGCGAGTCCATCTGATCGGCCAGACCGACCAGACGCAGCACCTCGGGCACCTGGCTGCGAATGACGCCCTTGGGCTTGCCGATGCACTGCAGGGCAAACGCCACGTTTTCGTAGGCGGTCTTTTGCGGCAGAAGCTTAAAGTCCTGGAACACGGCGCCAATCTGGCGGCGCAGGAACGGAACCTTGCGGTTCTTGATCTTCATGAGGTCCTGACCGGCAACCAGGATGCGGCCGCTCGTCGGCTTGACGTCGCGGTTGAGCGTCGACAGCAGCGTGGTCTTACCCGAACCGGAGTGACCGACCAGGAAGACGAACTCGCCCGGATAGATCTCGATGTTGATGTCGTCGAGTGCAGGCTTGTTGGGCTGTGCCGGATAGATCTTGGTGACATGCTCCATAAGGATAACGGGCTCGACACCGGCCTGCTTGGCCATCTTCTTGCGGCTGGCCTGCGGATCGATGGGCGCAAACACCGACGTAAAATCGGGGTTGTTGAGCGCGTTATCGAGGCTTGCAACCTCGGCGGCCTGATCGCTCTCGACCACCGGGGCAGCAGGCTGCGTGGGGTCGGGAATAGCGGCAAAGAGACCGGACTGCGCAGGCTGAGGAGCCGGCGCCGCAGGGGCCAAGGGGTCGGGAATGCCGGCCATGGTAGGCTGCGGCGTGGCGGCACCAGCCCGAGGCTGCTCCACGCGAGCGGTCACGGCCTGAACGGGCTCAAAACCCGCCGTGCCGGAAAGCGCGACATCGCTGGTTGGATTGTAGGCAAAGGGATCGGATGCCGGCTGTGCCTGATCTGCCGGCTGAGCGGGGGCCTGAGCAACAGGCTGGCCCTCTGAATCCGGAGTGGCGAAACGACTGCCCTGGACGCCTGCCTGCGTCTTGGGGGCATCATCGCCCGCACCGGAGGTACGGAAGTGGTTACCCACTGGTGCTCCTTATCGTCGTGCGTTTAAACTACATGAGCGCTTTGTATTTTAGCAGTATTAGCTTTGCTGCACATAAGAAGCATGGCGTGCTTAGGGATCCCGTCGGCCGGGCACAGGGTTACTCTCCAAATCGTCCTCGGACATGTCGGAGCCCCCGCTGCGCGCTTCGCGCGGCAGGGGCTCCTCCGTCCTGCGGAAAGAATCGGAGAGTAACCCTGTGCCCGGCCTGCGATAACTAAGGGGTCGCCGCGTTTATCTTGGGGTGCTGCATATACAACGCTGGAAGGGTCTGAATTGCGCTTTGTCGATATATGCCCTTTTCCCTGATGGGACCGTGCTTGAGGGGCGTCTTCATGAGTTGCGGTGAAATAGGGACTGTTGAGCCTTTAAGCTGGCAAAACAGTCCTTATTTCACCGCAACTGAAACAGGGGCGCTCTCCAAGAGAGCGCCCCTGCCGGGTTTCCATAGTACTGGCGAAACAGTTTTATAGTTCTGACGAAGCAGTCCATGAAATCCGTCTTGCCTTATGCCAAGAACTCCTTGGTGGTCGCCACGATGTTGGCGGCGTCCAGGCCATACTTGTGCAAGAGCTCGGCACCCGGGCCAGACTCACCGAAGGTGTCGTTGACGCCGATCTTCTTGAGCGACGTCGGGCACTGCTCGCACAGGACGTCGGCAACGGCGCTGCCCAGGCCACCGATCACAGAGTGCTCCTCGACGGTCACGACGTGACCGGTCTTGGTGGCGCTCTTGACGATCAGGTCGGCATCGATGGGCTTGATGGTGTGCATGTTGATGACCTCGGCGTCGATGCCCTCGGCAGCGAGCTGCTCGGCGGCCTCGAGAGCCTCGCCGACCATCAGGCCGCAGGCAATGATGGTCACATCGGCGCCCTCGCGCATGACAATGCCCTTACCCAACTCGAACTTGTAGGTCTCGGGGTCGTTGATAACCGGCGAGGCCAAACGAGCGAAGCGCATGTACACCGGACCGTCGCACTCGTAGGCGGCGCGCGTCACGGCGCGGGCCTCGACGTCGTCGGCAGGAACGATCACAGTCATGCCAGGGATGACGCGCATCAGGGCGATATCCTCGCAGCACTGGTGTGTGGCGCCGTCCTCGCCCACCGAGATACCGGCGTGCGTGGCGCCAATCTTAACGTTGAGATGCGGGTAGCCGATGGAGTTACGGACCTGCTCAAAGGCGCGGCCGGCGGCAAACATGGCAAAGGTGCTCGCGAAGGCAACGCGGCCGGTGGTCGCGATACCGGCGGCGACGCCCATCAGGTTGCTCTCGGCAATGCCCACATCGAAGAAACGATCGGGGCAGGCGGCCTTGAACTTGCCGGTCTGCGTGGCGGCGGCCAGGTCGGCGTCGAGGACCACAAAGTCATCGTGCTCGTTGGCGAGCTCGACGAGGGCCTCGCCGTAGCTTACGCGCGTGGCGATTTTTTTGACGTCTGCCATCCTAGAGCTCCTCTCCGGCGGCCGTGAGCTCTGCCATGGCCTGCTCAAACTGTTCATCGTTGGGGGCCTTGCCGTGCCAACCAACCTGGTTCTCCATAAAGGAAACGCCCTTGCCCTTCATGGTCTCGGCGATGATGGCGGTCGGCTGACCCTTGGTGGCGCGGGCCTCGGCAAAGGCGGCGCGGATCTGATCGAAATCGTTGCCGTCGGCAAGCTCCACCACGTGGAACTTAAAGGCGCGGAACTTGTCGGCGAGCGGCATGGGGTCGTTGACCTCCTCGACGGGGCCGTCGATCTGCAGGCCGTTGTGGTCGACGATCACGCAGAGGTTATCGAGCTGATGGTTGCCGGCAAACATGGCTGCCTCCCAGACCTGGCCCTCCTCGCTCTCGCCATCACCCAGCAGGGCGTACGTGCGGTAAGTATCGCCCCAGTGCTTGGCGGCAACCGCCATGCCCACGGCGGCGGAGATGCCCTGGCCGAGCGAGCCGGTGGACATATCGACGCCCGGGGTGTCGTTCATGTTGGGATGACCTTGCAGGTGGCTGCCGATATGGCGCAGCGTCTCGAGATCCTCCTTGGGGAAGAACCCACGCTCGGCGAGCACGGCGTACAGGCCCGGAGCGCAATGGCCCTTGGAGAGCACAAAACGGTCGCGATCGGCCTTGCGGGGATCGGCCGGGTCGACGTTCATTTCCTCAAAGTACAGATAGGTCATGATGTCGGCAGCGCCGAGCGAACCGCCCGGATGGCCGGACTTGGCAGCGTGCACGCCGGTGACGATGCCCTTCCTTACCTCGTTGGCAACCTTTTTGAGCTCTTCGTCGCTCATTGTGCCTTCCTTTCATCCTCATTAGACAAAATGCGCACGGCACGGAAAGGTAATCCCAACACAGCCGCAATGCACGTACGTCATTCATTATGCTGGAAACTGATGGCTTTACCAGAGTTTTTATCATTATTTGAACAATTTAGCAGGCAGAACCGCTGATGAAACGGTTTATCAATGTGAACGTCTTTTGGATGGAACGCGATCGACCCTACGCGCTAATGTCCTTGAATCCCTCGCCGAAGGCTTCCGTAACGTCGGCAACCGTCACGATGGCATGAGGATCGCGCTCGCGCACGATCGTCTTGAGGGTATTGAGCTCTCGACGGCTCACGATGACCATAATCACTGGCTTCTCGGCACCCGAATACATGCCAGTCGCCTTAAACTTGGTACAACCACGACCCAGGCCATACATGATATCGGCAGCGATATCAGGGAACTTGTCCGAGATGATGAGTACCATACGGCGTTTGTTGCCACCATCGACCACGGCATCGATCACGTAGCCGCTAATGACCATCGAAAGGCCTGCATACAGTGCGTTTTCGATTGAAAAGACCGGAGCCGATAGCGCGCATACGGCAACATCGATCGCCATGACGGTCGAGCCCACCGGCAGCGAGGTGTTACGCGAGATGATTTGGCCAATCGTGTCCGAGCCGCCGGTGTTGGCGCCGGCGCGCAACACCATGCCGTAACCGATGCCCGTAATAATGCCGCCCCACATGGCAGGGAGCATCAGGTCCGCATCCGCCAGAGGTGCTACAAACGGGGCGAACAGATCGGTAAAGAAGCCCAGCAGCACAAAGCCCGTCGCGGTCTGCACCACGTAGAACATGCCGCCCTCGCGCATAACGACCAACAACAGCAAGGCGTTCATCACGATCGTCTGAATACCAACGGGAAGCGATAGGCCGCGCGCCGCGCCGACCGCCTGGATAATGGTGGCAAGGCCCGTAACGCCACCGGCGGCAAGACCGTTGGGAATCAAAAACAAGTCGGTCGCGATGGCGGCCAAGGCACACCCCAACATGATCTGGGGCAGGTCGTGAAAGAAGTTCATCGAAAGAATGCGCTTGATGTCCAGACGATATGCCATGCTGCCTCCCTCAAAAAAGCGCACCCAAACGGATGCGCTTTGAACTTCTTCTTGTATTCGATTCTACCGATTCGCCGGACAAAAACCACCCCTGCGCAGGGTTTATTCTGGATACAAACCCGTCCAACCGTTGGGCTTGGCATCGGCTTGAAGCCACCCGATGTTTTAGACCTCCGAGCCTTCTGCATCGGCGTTGCCGGTAGCCCAGCGATGGTAGCCAATAACAAACGGGTCCAGGTCGCCATCGTCAAGAACGGCCTCGACATTGCTGGTCTCCACGCCCGTGCGTAGGTCCTTGACCATCTGGTACGGGTAGAGCACGTAGCTGCGAATCTGGTTGCCAAAACCAATCGTGGTCTTGGGTCCGCGGATCTCATCGAGTGCCTCGGCGCGCTTCTCGAGCTCAATCTCGTACAGGCGGGCCTTGAGGATCTGCATGCACGCGGCCTTGTTCTGAATCTGGCTGCGCTCGTTTTGACAGGTAACCACAATGCCGCTGGGGAAATGCGTCACGCGCACGGCGGAGTCGGTGGTGTTGACGCCCTGACCGCCCGGGCCGCTCGCGTGGTACACGTCCACGCGGATGTCATCGGGGCTGATCTCGATGTCGATATCATCGGGTAGCACGGGGATGACCTCGACGCCGGCAAACGTGGTCTGGCGGCGCTTCTTGTCGTCGGTGGGGCTAATGCGAACCAAGCGGTGGACGCCGGCCTCGGCGCGCAGCATGCCAAATGCGTCCTTGCCCTCGACGGTAAAGGTCGCGCGGTCGATGCCGATGACCTCGGCTGCGGGACAGTCGTTGATGGTGACCTTCCAGCCGCGACGCTGGCAGTACTTCATGTACATCTTAAAGAGCATGAAGGTCCAGTCCTGGGCCTCCAGACCACCCTGTCCGGGCTTGATAGTCACAATGGCATCGCCGTGATCGAACTCACCGGTAAACCAGCTCGAAAGCTCAAGCTCATCGATGGCGCGGGCCAGGCGCTCAGCCGTGGCCGCAGCCTCCTCGCGAAGGGCGGAGGCGTCGGGGTCATCCCCCATCTCCTCGGCAAGCTCCAGCGCGGCGCGGGCATCGGAAAGCTCGCCGCGCGCGGTGTCCACGGCAGCGATATCTTCCTTGGTGCGCGCGATCTCCTCCATGGTGGCACGGGCAGCGTCGGCGTCATCCCAAAAGCCGGGGGCCACGCTTTTAGCCTCGAGCTCGGTCACGCGCGTGCGCTTTTCGTCCAAATGGAGATACGACTCGACCTCGCCGAGCCGGTCCGCGAACGCGTCCAGCTCGGCGGGCGTCACCTCTAAAGCCTCAGCCATTAACGATTCCTGCCGTGGCAGTACTTAAACTTCTTGCCGCTACCGCAGGGGCACGGGTCGTTGCGGCCCACGTTGACGTACGGATCGTCGCTCTCGGACTTGCGATAGGTGGTCACCTTGCCACCGTTGTTGACGGCAGCCGGACCACCCTGGACAGCCGTGCGGGCCTGCACCTGCGCCTGCTTGCGCAGCACCGAGTCGCCGTTGTCACCATCGACCTCGGCAGGACCGGAGAAGCGCGCGCCCTCGAGTGCGGGGTCCTCCTTGTGCTCCACAGCACGCGGGGCAGCCTTGATCTCGATGCGCAGAACCGTGCGCAGGTAATCCTCGTACATGGTGTCGACGAGCATCTGGAACGCGCCGTAGGCCTCGGTCTTGTACTCGACCAGCGGGTCGCGCTGGCCAAAGCCGCGCAGGCCGATGCCGGTCTTGAGGTAGTCCATCTCCTGCAGGTAGTTCATCCAGCGGGTATCGATGACGCGCAGCATGACCTGGGTGTTGAGCTCGCGCATCAGGTCCTCGCCCAAGCGCTCGGCCTTCATGTTGTAGCACTTCTCTACGTAAGCCAGGACATCGGTAGCCAGGGCCTCATAATCCTCGTCGGGGAACTTCGGCGTATCGATGTGGCCGGTGAGCTCCACAACCCACTTGCGCAGGCCCTCCAGGTCGCGCTCGCCATCGTGACTGTCCTTGGTGCAGAACTCCTGCACGCAGCGGTACACGGTGTCGTGCATGACCTCGGTGATGTGGTCGGTCAGGTCCTTGCCGTCCAGAATCTTATTGCGCTCGGCGTAGATGACCTGGCGCTGCTTGTTCATGACGTCGTCGTACTCAAGGACGCTCTTACGCATGGAGAAGTTGATGCTCTCGACCTTGTGCTGGGCGCTCTCGACGGCCTTGGAGATGATCTTGTGCTGGATGGGCATGTCGTCGCCCATGTCGGCCGTGACCATCATCTTGGAGACGCGGTCCATCTTGTCGCCGCCGAACAAGCGCATGAGGTCGTCCTCGAGCGACAGGTAGAACTGGGTCTCGCCCGGATCGCCTTGACGGCCGGAGCGGCCGCGCAGCTGGTTGTCGATACGACGGGACTCGTGGCGCTCGGTGCCGATAACGGTCAGGCCGCCGGCGGCAAGCACGCGCTCACGCTCGGCCTTGCAGGTCTCCTTGGCCTCGGCGTTAAACTGCTCGAGCTGCTCGGGCGTCACGTCCTCCATGGTCAGGCCCTCGTACTCCAGGCGCTCGCGCACCAGCTCGTCGGGGTTGCCGCCCAGCAAGATGTCGGTACCACGACCGGCCATGTTGGTGGCGATGGTCACGGCGCCGTAGCGTCCGGCCTGGGCAACGATGTGGGCCTCGCGTTCATGGTGTTTGGCGTTGAGGACCTCGTGTGCGATGCCGCGCTTGGTAAGGGCGGCGGACAGCTTCTCGGAGCTCTCGATGGATACGGTGCCCACCAGGACCGGCTGGCCCTTGGCATGACGCTGCTCGACATCGTCGGCGACGGCATTGTACTTGGCCTGGATGGTGCGGTACACCAGGTCCTCGTGGTCCACGCGCTGCACAGGCTTGTTGGAGGGGATGACCTCGACGGGCAGCTTGTAGATCTCGCGGAACTCGGCATCCTCGGTAAGTGCCGTGCCGGTCATGCCGGAGAGCTTGTCATACAGACGGAAGTAGTTCTGCAGGGTGATGGTGGCGAGTGTCTGGTTCTCCTCGCGTACGAGCACGCCCTCTTTGGCCTCGATGGCCTGGTGCAGGCCCTCAGAATAGCGGCGACCTTCCATAATGCGGCCGGTGAACTCGTCGACGATCTTGACCTCGCCGTTGGTGACCACATACTGCTTGTCGCGGTGGAACATGTACTGGGCCTTCAGCGCCTGTTGCAGGTGGTTGACCAGCTGACCCGAAAGGTCGGCGTAGATGTCATCGATACCCAGGCGGCGCTCGATTTTCTTAAGGCCGCGCTCGGTGGCGGCAATGGTGTGCTTGGCCTCGTCCATGACGTAGTCGCCCGTGGGTTCAACGTCCTCGGTGGCGGTGAGCATGTCGTGCGACACGTCCTCGCCGCGCTCAAGGCCACGCACGGCACGCGCGAAGTCCTTGTAGGTACTGGCGGACTTGGTGCCAGCGCCCGAGATGATCAGCGGGGTGCGGGCCTCATCGATCAGGATGGAGTCAACCTCGTCGACGATGGCGTAGTTGTGGCCGCGCTGCACGCGCTGCTCGGGACGGGTAACCATGTTGTCGCGCAGGTAATCAAAGCCGAACTCGGAGTTGGTGCCGTAGGTGACGTCTGCCTGGTAGGCCGGGCGCTTGAGCTCGAGCGGCATGTTGTTCTGGAGCAGACCGACGGTCATACCCAGGTACTTATAGATGCGGCCCATCCACTCGGAGTCACGCTTGGCAAGGTAATCATTGACAGTAACGACGTGCACGCCCTTGCCAGCAATAGCGTTGAGATAGCCGGCCAACGTGGAGACGAGGGTCTTACCTTCGCCAGTCTTCATCTCGGCGATGTGGCCCTCGTGCAGTGCCATGGCGCCAATGAGCTGCACGTCAAAGTGGCGCATACCCATGGTGCGCTTGGAAGCCTCACGCACGGTGGCAAAGGCCTCGGGGAGCATGTCGTCGAGCGACTCGCCGTTGGCGTAACGCTCGCGGAACTTATCGGTCTGGCCGCGGAGCTCCTCCTCGGTCATCTTCTCAAACTGGGGCTCAAGACCGTTGATCTGGTCGACGATCTTGTAGTAGCGCTTAAGGTCCTTATCGGATCCAAAGGACAGCAGCTTTGACATGAATCCCATGTGGTTTTCCTTTTTGGCCATCGCCCACGCCGTGCAGCTGCGGGCGAGTTAAACACAGATGATTGTACTTTAGCCAAACAAGGCGCGGCCTATACGGTCGACCTCGACCGCCACGTAATAACTACGACCAACCTGCCACAATGGGACAGGTTAATTTTGGCAGGTTTTATCTGGGCAAACGCTGCCTCTCTGCCATTTGGTGCAATGGGGGCAGGTTGGTTTGCACCAATAAAAAAGAAAAGGGCCGCGCACCCAAATGGATGCACGGCCCTCATGCCATGAATGCGAGCGATTCCGCGGCGAGCTATTTACTCAGCAGCCTCGGTGGTCTCGGCCTCGGCAGCGGCCTCCTCGACGGGAGCCTCTGCGGGAGCCTCGGCGGCCTGCTTGGCAGCCTCCTCGGCAAACTTAGCAGCACGCTTAGCCTTCTCGGCAGCCTTAGCCTCAGCGGCGGCCTTGCGAGCAGCCTCGGCCTCAGCAGCCTTGGCGGCCTTGGCAGCCTTGGCCTCCTCGGCCTTCTTGAGCTGGGCGGCAGCGGCGCCACCGAACTTGTCGGCGAAGCGCTGGACGCGTCCACCGGTGTCGACGAACTTCTGCTGGCCGGTGTAGAACGGGTGGCACTCGTTGCAAAGCTCAACCTTCATCTCGGACACGGTAGCGTGCGTCTTGAAGGTGTTGCCGCAGGAGCACGTCACCGTGCACTCGACATACTGGGGATGGATACCCTGCTTCATGGTAGGACTCCTTATTGGTCAGGCGCTGGTTACCGATCAGCGCATAAGGCGTCTTGGTTTCCGACCAAGACAACAAACTCGGCTATGGTACCACGGCGCCGCGTGTCCCACAAAAGGTTCACGGTCTTTGTGCAAGGCGGCGTGGCCAACCGCAGCGAGCACGCACCCCGACGAGCCTTCACCCATGTTGCAGACGTGTAACGCCGCAGTAAGCACACCCCTTTTGGCGCCAGACAGGTACAATGATGAACAATGTACCGTAGCGGAGCGCCCGCGCGCGCCGCAACCACGCGAAAGGGTTTCCCATGGCCGAGATCTCGTCCTCCCGTATCGTCATCACCGTCCTTGGCAAGAACCGCCCCGGCATCGTCGCCGGCGTCACCCGCGTTCTGGGCGAGGCCAACGTCGACATCCGCGACATCACGCAGTCCATTATCGAGGACATCTTCACCATGACCATGCTGGCCGACACCGCCGAGTCCAAGCTCGACTTCGCCGAGCTGCAGAAGGCCCTGGCCGAGGCCGGCGAGCTTTCGGGCGTCAACGTGTCCATCCAGCGCGAGGACGTCTTTAACTTTATGTACCGCCTGTAGCGAACAAGCCGCTCGGGGCAGCTTGACGTCATATCGTCCAAGCGCGCGGCCCCAAAGCGGACCGGAGAGGAGCGCGCATGGCCTACGACGCCAAGAAAATCTACTACCGCTTCGACGATCACCTGAGCCGCCTGGTTCTGGATTACGAGGCGAGCCGTCAGATTTCGCCCGAAAGCGAAAACCTCTACCACGGCCTGCCGACCGCCCCGTACGACGAGGGCCTGTTCGTAGAGCATAACGTCAAGCGCGGCCTGCGCAATGCCGATGGCTCGGGCGTGGTCGCGGGCCTTACCCGCATCTCGGACGTGCACGGCTACAACAAGGTCGACGGCAAAGTCGTGCCCGACCAGGGCAAGCTTACGCTGCGCGGCTACAGCATCGAGGACCTGGTCAACAACGCCCAGGCCGAGAATCGCTATGGCTACGAAGAGGTCGCCTACCTGCTCATCACGGGCTCGCTGCCCAACAAAGAGGAGCTCGACGGTTTTTGCGGACGTCTGGGCGCTTTTAGGCACCTGAGCGATGAGTACGTCAAAGAGTTCCCCATGACCACGGTGTCGTCGAGCATCATGAATGTGCTTCAGCGCGCCGTGCTGCTGCTCTACGCCTTCGACGCCGAGCCCGACGCCATTACGCCCGAGCACGAAATCGACGTCGCCATCTCCATGCTCGCCCGTCTCCCCCGCATCGCCGCCTTCGCGCATATGGCCTCGGTCGCCAAGCGCCGCGGCTCCGAGGTTCATGTACCGCACCCCACACCCGGTCTCTCCACCGCCGAGACCATCCTGCAGGTGTTGCGCGGCGGCATGGCATTCACCCGCGACGAAGCCATGCTGCTCGACGTGATGCTCATGCTGCATGCCGAACACGGAGGCGGCAACAACTCCACGTTTGCCTGCCGCGTGCTGTCCTCCTCGGCCACCGACCCGTATTCCGCCTACGCCGCGGCTATCGGCTCACTCAAGGGCCCGCGCCACGGCGGCGCCAACGCCAAGGTCGTGTCCATGCACGAGGACATCCGTGCGCACGTCTCCAATTGGGAGGACGAGGACGAGGTCGCAGCCTACCTGGGCAAGATCCTCGACAAGCAGGCCTTCGACGGCACGGGTCTCATCTACGGTATGGGCCACGCCGTCTACACGCTGAGCGACCCGCGCGCCGAGGTCTGCCGCCGTTACGCGCGCACGCTTGCCGCCAAGAAGGACCTGGGCGAGGAGTTCGCGCTCATCGAGCGCATCGAGCGCCTGGCACCGCAGGTGATGCGCGACCACGGCATGACCAAGCCCATCTGTGCCAACATCGACCTGTACACGGGCTTTATCTACAAGATGCTCGGCGTACCCGAGACGCTTTTTACGCCGCTATTCGCCGTCGCCCGCATGGCCGGCTGGTCGGCACACCGCATGGAAGAGCTCTTCTGCGCGCACCGCATTATTCGCCCCGCGTATCGCCCGGTTATCGAGCCGCTGGAGTACAAGCCGCTCGCCGATCGCTAGGACGCGGACCGTTATAGAACCCGAGCGTGGCCAGGGCATCATCGCCCTCGGCCACGCTTTTTATGCCAGCAGAAAGGGCTGCATCAAATGATTGTGTTTTCCGATATGGATGGAACGCTGTTGACGAGCGATAAGCAGATGAGCGATGCCACCTGGGCGATGCTCGACGAGCTCGCTCGACGCGGGATTGAATTTGTGCCCTGCACGGGACGTCCGCTGTCGGGCATCTTTGAGCCCATCCTCGCCCATACCGCCGTGCACTATGCCGTTTGCGCCAATGGCGCCAGCGTCTGGCAGCTCGACGACGATGTGCCCACCGACGCCTCGCGCGCCACGTGCATCTTGAGCCGTCCGCTCGATTGCGGCATTGCCCATCGCATCCATCGCATCGCCGCCGGCCACGATGTGACCTTCGATATCTTCGCGGATGGGCAGTGCTTCCTCCCCCGCTCGCTCTACACGCGCCTGGACGAATTCTGCGGCGGCGACCCCCACATCGCGGCTTCGCTCAAGCGCACACGAACACCGATCGACATGGATATCGACAGCAAGATCGACGAGGTCGAGACGCTCGAGCGCATCGCCATGTACTGGCACGACCCGGCCGATCGCGACGCCATCGCGGCGGAGCTCGACACGCTCGGAGGCATTGAGGTCACGCGTTCGTACGCCATGAATATTGAGGTCATGGGCGAGGGCGCCACCAAGGGAACGGCCCTCACGTGGCTCTGCGAGCACCTGGGCGAGCGTCTCGCCGACGCTTGGGCGTTCGGCGACAACATCAACGACATCCCCATGCTGCAGGCAGCGGGCCACGGCATGGCCATGATCAACGCCGAGCCCGAGGACCGCGAGGCCGCCGACGCCATCACCGAATACGACAACGACCACGACGGCGTCGCCCGCACCATCATGGCCGCTCTCGCCTAGCAGCAGCAACCCGGCAGGGTAGCTAAAACAGTCATTGGGGACGTTCTTGAATGACTAGTCGTTGGGGACACTCTTCGCAAAAAGCTGCAAGGATTGTCCCCCACTGTCGGCAGAAAAGGAACGTCCCCATCTGCCGGATTAGGAGAGACTCTCCAGCACGCGACGGAGCTCCTGCTGGACGGCGTGGTCGCGGTTACAACCCACCACGCGATCGGCCACCGCCTTGAGCGCGGGGCGCGCATTTTCCATCGCGCAGCCCGTGCCGACAAAGCGAATGATCTCGTAGTCGTTCATCGAGTCGCCAAACGCCATGACCTCGTCGCGTTCGACGCCATAGTGCTCCATGAGCTGCTCGATTCCCGAGGCTTTCGACACACCGGGCTGCATGGCATCGATCCATGCGTTTCCAGAAGGCGCAAAGGTAAAGAGCTGGCCAAGCTCGCGCTGCAGTACGTAGGCACTGTCCATAACGGCACAGTCATCGCAAAAGATACTCGCCTTGATGATATTTACGCTGGGATCGGGCAGCTCCCAAATGCGCTCGGCATTGGGAAGGTCCTTATCGACCTCACGCACGAACTTGCACTCGTCATCGAGCAGGAAGGACTTGGTTCGGTCAAAGAGCGCAAGATGCAGATTGGGAAACGTCCTGACGGCTTGGGCGAGCCTTCGAATCGCCAGGTGGGAATACACCTCACGGTCCACCATCTTACCGTCGGCGTAGACTTGGGCGCCGTTAGCGGCGACAAAGTCCATCTTGTCGCGAACGGGCGCAAAGAACTCGCACAGGCGATCGTAGCGACGACCTGACGATGCAGCGAAATGCACGCCATGCTCGTGTAGCGCCAGAATCAGTTCGTAGGTCTCGGGAGGCACCTGGCCGTTTTCGTCAAGCAGTGTGCCGTCCATATCGGATGCAATCAGTTTAAACATAGAAAAGCTCCCTTCGGGCTTGTTGGAATCAAACGCGTATCCGATTCCAACGTACCCAAAGGGAGCTCAAATAAGACTCCGCGGGCGTAAACGTTACAAGGACCTGGCAAATAGCTCACACATGCCAGAGGTCCTACGGTCGCGGCGTCAGGCAGCGCGCCAAAGAGTGTCCCCGATGACTAGTCGTTTAAGAACGTCCCCGATGACTAGTCGGCGTAGGTGAAGGTTGTGACGTCGAACATGCCCTCGGGGCGGATGCGGAGCGTCGGGATGACCGGCAGGGGCAGGAAGATGATGCCCATGATGGGGTCGAGCGGCGGCTCAATACCCATGGCGCGCGCCTTGACCATAAAGTCGTCGTGCTGCGCAGCAACGTCCTCGGCCGTGCCTTCGCTCATAAGGCCACCGAGCGCCAGCGGAATACGCGCCACGACCTTGCCGTTGCGCACCAGCACGTGGCCGCCCTGGCCCACGGCCTCGACGGCAGCCATCATATCAGCCGCGCTGTCGCCCACCACGCACACGTTGTGCGAGTCGTGGCCGATCGTCGAGGCGATGGCACCGCCCGTGATGGTAAAGCCGCGCACCCAGCCGCGACCGATATGCTTGCCGACCAGGCCCAGGCCAGCGGGGCCGTCGCCATCGGCGCCCTCGGCCTGCAGCGACACGCCGCGGCCGTGGCGCTCGATCAGCATAATGCGGCGCAGGCCCTCGGCACTCTCGGGGCGAGCCATACCCGTGATGGCCTTGCCCGGCACCACGTCGATCACGGCCTCGCCTGGCTTAAAGGCATAGTCGAACACGTCGAGCGAAAGCTTCGGCAGCTTAACGGAGGCGCGCAGCTCATCGGCAAGGG
>DAWDYI010000036.1:0-23737 GCA_052344885.1 Collinsella aerofaciens
CGGCCTTGGCTTCGCGCAGCCAAGCATCAACCGAAGGCATCGATTTGCCGTTCTCGAGCATCATTTCTCCCTTACCGTCGTCGAGTAGCCAATTTGGAACGGGGCTTTTTTAGCTACTCTCGAACAACTTATTCCTCGACCGGCGTGAGCACCATGACAGCACGCGTGTTGCTCAGCGATAACGAACGACAGGTCACAAGCGTTACGACCTTGGTTGCCGAAGCAGCACGATCGGTGGCATCGCTCGCCACGGCAGAGGCACCGTCGAGCATCTCGGACAGGTAGTTCTTGAGCCCGTCGTCGCCCTCAAAATTGGGTATGCGCGCCTTGGCATACGTGTCCTCGACAACTTTGGTCGCCAGCGGACGCAGCTTATAGGTGGCGTCGCGCGTGATGTAATACACGTACTCTATGCTGTCGAACGTCGCCTGATCGGTCGTGTCCGAGATCACATTGAACATCGATCCGTCGTTCATGTGGTGACCATAGATCGTAGTCTGCTGATCCACCATGCCGGGCGCATTGTCCTCGTAATCCAAGAAGATAGCACCCGATGCGTTGGACGT
This sequence comes from Collinsella aerofaciens, assembly GCA_052344885.1. GTDB lineage: Bacteria > Actinomycetota > Coriobacteriia > Coriobacteriales > Coriobacteriaceae > Collinsella > Collinsella aerofaciens_CC. The sequence goes on from DAWDYI010000036.1 coordinate 567, forward strand.
GCCATCGAACAACGTGTTGAGGTACTTGGAGTTATCAGTAGCCTGCACTACTGGATAGTTAATGTTGGTGCCCGGTGCGTAAATCCAACCGACGACCTCGGGATTTGTCTGGGCAAGGGCATTAAAGTCGATAACCGGCACGCCGCTGGCGTCCTTAGCGGGCGCATATTGCTCTTCGATCTTTTGGTACGACTCGCTCGCCTGCTTGTAACCGATCTGCGTATTGATAAAGATGGCAGCGGCGGCAACAATCAGACCGATACCGATGATGATGAGCAGAATGGGAATGATGGAGCGGCGCTTTTTGCGCGGCGGCTCGGTATAATCCGACGGCGCGGCATGCGATGAAGACCGGGGCGGCTTCTTAGCGGTGCTATAAGACGAAGGGCGATACGCAGCCGGCGTATCCTGACGGCGATGGGACGTCGGCGTTACAGAACGCGGCGCGCGCGGCTGCTGAGGAGAGGATGTCCGACCCTGCTGTGCCGCACGGGCAGCACCTGGCTTCGACGGATCGGGAATCTGAGAAGCCTTGAATCGTTTTCCCTGATAGTCGGACATGGCTCTCCTTATACTGCGGTGAAACGGCGGAACGCCTAGGCGTCGGCCATCTCCTGCTTCATCTTCTCGATAACCTTGCGATACTCGGGGTCGCAGGCGCCCAGGATCTGCGTAGCATAGATAGCGGCGTTCTTGGCGCCGTTGATGGCAACGCAGGCCACGGGCACACCCGAAGGCATCTGCACCATCGACAGCAGCGAATCCATACCGCCCAGGTCACTTGTCTTCATAGGCACGCCGATAACCGGCAGCGGCGTAAAGGCAGCCACGACACCACCCAGGTGAGCAGCCTTGCCGGCGGCGGCGATAATCACTTTGATACCGCGATCGGCGGCAGTCGAGGCCCACTCGTGGACCTTCGCCGGCGTGCGGTGTGCGCTCGCAATGACGAGCTCATAGGGCACACCCAGCGCCTCGAGCTCGGCGGTGCAACCTTCCATAACGCCCAGATCGGACTTGGAACCCATGATGATCCCGACGACCGGCTTTTGATCTGCCATAAACAAAGACCTCCTGTTGAGAGCGGCGACGCGGCGGATCCGCGACCCTTAACTACTGAGAGTAGTATAGCTTCTCCCGTCCCTGCGGTCTGCGGGGCACCCTCGACCTACCGGGAATTGCCATGACGTACGTTGGCTGAATTATTAACGTGGGATCCGCCGTTCGAATGAACGGCGGATCCCACACTCATTTTCTATTCAGCCCTAGTCATCGCGCAAAGCCCCTTCGGCAGCACACGGTGCAGCCAAGTCACCGCAGGCCGGGGCGGGAGGCGGTCCTTTCTCTCGGAAAACTTCGCGAAGCCCAGTTTCCGAGAGAAAGTGTCCGCCTCCCGCCCCGGCCGGACAGGTCACACTACACCGTGTGCTGCGGCAGGTCCTGCAGGGCGATGACGTCCATACCCATGTCGTTGGCGCTGCCGTGACCCTGCTGGTCCTCGCGCACGGCCTCGATGGCACTCACGTACGTGTTGGCGGCAGACATCGCGGTCACGCAGGTCACGCCGCGGCGCACGGCCTCGGTGCGCAGCAGATAACCGTCGCCACGCGAGCCCGGGCCGTATGGCGTATTGATGATCACCGCAATCTTGCCATCGGCGATGAGGTCGCCGATGTTGGGACGCTCGCCGTCGTGCGGGCCGCTGATCTTCTCCACAACCTCGCAGGTCACGTTGCCGCCGCGCAGCACGCGCGCCGTGCCCTCGGTGGAGCAGATGTCAAAGCCCAGGTAACGCAGGATACGCGCGACCGAAAGGATATGACGCTTGTCGCGGTCGCACACGCTAATGAACACCTTGCCGGCGCTCGGGTCGGGCAGCTTGTAGTCAATCGCCAGCTGCGTCTTGGCATATGCCTCGGGATAGCTCTTGGCGATACCCATGACCTCGCCCGTAGACTTCATCTCGGGCCCCAGGATAACGTCGGCGCCCGGGAAACGGCCCCAGGGCATAACGGCTTCCTTCATGCAGAACCAGTCCAGCTGACGCTCGTCGCTCGGCAGGCCCAGGCTCGCGATGGAATCGCCTGCCATGATACGCGCCGCGCACTTGGCCAGCGGCACGCCGGTGGCCTTGGAGATAAACGGCACGGTACGGCTGGCACGCGGGTTGGCCTCGATCACATAGACGGTCTCGCCCTTAATGGCGTACTGCACGTTGACCAGGCCGCGTACGCCCAGCGCCATCGCGATGCGGCGCGTAGTCTCGCGAAGCTTTGCCTGCAGGCTCTCGCTAAAGCTGAACGGCGGAATGCAGGTCGCAGAGTCGCCGGAGTGAATACCGGCCTCCTCGATATGCTCCAGAATGCCGCCGATGTAGACCTCTTCGCCATCGCACAGGGCGTCGACATCGGACTCGATCGCGCCCTCCAAGAAGCGGTCCAGATACACCGGGTAGTCGGGGCTAATGCGCGCAGCCTCGGCCATGTAATCGCGCAGACGCTCGGCATCGTAGGCGATCATCATGCCGCGGCCGCCCAGCACGTAGCTCGGACGCACCAGCAGCGGGTAGCCAATATGCGCGGCCACGGCCTCGGCCTCCTCAAACGAGGTTGCCTGGCCCGCCGGCGGATACATAATGCCCAGCTTGTCGAGCAGGGCGGCAAAGCGCTCGCGGTCCTCGGCAAAGTCGATGGCATCGGGCTTGGTGCCCATGATGTTCACGCCGCTCTCCTCGAGCATGCGCGCCAGCTTAAGCGGAGTCTGGCCGCCGAGCGTCACCACGACGCCGTCGGGTCGCTCAACATCGATGACATCCATGACGTCCTCGTAGGTGAGCGGCTCAAAGTACAGACGGTCGGACGTGTCGTAGTCGGTCGAAACGGTCTCGGGATTGCAGTTGACCATGATGGTCTCGAAGCCGCGGGCCGCCAGCGCATAGCTCGCGTGCACGCAGCAGTAATCGAACTCGATACCCTGGCCAATGCGGTTGGGGCCGGCGCCCAGGATCATCGCCTTGGGCTTGTCCGCCGGCGTGGTCTCGTCGGGAGCCACGCACTTCTTGGCATCCGGGCTCGTGCGGTAGATGTTCTCGTACGTCTTGTAGTGGTACTCCGTGGCGCTCGAGAACTCCGCAGCGCAGGTATCGACCGTCTTCATGCTGGGAACCACGCCAAGGCCCTTGCGATAGGCGCGCACAAAGCGCTCGTCCGAGCCGGTCAGCGCGGCGATCTCGGCGTCGCTCGTACCGTACTGCTTGAGCAGACGCATCGCGTCGGCGTCGATATCCTCCACACGCAGGCCGCGAATGCTCTCCTGGACCTGCACCATGTCGTTGATGCGGTTGAGGTACCACGGATCGATGCCGCAGATGGCATGGATGCGGGTAATGTCCCAGCCACGGCGCAGGGCCTCGACCACAAAGCAGATGCGGTGCTCGGTCGGGGTTGCCACGGCCTGAGCGAGCTCGTCGTCGCCTAGCTTGTCGGCACCCTCCTTGCCACCGGCGCAAATGCCCTGGTGGCCGTCCTCCAGCGAGCGCATAGCCTTGCCAAAGGCCTCCTCAAAGGTACGGCCGATCGCCATGATCTCGCCCACGGCCTTCATGCGCGTGGTGAGCGTGGGGTCGGTACCCTTGAACTTCTCGAAGGCAAAGCGCGGCACCTTGACGACGCAGTAGTCGATTGTGGGCTCAAAGCAGGCGGGCGTAGCCTTGGTGATGTCGTTGACGATCTCGTCGAGCGTGTAGCCCACGGCCAGGCGCGCGGCGGCCTTGGCGATGGGGAAACCCGTTGCCTTGGAAGCGAGGGCGGACGAGCGGCTCACGCGCGGGTTCATCTCGATGACGATCAGGCGGCCGGTGTTGGGGTTCACGGCAAACTGCACGTTGGAGCCACCGGTCTCGACGCCAATCTTCTCCAGAATGGCGAGCGATGCGACACGCATGCGCTGATACTCCAGGTCGGAGAGGGTCTGCGCCGGCGCCACGGTGATGGAGTCGCCGGTGTGCACGCCCATGGGGTCGAGGTTCTCGATGGAGCACACGATGATGCCGTTGCCGGCGTGGTCACGCATGACCTCCATCTCATACTCTTTCCAACCCTCAATGGACTCCTCGACCAGTACCTCGTGGGCAGGCGAGAGCTCCAGGCCCTGGCTCACGATGGAGACGAGCTCCTCGTGAGTATGCGCGATGCCACCACCGGCGCCGCCGAGGGTAAAGCTCGGACGCAGCACGCAGGGATATCCCACGCGCTCGGCGATGGCCTCGGCGTCGGCCACGCTGTAGGCATAGCCCGAGCGCGCGAGCTCCAGGCCAATCTCGGCCATGGCCTCGTTAAAGAGCTTGCGGTCCTCGCCGCGCTCGATGGCGGCAAGGTCACAGCCGATCATCTCGACGCCGTACTTGTCGAGCGTACCGTCTTTCGCCAGCTCGACGGCGGCGTTCAGACCGGTCTGGCCGCCCAGCGTGGGCAGCAGCGCGTCCGGGCGCTCTTTCTTGATTACGCGCTCGATAAACTCGGCAGTGATGGGCTCGACATAGGTGCGGTCGGCAAGACCCGGGTCGGTCATGATGGTCGCCGGGTTGGAGTTGACCAGGATGACCTCAAAGCCATCCTCCTTGAGCACCTTGCAGGCCTGGGCGCCGGAGTAGTCGAACTCGCAGGCCTGGCCAATAACGATGGGGCCCGAACCAATAACGAGGATACGCTTGATGTCAGTACGTTTCGGCATGTTTAAAACCTCCTAGAGAGGCTGACTCAATGTTTTGGAAAAGTCAGCGAGGGTGCAGCTGGTGCATCAGGTTGCCGTGATGCGAGGGCGCGCTGGACTTATGCCCGCGCGTCCGAAGCAGAGCGGCAAGATGATGTGCCAGATGCAGCCGCAGCGTCGACCGGTCCGCCGTTCGGTAGAACGGCGGAACCATCGTCGGCGAAATTCCAGCCAGCCAGGCGGTCCTTCGCGGTGTCGATGTCCAGGTAGTTCTCCTCGCCGTCCATGAGTCGCGTAAAGGCGGTAAAGAGATAGTGAGCATCGGTGGGGCCAGGCGAGGCCTCGGGGTGGTACTGGACCGAGAAGCACGGGGCGTCGAGCAGCTGGATGCCCTCGGCGGTGCCGTCGTTGAGGTTCACGTGCGTCAGGCGAATGCGGCCAAAGCGCTCGTTCATCACGACCGGCGCGATTCCGCGGCGCACCCAGACGCGCAGATCTCCATCGGCCGCATGCTCGGTCTCGCCGCCGGAAAGCTCGGGGACAAGCTTGCCCAGGCTGGGGAACAGCAGGCCAAAGCCATGGTTTTGCGCGGTAATCTCCACGCGACGGCTTACCAGGTTCACGACCGGCTGGTTGCCACCGCGGTGACCGAATTTAAGCTTTTCCATCTGGGCGCCGCAGGCCAGGCTGATCATCTGATGGCCCAGGCAAATGCCAAAGACCGGCACCTTGCCGATCAGCTGCTGCACCTGCTCGTAGGTCTCCACCACGGCGTCGGGGTCGCCGGGGCCATTGGACAAAAAGACGCCGTCGGGATTCATGTCGAGCACCTCACTCGCGGGCGTGTCCCACGGCACGACGGTAAGGTCGCAGCCGGCGCGGACCAGCCCCTCCAGAATGCCGCGCTTCACACCGCAGTCGTAGGCGACCACTTTGTGACGGGCAGGAGCGGCAACCGCAAGCGCAAAGTCATGCGTGGCAGGCAGGTCGGCGGCCACAAACTCGTGAGGTACGGGGCAGCTTACGGTCTTGACCAGGTTCTCGCCTACCAGCGTGGGCGCTGCGGCCAGACGCTCGGCAAGCTCGTCGACGTCGAAGATCTCGGTCGAGATAATGCCCATCTTGGAACCATTGTCGCGCAGATGGCGCACCAGGGCGCGGGTGTCGACACCTTCGATAGCGACGATGCCGTGAGCGCGCAGGTACTCCGACACGCTGACGGCCGAGCGCCAGTTAGAAGGCGTGGCGCACATGTCGCGAACGATCATGCCGCGCATAGCCGGAGCGCTCGCAGGGCGCACGTCGTCGCCGGGGAAGGCCGACTGGACGTCGGTCTCGTCGATACCGTAGTTGCCGATCTGCGGATAGGTCATGGTTACGATTTGGCCGGCATAACTCGGGTCGGTCATGACCTCAAAGTAGCCCTCGAGCGAGGTGTTGAAGCAGACTTCGCCGGTCGCGGTGCCCGCGGCGCCGCATGCACGTCCATAAAAAATGGTCCCATCCTCAAGATACAGGATGCAGGGACCGCAGGTGCCCTTGCTGGTTTTGGCCAGCATGCGCTGGCAAAGCTCGCTGGGCGCGAAGGTGCGGGCGGCAGCGCCCGCGGTATGGTTGTTCGCCATAATTCTCCTTCCCGGTCTCACAGGACCGGCTTAAAGGTGTGTAGTTAGGCCTCGCGGTATTGTAACCGCAAGTATGCCTCATGGCGTTAATTTCATTGAAATGTTTACGAAATGATAATTATGACTTTCTATGCATAATGATTTTTGAATCCCCGTCCCAGAAAAATCATCCCGCGTGGTCACTTGGCTCACGCGGGATGATGGCGTCTTATTTTTTCTTGTCCTGCTCCAGCAGTTCGGACGGTGAGCGATCGGGCTTGCCGCCGCGGAAAATCTCGCGGCCATGCAGACGATGCTCCAGGTCACGTTCGGCCTTTTCCTCGTCAATCTTGGTCTGGCTCACCACCGGGTCCTCAATCAACGACGACACCGAGTTCACCTGCTTCTGAATGCGCTCGGCGATGGTGTCATCCATACTCACGATGCGCATCTTCCAGTCGATACTCGTGGCGTTGGATGAGCTCTTGGTCCACACGAACGTCAAAATGGCGCTCTGGTGGCCCCGCGCGGGGAACATGCCAAAGAAGGAATCGTGCTGAATGTTGCTATCCTCGTCGATATAGGCGTGAACGTTATACACCACGCGGTCGATCTTATCGTTGAGCAGCGCGTTGGTCGCAAGCGCCGCGGCCTGGATCTGCCCGTTGGACAGCAGCTCGAGCTCGTTGGCAGACGATGTGTCCAACACCGTCACCTCGACCGTGCCCGTACGCTCATCGGCTTCATCGACGGTAAAGTCGAGCGGGAACTGCGTAAAGCCGTTGCCCCACTCAAGGCCGCCCTTCAGCGCCGTCGAAACGGTATCGACCGAAACGCTCTCGGACAGGTTGGCGGTATTCAGGCGACGCATCACGCCGTAGCCAATCTGCATGCCCACGATCAGCACCAAGATGCCGATAACCACGGCCATGGCAGTCTTCGTAATGGTATGGCTCACCTGCGAACCCGAAGGATCGTCCTCGGACAGCGGGTCGATATGTTTTGCCTGGCTCGCGCGGTCCTCGCTGCGCAGCTGCGCTAGCGCCGCTTTGTCACCGCGCTTGGCCGCAGCCTCCTTCTCACGCATGCGCTCGGTACGCTTTTTGGCGAGCGTGGGATCCAAGACGCCGGATGCATCGATTTCGGAGAATAACTCCGTCACTTCTTCCGGAGTCAAAGGGTTCTTGTCAGCCATAAACTTCCTGTCATATCAATCAGTCGAGCTCGTGCGCACGCGCACCTTCGAACTGCATTCGATAGTAACGGGCATAGGTGCCGCCACGGGCGAGAAGCTCCTCGTGCGTGCCACGCTCCACAACGCGACCATGCTCAACGGTCGCAATCTCATCGGCATGCTTAATGGTCGAAAGACGGTGGGCGATAATAATCGTGGTGCGGCCGCGTGCCAGCTCTTCGAGTGACTCCTGCACCGCCTCCTCGCTCTCGTTATCCAAAGCACTCGTCGCCTCGTCCAAAATCAGGATCTTGGGGTTCTTGAGAAACACACGCGCGATGGCAACGCGCTGCTTCTGTCCGCCCGAAAGACGGCTGCCGCGCTCGCCCACCACGGTGTCGTAGCCCTGCGGAAGCGACTCGATAAAGGCATCGATGTTGGCGCGACGGGCGGCCTCGGCGATCTCTTCTGCCGTGGCGCCCGGCTTGCCGTAGGCGATGTTCTCGCCAATCGTACCGTCAAATAGATAGACATCCTGCTGCACCAGGCCGATGGCGCGGCGCAGGCTCTGCTGCGTCACATCGCGCACGTCCTGACCGTCGATGCTAATGGATCCGGTAGCCACGTCATAAAAGCGCGGCAGCAGCGAACAGGTTGTGGACTTGCCGCCGCCCGAAGGGCCAACCAAAGCGATGGTCTGCCCGGGCTTGATGGACAGGTCCATATGGTCGATAACGGGACGCTCGTCGGCATAGCCCTCGCCCAGCTCGACATCCTCGTAGTTAAAGCACACGTCGTGATACTCCACGGCGCCGGCGGTCACCTGCAGATCCGTAGCGCCCGGCTTGTCCTGGATATCCGGCGCCGTCGAGAGCACCTCGTCCATACGCTTAAAGCCGGCGATAGCCTTCTGATACGTTTCGGCCGAATTGACGAGCGTCTCGAGCGGCGTGCAGAACAGCGAAATATAGAGTGCAAAGGTCGCCATATCGACCGCCTGCAGCTGTCCCTGGGCGACCAGCCAGCCGCCCAGCAGCACCACGATCACATAGAGCACACCAGAGAGCAGGCCATACGTCGCGGTATAGACGCCCATGGCGTGATACATGTTCTCCTTGGACGAAAGATAGCGATTGTTGGAGGCGCGGAACTTGGCACGCTCGGTCTCCTCGTTGGCAAAGCTCTTGACCACGCGCATGCCCGCCAGCGAATCCTGCAGCTGCGCATTGATGCCGCTGATCTTTTTGCGGTTGTCGCTAAAGACCTCGCGCATACGCATGTTCTGCCAAAACATGATGACCGCAAACGCCGCCGTCACCACGGCCATGGCGAGCGCCAGCACCGGGGCGATGGTAAAGAGGATCACAAACGAGCCGATAATCTCGATACCGCAGATGATGATCCACTCGGGTACGTGGTGCGCCGCCTCGCAGATATCGAACAGGTCGTTGACCACGCGGCTCATCATGTCGCCCGAGCTGTTGCGATCGAAGTACGCAAAGCTAAAGCGCTCATACTGGTCGAACAGGTCCTCGCGCATTTTGGACTCCATACGCGCGCCCATCACGTGACCCCAATAGCTCACAAAATAGCGGCAGGCGCAGCGGACGGCATACATCAGCACCAAGCCCACCGCGATCATGCCGAGCGCCTGCATAATGGCAGCCTGACCCTGAGTAAACAGCCCACCGGTCAAATTGCGCAGGATAATGGGGAACGCCAGGTCAATGGCGGCAAGCACCAGAGCACAAACAGTATCAGCAACAAAAAGCCCCATCTGGGGCTTGTAGTAAGAAAGAAACCTCTTCAGCATGTGATCCTCAAAGAAATATCAGCAACGTAAGGCCCTGGGACAAAGCAATCAGTAGTACTTGTCCCAAGGCTATCCCCACTCGTTAAAGCTCCGCGCCCCCAAGGCGGTGCGCGATGCTGTCGCAGGCAAGCGCGCCTACGACGGTCTTGGCGTCTTCGATCTTGCCGTCGAGCACGGCGTCGATCAGCTCGTGCAGCGGCACCAGGTCCACGTTGACAAACTCGTCATCATCGGGGTTGGGCGCATCAAACTCGAGCTTGGTAGCCAAGTAGATGTGGATGATCTCATCGCAAAAACCGCAGGACGTGACAATCGACGTCAAAAAGCGAATACGACCAGCCTTAAAGCCCGTCTCCTCATGCAGTTCGCGCTTGGCGCAATCGAGCGGGTCCTCGCCCGGGTCGAGCTTGCCGGCAGGAATCTCGACCGTCACGCGGTCGATGGCGGTGCGGTACTGACGCACCAGTACGATCTTGCCGCTCTCGGTCAGTGCCACAACGGCCGCCGCACCCGGATGGCGAACGATATCGCGGGCGCTGCGGTGACCGTTGGGCAGCTCAACCTCAAGACGGTGGACGTCGAGGATCTTGCCCTTCCAGGCGCACTCCTCCGAAAGAATCTTCTCGTGCAGCTCGGCATCGTGCGGGTCGTCGTCGCCCAGCACCAGCGCCGGCTCGTCAGCGACCTCGCCACCAGGCTCGCCCTCGGCGTGCCCATACATGCGGCTGTCCTCTTCGACGATCTGCGCGTCCACGAGCTCTTCGTTCTTCTCGTCCATCCGTCTCATTCCTCTCGGATTTTAGGCATCCCAGGCGTCGCGGCCGCGCAGCGCGCGCAGGCCGATATCGTGACGCAGGGTCTTGCCCTCAAAATCAATCTTCTCGCAGGCCTCGTAGGCAAGGTTGCGAGCGTTCTCGAACGTGTCGCCCAGAGCGGTCACGGCAAGCACGCGGCCACCATTGGTCACGAGCTGGCCGTCCACCACGGCGGTGCCCGCGTGGTACACGGTCACGTTCTCCATGGCCTCGGCATCGGCGATACCGGTAATGACCTTGCCTTTCTCGTAGCTGCCGGGATAACCCGCACTCGTCAGGACAACGGCCACGGCCCACTCGTCACGCCAGTCGAGTTCAATCTGGTCGAGCTCGCAGTTGGCACAAGCCAACATGACCTCGACCAGGTCGTTCTTAAGGCGCGGCAGAACGACCTGCGTCTCGGGGTCGCCAAAGCGGGCATTGAACTCCAGCACCTTGGGGCCGGCAGGCGTGAGCATAAAGCCGCCGTACAGGCAGCCGCGGTAGTCGATACCCTCGGCAGCGAGCTCGGCCACGGTCTGCTCCATGACCTTCACCATGGTGGCGAGCTCCTCATCGGTCACGATGGGCACCGGGCTGTAGACGCCCATGCCACCGGTGTTGGGGCCCTTGTCGCCCTCGAGCGCACGCTTGTGGTCCTGCGAGGTGGCCATGGGGCGCACGGTCTTGCCGTCGGTAAAGGCCAGCAGCGAGCACTCGGGACCAACGAGCATCTCCTCGATGACCACGGTATTGCCGGCATCGCCAAAGGTGCCGCCAAAGCACTCGCGCACGGCCTCCTCGGCCTGATCAAGTTCGGTCGCCACGATAACGCCCTTGCCCGCGGCAAGGCCGTCGGCCTTCACGACCAGCGGGGCGCCCTGCTCGCGCACGTAGGCGAGAGCCGAAGCCTCGTCGGTAAACGAGCCGTAGGCCGCCGTAGGGATACCGGCGCGCTCCATGAGCTGCTTGGAGAACAGCTTGGAGCCCTCCATCTGGGCGCCCTCGGCACCCGGGCCAAAGCAGGGTATACCCGCCGCGCGCACGGCGTCGGCCACGCCCGCCACGAGCGGAGCCTCGGGGCCAATTACCACAAGTCCGCATCCGTGGCTCTGCGCAAACGCCGCCACGGCCGCAGGATCGCAGTCGTCGAGAACAACGTTCTCGCCGCAGCTCGCGGTGCCGCCGTTGCCCGGCGCAATGTAGAGCTTGCCGGCGCGCGGTGATGCTGCGAGCTTGGCTGCCAAAGCATGCTCACGGCCGCCGCTGCCCAACAACAGGATGTCGATGGTTTGAGTGTCCGCCTTCAAGGGTGCCTCCTCTATGGATGAACGGCCCGCTCCGCGCGAGCCCTTTGCAAGCAAATATACCCCTCGGCCGCCCGCTTGGGCTGCAAAGGGGTATATCGCAATAACCAAATAGTCCCGATTACTTCCAGAATCGGTTGATGATCTGCTCGCGACCAGCGCCAACGCCAATGAACGTCACGCGGGTGTGTGCCAGATCCTCGATAAACGCCACGTAGTCCTGAGCCTCCTGCGGCAGCTCCTCAAAGCTGCGGCAACCGGTGATATCGCACTTCCAGCCAGGGAGCTCCTCGTAGATGGGCTTGGCATGCTCAAAGCGCACCTGGTGTTCGGGCACGCTCGTGTAACGCTCGCCATCGACGTCGTAGGCAACGCACACCTTGATGGTGTCGAAAGCCGAAAGCACGTCGAGCTTGGTCACGGCGATGTCAGTGAGGCCGTTGACGCGCGAGGCATAGTTGGCGATAGGGCCGTCAAACCAGCCGCAACGACGACGGCGACCGGTGGTCACGCCGTACTCATAGCCCTCCTCGGTCAGCGTGTGGCCGGCCTCGGACTCATAGGAAAGCTCGGTGGGCATGGGGCCCGAACCGACGCGGGTGATATAGGCCTTCATGACGCCCAGCACGCGGTCGACGTTCTTCATGCCCACGCCAGAGCCGGTGATGGCACCGCCGGCGGTGCAGTTGGAAGACGTCACGTACGGATAGGTGCCGTGGTCGATGTCGAGCAGCGTCGCCTGGGCGCCCTCAAACAGCAGGTTCTTGCCCTCATCGATCATGTTGTTGAGCAGCAGGCTCGTCTCGGTGATGTAGGGACGCAGGCGCTCGGCCATCGGCAGGTACTCGTCGCAAATCTGGTCCACGGTGTAGGTGGGCAGGTTGTAGATGAGCTCGAGCTCGGGGTTCACGCGGGCGAGAGCGGTCTCCAGCTTGTCGCGGAACAGTGCCTCGTCCAGCATGTCCTGCATGCGCAGGCCAATGCGCGCCATCTTGTCCTGATAGCACGGACCGATGCCGCGCTTGGTGGTACCGATGTTCTTCTTGCCGAGCTTCTGCTCAAAGGCGCCATCCAGATCGATGTGGTACGGCATGATGACATGCGCGTTGCCGCTAATCTTGAGGTTCTTGGTGGTGATGCCGTCGGCCTCGAACATATCGATCTCCTCAAGGACAACCTTGGGGTTGACGACGCAGCCGTTACCGATCACCGACACGTGATCGGAATACATGATGCCGGAGGGCACCTGGTGCAGGCCGTACTTCTTGCCGTTGACGACGATGGTGTGGCCGGCGTTGTTGCCTCCCGAGTAGCGCACGACGGCATCGAAGTCGCCGGCGACCAGGTCGCAAATCTTACCTTTGCCCTCATCGCCCCACTGGGCACCGACCAAAACGGTTGACGGCATGTTTACTCCTTACATTCATGGACTGTCTACGCGCCACGCCGGCACGCAGAAGCACAAAACATTCCCAGTATACCCGTGCAACGGGCGCCTGTCCTACTCCTCGGCATGTGCCCCATCAAGCTCATAGAACTTGGTGGATGCCGGCAGGAACATCAGATCGACGTCGCCGATCGGGCCCGAACGGTTCTTGGCCACGACGATACGCGTAACGCCCTCGTCGGGTCGATCGTCGCGCGAGGCCTCGGCCTCGTCGGCGGAGCGGTCCAAGAACATAACGATATCGGCGTCCTGCTCGATGGAGCCCGATTCACGAAGGTCGGAAAGCTGCGGGCGCTTGCCGGTACGGGATTCGACCTGACGCGAGAGCTGCGACAGCGCGATGAGCGGGATCTTGAGCTCCTTGGCCATGATCTTCAGACCACGCGACATCTCCGAAACCTCGACGGTACGGCTCTCGGAGCGGCGTCCCGGCGGAGGACTCACCAGCTGCAGGTAGTCCAGGATGATGATTGCCTTCTCCTTGTTATGGAGCATGCGGCGGCTCTTGGCGCGAATCTCGGTCACTGTGGTGCCGGGCGTATCGTCAATCAGAATATCGAGCTTGGACAAGGTCTGCGTGGCCTCGTTGATATTGGCCCACTGCTCGGGGCTAATGCGGCCCATGCGGAAGTCACTGATCGAGATCATGGCGTAGGCGCAAATCAGACGCTGGGCAATTTCTTTGCCCGACATCTCCAGCGAGAAGAAGCCGACGGTATAACCGGCAGCGGCAGCGTTGAGCGCCAGATTCAGGGCGAACGACGTCTTACCCACAGCAGGGCGGGCGCCGATAATGATGAGCTGGCCCTCGCGGAAGCCCATGAGCATGCGGTCGAGTGACGGGAAGCCCGTGGGCACGCCCGCAGCCTGACCACCGGCCTGACACACTTCCTCGGCCTCGTTATAGGCCTCAACCATAAACTCGGTCAGCGTCTTGTAGCTCGACTTGACCTCGCGTGCCGTGACCTTGAGCAGCTTGCTCTCGGCTAGCTCCACGACCTCTTTGGTGTCGGTGGGGGCGTTATATGCCAGCGCGTTGATCTCGTTGGTGGCGCCGATCAGCTCGCGCAGCATCGAATCGCGACGAACGATGGCGGCATGGTGCTGCCAGTTCACGAGCGACAGAGTCTGACCCATCAGCTCCAAAATGTAGGCCTCGCCGCCCACGGCATCGAGCTTGTTGATGCTTCGCAGGTAATCGATCAGCGAGATGGAGTCGATGGGAATGCGGCTGTTGTACATATCGACCATCGCGGTGTAGATGGTCTTATGAATGGGCCGGTAGAAATCATCGGGCTGCAGCTCGACCTGGGCCTCTTCGACCACCTCGGGCGATAGCAGCATAGCGGCCAGTACATTGGCCTCTGCATCTTGGTTTTGGGGAAGACCCAACTTTGAGCCGCGGTCCTCGACCGTCAGCCCCGTCTCCCTATCGTCATATGCCATGAGCATCCTCATTCATATCGCTTGCGAGCATCCATAGTATCAGCCACGGTCCCAAAACGCGCCGCGCGCCGCCAATCATCACCGAACCAAACGGATGAACGGTCCTGTATATAGGACTTCGACGCAACGTTCACCATGACACTCACTCAGCGCAAAAAACAAAAGGGCGCCCTGGTTTCCCAGAGCGCCCTTCTTAGAACAAGATTGTTGCGTTGCAGCAAATGCTACTCGGCAGCAGCCTCAGTCTCGACCTCGGCGGTCTCGGCCTCGGCGACCTCAGCGGCCTCCTCGACCTCAGCCTCGGCAGCGAGCTCCTCGGCGGTAACGCCGACGAGAACGACAACCTCGGCCTTGATCTCGCGGTACAGCGAGATGGCAACGGTGTGGGCACCGGCAACCTTGATGGGCTTACCGAGCTCGACGCGCTTGCGGTCGATGTCCATACCGAGCTGAGCCTTGATGGCGTCAGCGACCATAGCGGCGGTAACGGAGCCAAAGAGGATGCCCTCGTCGCCGACCTTGACGTCAACGGTGACCGTCTTGCCCTCGAAGGCAGCCTTGGTCTCGTTGGCGGTAGCCAGACGGACGGCCTCGCGCTTGGCGATGTTGTTGCGACGCTCGTCAAGCTGCTTGAGGTTGCCCTTGGTGGCGGCAACAGCGAGCTTCTTGGGGAACAGGAAGTTCTCAGCGTAACCCTGAGCGACCTCTACGACGTCACCCTCGCCGCCCTTGCCCTTGATCTCATCGAGAAGAATAACCTTCATGATGCGTCTCCCTTCTTAGCCGCGGTCGCGGTTGCCACGAGAGGAAACCACGGGGACGGTGTACGGCAGGAGAGCCATCTCGCGGGCGCGCTTGATGGCGTTGGCGATGTCATGCTGATGCTGCGTGCAAGCGCCAGTGACGCGACGGGGCTTGATCTTGCCACGGTCGGTCATGTACTTACGGAGAAGCTGAGTGTCCTTATAGTCGATGAACTCAGTGTTCTCCTTGCAGAACTGGCAGTACTTACGACGCGGCTGACGTGCAGAAAAATCATTAGCCATGTCAAAATACCTTTCATTTGGCAACTTCGGCGAACCGAAGCCGCCTCTCACTCAAAAATAGGTGAACAACCCTTAGAACGGGATGTCCTCATCGTAGACGTCGACCGCGGGCGGCGTAGCCACCGGCGCGGCAGGACGTGCTGCGGGCGCGGGAGCTGCGGGGGCGTAACCGCCCTGATCGTAGCCACCCTGGCCACCACGGGAGCTCATAAACTCGATCTCATCGACGATGACCTCAAGCTTGCTCCGGCGCTGGCCGTCGCGCTCCCAAGAGCTGTAGCGCAGCTTGCCCTCGATCGCGACCTTGTTTCCCTTTGCCAGGAAACGGCTCACGGCCTCGGCGCGGGTGCCGAACATGGTGCAGTCGACAAAGTTGGGATAGTCCTCCCACTCGCCAGTCTGCGCGTTGCGGCGACGATCGTTCACGGCAACGCCAAAGGACAGAACCTGGGTTCCGCCGGCGGTGGCGCGCAGCTCGGGATCGCGGGTGAGGTTACCGGTGATGTTCACTCGATTGATGCTCATAACTCACTACTTCCTCTTGGGGCACAAGCCCAGTCCAAAACGACAGTCTTACTCCTGGTCGTCGCGACGGACGATCATGTGGCGGACCACAGCGTCGGTGATGCGCAGGACGCGATCAAGCTCGGCGATCTGGGTAGGATCTGCGTGGAAGTTGATGAGGGTGTAGTCACCATCGGTGAGGTCGTTGATCTCGTAGGCGAGCTTGCGCTTGCCCCACTCGTCAACGGAGTCGACCTTGCCAGCGCCCTCAGCGATCGTGGTATCGATACGCTTCATAACAGCGAGACGAGTCTCGGGGTCGAGCGACGGGTCAACAAAGAACAGCAGTTCATAAGCCTTCATATTGTCACCTCCTCTGGGCAAATGTGGCTTCAGGTCGTGAAGGTGCGCCTGAAGCAGGAAAAGACTTGGTAATAATATCTTTCAACCTCCTAGGCTGCAAGAATATGCAGCTACAACCTCATGACCTCCACATATGCCCATACTCGCACGACGTTTCATGCGCATTCCAACCAAATGCTGACCAAAAGCTTGACGGATCTGTGGACAAGATACGGTGCCGTGAGGACAAGCTGAGCCAAGTCGCAGGTCAACGGGCGCATGGTTGTGGTCGCAAAATGCATACCAGTGGCCCACAGCACCACCCAAAGATTTTTAAATTCATTGCCAAATCGCTTATAAATACCCCTTTTGAACAATTGAGTTGATCAACTACGCTGGTCGGAAGCCGTTTTTTGGCATCTCAAACCCCGCTGCAACGCCAAACGCGGCCAAGCGTTTTAAAAAATGCCAACTTTTGTGTTTGCACTTTGCGATTCCTCGTGTATACTGACTTTCGCATTTAACGGAGAGTTGTCCGAGTGGCCGAAGGAGCACGATTGGAAATCGTGTAGGCGTCAAAAGCGTCTCCAGGGTTCAAATCCCTGACTCTCCGCCAGTTAATTCCAAAGCAGGCCTTCGAGCCTGCTTTGTTTTTACCCCACGCGGAGGGGTGGCAGAGTGGTTGAATGCGGCGGTCTCGAAAACCGTTTGGCCTGTATAAGGTCACGAGGGTTCGAATCCCTCCTCCTCCGCCATTTTGGTTGAGAAAGCTCCCAGATCGGGGGCTTTTTTCTTTTAAGTCCCTTACAAGCAAATACGGCGGAGGAGGAGGGATTCGAACCCGCCAGGGCGCAAAGCGTAAAGAAAACGCGCCAGTGGCGCGTTTTTAGCGCAGCGCGGTCGGCGTAAGCCGACCGGATAAATTTTGGGCAAAGCTCAAAATTTGGACATCCCTCCTATTCGACCACGCCCCCATCGCGTTCAGCATCAACCCGGATCCCCAAACATGGAACCTATGACCGTACCCAGTCCCGACCGTTTGCCGAGCAATAGGGTCGCAATCGGCGCCGAACATGTACTATGTACGGGCATTGTCTAAACCCGTAACTCAAAGGACCCCATCTTGCCCGTTGCCGCCGCTATGATCGTTACCGCACACGCCTCGGATGCCATGGTTGCCATCCCGTTTTGGCTCGAGATGTTCGCCGTCGTCGCGGCATCGATCTCGGGCGTGTTGGTCGCACGCGAGCACAAACTCGACCTGGTGGGCGCCGTCGCGCTCGCCGTGGTCTGTGGACTGGGCGGCGGTCTTTTGCGCGATATGACGCTGCAGGTGGGCAACGTCTACATCCTCAACCAACCGATGGCGCTCCCGCTCTCCATCGCCACCGCGGCCATCATCTACATCTTCCCGGCAATCGTCGACAAGCCCGAAAAGCTCATTCCCCTGCTCGATATCATCTCGGTGGGTATTTATGCGGCAACCGGCGCAGACAAGGCGCTGGTCTACGGCTTTGCGCCGGCGGTGTGCATCATGATGGGCTTTTTTACCGCGGTGGGCGGCGGCATGCTGCGAGATGGTTTTATGGGTGTGGTGCCGGGTATCTTCCAGCGCACCAACTTCTATGCCATCGCGGCCATCGCCGGATCGGCAAGCTATGTTTGCCTTGTCATGAGCGGCTTGGTCAGCAATGTCGTCGCACTGGTCGTTTGCGTCGTGGTGACCATGGGACTACGCTGGCTGTCGCTGCGCTTTGATATCAAAAGCCCCACCGAGGATGACATCGCACGCTTTTTGCATCGCAAAAAGTAGGTAGCGCGGGCTCATCCTTCGAAATGCAACCGAGAAGTTCTTTTAGAGCGCCCACGCGTTGGGTACCCTGTTAGGTATATGCCGAGTATCTAACGAAGGATTCACTATGCCCTGCAATCAACTCCCGTTGACCCAGCGCCGTAAAGCATGGGGCCGCATCACCATCCTATTCGCGCTCATCGCGCTGGCGATCACCGTGCTTCCCACGGCGTCGTTCGCCGGCACGGACACCGCAGGAAACGTACTTGCGACCGACAATGACGCCAATCCGTCCGGCGTCGAAGGTGACCTGTACTGGGCAGGTCAGGCCCTCAACTTGGATGATGTGTCCATCGGCCGCGATATCATCGCCGCGGGCGATACCCTCTCGATCCGTGACTGCACAGTGGGCGGCGCCGTCCGTCTGGCGGCACGCACCATCGACATTGCCAAGACCACGGTTGATGGCAGCGTGACCGTCGCTGGCCAGCATGTCGTGCTCAATTCCGACAGCACCGCCAACTGTTTCTACGCGATAGGCGAGACGGTTGCCCTGCGAGGCTCCACCAAGTCGGCAGCGCTTGCGGGCGACACGGTGACCATCGATGGCACCGTCAAGGGCGATGTCGAGGTTTGGGCCGACAAGCTCATCCTGGGCAAGAACGCCCACATCACCGGCACCGTGAACGCGCACGTCTCCGAGGACCCCGAGCGCGCCGCGGGAGCCGAGGTCGGTGCGCTCAAGATCGACCGCACCGAGAACGAGGATACTTCCACCGTTAACGATGTCATCGGCGGTATCGTCGCCGCGGCACTCTCGACCTGCTTTGTCGCTCTGCTGCTCGAGCTCATCTTTCCGCGCGCGACCGCCAGCGCCGCCGGCATGCTCCACCAGCGCTCCATGCCCCTGTGGGTGAGCGGTCTTCTGGGCACGATTGCTATCGTCCCCGCCGTCCTACTGCTGATTATCTCTATCGCTGGTCTGTCGCTTGCCGGAACCCTCTTGTGCGGCGTTATCGGCATCGCGTTGATGTCGAGTGCCTTTGCGGGGTGCGCGATCGCCCGCATGGTTGGACACAACCAAAACCGCTACGCCATGGCAGCCGTGGGCGGCGTAATCGCAGGCGCCCTCACGGGGCTTCCCCTCGTAGGTGACTTCATCAGCGGCGTGGCCTTTGTCTTTATGCTCGGTTACATCATCCAAATCATCTGGCGCAACGCCCGCGTCAAGCCGCAGCAGCCGGCTAACACGCCAGGACTCCCCACCGCTTAGCCGCCAACCACCACAAAGGGACCAGGCACCTTTGTGGTGGTGCAGACCAGCTCAGTCCCTATGCACAAAAAGGGCGCCGACCATTACGGTCGACGCCCTTTCTTGTTAGACGCTATAAAGTCCAGCGCTTATTTGTTGACCTGGCCGGCGCGGACGGCGGCCTTCTTGCGGTCGGTGGCGTTGAGCAGGCGCTTGCGCAGGCGGATGTTCTTGGGGGTAATCTCAACCAGCTCGTCGTCGGCGATGTACTCCAGCGCCTCCTCCAGCGAGAAGGTGCGGGGCGGCACCAGCTGAACGGAGATATCGGAGGTCGAGGAACGCTGGTTGCCCAGGTTCTTGGTACGGGCGATGTTGACGACCATGTCGCCAGCCTTGCTGCGCTCGCCCACGATCATGCCCTCGTAGCACTCGGTGCCCGGCTCAACAAAAAGCTGGCCGCGCTCCTGCAGCGTACCCAGAGCATAGGCAACGGCCTTCTCGGTGGTCATGGAGATCATTGCGCCGTTCTGACGGTTGCCGATCTCGCCGGCGTAGGGACCGTACTCCAGGAAGGTGTGGTAGAACACGCCCTCGCCGTGGGTGACGTTCATGATGCGGTTCTTAAGGCCCATGATGCCGCGGGTCGGGATCTTAAACTCGAGGTGCGTCACGATACCCGAGGTATCCATGCTCGTCATGATGCCACCGGAGGTACCGAAGACCTCAACGACCTTGCCCGAGTACTCGTCCGGGCACTCAACGACGGCCTGCTCGACAGGCTCCATCTTGTTGCCGTTCTCGTCCTTCTTAAACAGAACGCGGGGACGGCCGACCTGGAACTCAAAGCCCTCGCGGCGCATGGACTCCATCAGAACGGACAGGTGCAGAATGCCGCGGCCCGAGACCTCGACGCCGCTCTTGTCCTCGAGCTCCTCGATCTTCATGGTCACGTTGTTCTCGGCCTCGTTGAACAGGCGCTCCTTGAGCTGACGGGCGCCCACGATGTCTCCGTCGCGACCGACGAGCGGGGAGGTCGAAGCCTCGAAGACGATGGACAGGGTCGGCGGGTCGATCTCGATGGGCTCGAGCTCGACGGGGTTCTCGGGATCGGTGTAGACATCGCCGATATCGGTGCGGTCGATGCCCACGACGGCGGCGATGTCGCCGGCGCCGACTTCCTGGCACTCGGTGCGGCCCAGGTAGTCGAAGGTAAAGAGCTGCTTGACGGTAGCGGTGGCGCTGGAGCCGTCGTTCTTCACAACCAGAATCTGGTCGCCCTGATGGATGGCGCCGGAATACACGCGACCGATGCCGATACGGCCAACGAAGTTGGAGTGGTCGATGGTCACGCACTGCATGGCCAGCGGAGCGTTCTCGTCAACCTCGGGCGCGGGCATGTCGTCGATGATCATATCGAGCAGCGGATACATGTCCATGTTGCCGTCGTTGGGATCAAGGCGGGCAAAGCCATTCATGGCGCTGGCGTAGACCACGTGCTCCATGGCGAACTCAAGCTGGTCGTCGGTGGCGCCCAGGTCGGCCATGAGGTCCAGGCAGTCGTTGTAGGCCTTCTCGGGGTTGGCGCCCGGACGGTCGATCTTGTTGATGACGATCATGATCTTAAGGCCGGTGTCGATAGCGTGACGCAGCACGAAGCGGGTCTGGGGCATGGGGCCCTCAAAAGCATCGACCAGCAGCAGGGCGCCGTCGGCCATACGCAGCACGCGCTCGACCTCGCCGCCGAAGTCGGCGTGGCCCGGGGTGTCGATGACGTTGATCTTGACGTCCTTATACTCGATAGAGATGTTCTTGGCGAGAATCGTAATGCCGCGCTCGCGCTCCTGGTCGTTGGAATCCAGGACGCGGTCCTCGACCTGCTGGTTGGCACGGAAGGCGTCCGTGGCACGCAGGAGCTTGTCGACCATCGTCGTCTTGCCGTGGTCGACGTGGGCGATGATGGCGATGTTCCTCAGATTGTCTACGCGCATGTAGTTCCCCTATCTTCTATCCATATACAAACGGCACGCGTATGCGGCCCGCCCAGCGATACAACGCTCAGCGGGAATATTGAGCCTTTTAC
Source organism: Collinsella aerofaciens (assembly GCA_052344885.1). Classification (GTDB taxonomy): domain Bacteria; phylum Actinomycetota; class Coriobacteriia; order Coriobacteriales; family Coriobacteriaceae; genus Collinsella; species Collinsella aerofaciens_CC. The sequence goes on from DAWDYI010000036.1 coordinate 21,878, forward strand.
CGAAAACTCGTTTATTTTAGCGATTTTAGATGAGAGGGGTTTCCTCACCTGCAGGTTCAGGGTCGCTCCACATAAAACCATCGCCGGCGCCCATGCCCTCATACAGCACATATGCCGAAAAACCGCTCTCGAGCGTCGTCTCGAAAAAGCTCACGAGCAGGGCGTCATGGTAGCCGCCATCGATCTCGACGCAGCCGGTGTAGCCGATGGCATAGCGGACGATACGGCCCAGGCCCTCGTCCTTAAGACCCATCTTGTGCTCGGAGATAAAGTTGGTGGCCGCCTCCAGGCACGCCTCTTCGCCGTCCTCGTCGAGCGCCGCCAGATAACGGTTGGAAGCAGCATCCTCAATTGCCACGACCACGCCAGGGTTTTCACCGGCGGCAAGGTCGTCCAAGAACGCGCCGATCAGATCGCACACCATGGCGTCGAGCTCGGCGGAGACGTTACCGGCATCCTGCATATCCTGTGCCATCTTTAGACCTTCCCATCGAGTCTGACGTCGTTACAGTTCTTGTGCCTCGGCGGCGATCTTGGCGGCAGCGTCGCGGGTGCGCATCATGTCCGCCGCGCGCTTGTCGAGCACCTTGATCTGACTGGTCAGCATGACTGCATCGACCACGCCCCAGATCACCAGGCCCGTAGAGATCGAAAACCCAAGCGCACCAACTGTACCACGAAGGCGTGAGCAGATTGCCGCGACAAGGGCGGAGACGACAACCATCTTGATAAACGAGCCGCGGCGCTCGCGGAGCGTGCGGGCCTGCGTCACATAGGCAATGCGAGCCGCCTCAGAAGCCTCCGAGCGCATCTGGGCCTCGCGGGCGATCGCAGCCGCCTCAGCCGACATACCGCCGGCCATCAGCGAACGCTCCGCATCCTGGCCGCCCCGCATTTAGAAGTCATCGGGCGAGAGCGTATGGACGAACTCGTCGAACTTCTCGAACTCCTGCTCGTCGTCAACTTCCTCGGTATGGGCAGAAACAGTGCCCAGGCGATTCATGATGTCGTCCTCCACAAACATGGGGGCATTGCTGCGCACGGCAAGGGCAATGGCATCACTGGGACGGGCATCGATCTTGCGCTCGTCACCATCGGCCAGTACGACAATCGTCGCGTAGAACACCGGCGGCTCGGCGCGAACGATCTCGATGCGCTCGAGCTTGGCGCCCAGGGCGCCAACAGTATCGAGCAACAGGTCATGGGTAATCGGGCGATCGGCGCGTCCGCTGTCGATGCCGCGGCTGATTGCCGCAGCCTCAAACGAGCCAGTCTGGATGGAGAGGGAGCGCAGCGGCGCGGGGGAATCCGACTTGCTGCAGCGTTCGCGAAGCACGATAAGCGATGGCACGGGACCGGCGGCCATGACGATGGTCTCTATGTCGACACGAACCATGGAACACCTCCGGTACGTAGCGGTTAACACGCGGCGGCCCGCCGCGTTGAATAGCTATACTACCCAAACTTTCGCGTAGCACACAAAATCAAAGTAGTTAATTTGGGACAGAGCTTTTTTGACTACCTTCTGTGGCTAAGAAAAAAGCCTCGAGGCAATTGCCCCGAGGCTTTTAACAGTTTTGATGGTGGACCTGACAAGATTCGAACTTGTGACCTCCCGGTTATCAGCCGGACGCTCTAACCAACTGAGCTACAGGTCCATCATGGTGGAGGTTAGGGGGATCGAACCCCTGACCTCAGGCTTGCAAAGCCCGCGCTCTCCCAGCTGAGCTAAACCCCCACGGAGACAGTAATAAACACCCCAGCGGCGACTCGGCTCTCGCTGGGGTGTTTATTGCGAAAGAAAGTGGTGGACCTGACAAGATTCGAACTTGTGACCTCCCGGTTATCAGCCGGACGCTC
>DAWDYI010000036.1:23837-24017 GCA_052344885.1 Collinsella aerofaciens
TAACCAACTGAGCTACAGGTCCATCGCGCAAGGGATATATTAGACGAGTCGTTACGCGCGCGTCAACAACTTTTTTGAAAAACTTTGGGTGGGGTGTCGGCCCCGGCTGCCCGGCGGCATGCGAAGTCGCCTGCTCGGACAGTCCTGCTCGCACGGAGAGCACATTAAGTGCTCTCCGGC
>DAWDYI010000037.1:0-23840 GCA_052344885.1 Collinsella aerofaciens
GTATCGTGAGCGATTGCAAGAGGGTTTACCGTTTTGGAACCGACGCCCAGGGCACCTGTGTCACTGAGGGCGACAAGTCCATGAACTTCGTGCTTGGCGGCAAGGGCGCAAACCTTGCCGAGATGAGCCGCATCGGCCTGCCGGTTCCCGGTGGCTTTACCATTACCTGCCAGACTTGCGTCGAGTACTCCGGTGCCGGCAACGTGTGGCCCGAAGGCGCACTCGATGAGATCGTTGCCGCCGAGGCCGACCTCGAGGCCCGCTGTGGCAAGAAGCTCGGTGACGACAATGATCCGCTGCTCGTGTCGGTTCGCTCGGGTGCTCCGTTTTCCATGCCCGGCATGATGGACACGGTTCTCAACTTGGGCCTCAACGACGACTCCGTTCAGGGTCTCATCGCGCAGACGCAGAACCCGCGCTTTGCCTGGGATAGCTACCGTCGCTTTATCCAGATGTTCTCCAACGTTGTCATGGGCGTTGACGCCGACCTATTCGAGAATGCCCTGACCCGGGCCCGCCTGGTCGCTGGAGTCCGCGTCGACTCCGAGCTTTCGGCCGAGGATCTGCAGGAGCTCGTCGAGACCTTCAAGGGCATCTTCTCCGAGAACGTCGAGGCCGCCCTGTATCCCGAGCTCGAGGTCGCCGACGGCAAGCCCGTCTTCCCGCACGATCCTGAGCTTCAGCTGCGTCTTGCCATCCAGGCCGTCTTTGGCAGCTGGATGAACGAGCGCGCCTGCATCTACCGCAAACAGCACGGCATCTCCGACGAGCTCGGTACTGCCGTCAACGTCCAAGCCATGGCCTTTGGCAATAAGGGTGAGACCTCCGCGACCGGCGTCGCCTTTACGCGCAACCCGGCCGACGGCACCAAGGAGTTCTACGGTGACTTTTTGGTTAACGCCCAGGGCGAGGACGTTGTCGCCGGCATCCGCAACACCGAGCCCATCGCCGACCTCAAGGCCACCCCGGGCCTCGAGTCCGCAGGTGAGGAGCTCGAGCGCGTGTTCCTGACGCTCGAGGATCACTATCGCGACATGTGCGACATCGAGTTCACCATCGAGCAGGGTAAGCTCTGGATGCTCCAGACTCGCGTGGGCAAGCGCACTGCCACCGCCGCCCTGCGCATCGCCATCGAAATGGTCGACGAGGGCCTGATCACTCGCGAGGAGGCCGTGAGCCGCATCGATCCCGCTCAGCTCGACCAGCTTCTGCACCCGCAGTTTGACGCCTCCAAGAAGTACGAGGCGCTGGCCAGCGGTCTTAACGCCAGCCCCGGTGCCGCCGTGGGCGAGGTCGTGTTCTCGAGCGATGACGCCGTCGCGCGCGCCAACGAGGGTCACAAGGTTATCCTGGTTCGCTGGGAGACCAATCCCGATGACCTGAAGGGCATGGTTGCCGCCGAGGGTATCCTGACCAGCCACGGTGGCAAGACGAGCCATGCCGCCGTTATCGCCCGCGGCATGGGCACGCCCTGCGTCTGCGGCGTCGAGCGCTTCCACATCGACGCGGCTGAGAAGGTCGTGCGCATCGAGGGCAGCGACCGCGTATTGCACGAGGGCGATGTCATCTCCATCGACGGCACCCAGGGCATCGTCGTCGACGGTCCCGTCGACCTGGTCTCCGCCGAGCTTACCGGCGACCTGGACACTATCCTGTCCTGGGCCGACGAGATTCGCCTGGACGAGACCTGTGGTCATGCCAACCATGTGCGCGTCAACGCCGACAATCCCGAGGATGCCGAGCTTGCCCTCGAGTTTGGCGCCGAGGCTATTGGCCTGTGCCGCACCGAGCACATGTTCCTGGGCGATCGCAAGAACATCATCCAGAGCTTTATCCTGTCTGTCGATGAGGCCGTGAAGCAGCAGGCCCTGGCCGACCTGCTCAAGGTTCAGACCGAGGACTTCCTGGCGATGTTCAAGACCATGTCCGGTCGCGATGTGGTCGTCCGCCTGCTCGATCCGCCGCTTCATGAGTTCCTGGATAATCCTCGCGAGCTCGAGGTCGCCATCACCAAGAAGGAAGCCGCTGGCGCCAGCGAGAAAGAGCTTGCCGTCCTGCGCGCCCGCCTGCGTCGTATCGACGGCATGGTCGAGTCCAACCCGATGCTCGGCCTACGCGGTGTGCGCCTGTCCGTCGTCTTTAGCGATCTGCCGCTCATGCAGGTTCGCGCCGTTGCCACGGCTGCTGCCCGTCTTATCAAGGAAGGCGTCGATCCGCGCCCCGAGATCATGGTTCCGCTCGTTTCCATCACGGCCGAGCATGTCCAGACCCGCGAGGTTATCGAACGCGTGATCGCCGAGGTTTCTGACGAAGAGGGCGTCGAGCTCAATATTCCCGTGGGCACGATGCTCGAGCTGCCGCGCGCCTGTATGGTCGCCGACGAGATCGCCCATCACGCAGACTTCTTCTGCTTTGGCACCAACGACCTCACCCAGACGACCTTCGGTTTCTCGCGTGACGACGCCGAGGCTAAGTTCATCCCGCTGTACATGCATAAGAAGATCTTGAAGGACAATCCCTTCGAGACCATCGACTCGGCGGTGCTCGAGCTGGTGCGCATGGCTGTCGAGAAGGGCCGAGCCACCAACCCCGAAATGCACTTTGGTGTGTGCGGCGAGCACGGCGGCGACCCCAAGTCCATCAAGGGCCTGTTTAACGTGGCCGACGTGGACTACGTGTCCTGCTCGCCCTACCGCGTGCCCCTCGCACGCCTGGCTGCCGCCCAGGCCAAGCTCGAGGCGAAGCGCTCCGCCTAACGTTTTGGGTATAGACGCCTAGCGTAGCCCCCTTCATGCCGCCCGCCTCATTCGTGAGGCGGGCGGTTATCATGTGCGGGTTTTGTCTTTTTGTCTGCGTAAAAAATTGTTCTTGCAGCAGAAACCCGCGCGTGTATACTCGTATACGTTTGTTCAACTACGTGCCGGCCAAGGTGGTACGGCACCTCTAGAAGAGTAAGGAATTGCACATGGATTACATCCGCGCAATCGAGCGTCAGCAGATCCGCGAGGACATCCCGCAGGTCCGCGTTGCCGACAACGTCAAGGTCCACTACCGCATTAAGGAAGGCGACCGCGAGCGCATCCAGGTTTTCCAGGGTGACGTCATCCGCATGGCCGGCGCCGGTGCCCGTGAGACCTTCACCGTCCGCAAGATTTCCTTCGGTGTCGGTGTTGAGCGTACCTTCCCGCTTCACAGCCCCAAGATCGCCAAGCTCGAGGTCGTCCGTCATGGTCGCGTCCGTCGCGCCAAGCTGTACTACCTCCGCGACAAGGTGGGCAAGGCTGCTCGCATCCCCGAGAAGCGCTAAGAAGATCGCAGCGTCTGTCCACTCGTTTGGACAAAAGGGTCACCTTCGGGTGGCCCTTCTTTTTATCTGATTTGCATGCAAGGAGGCCCCGATATGGCCAACATGACGAGTTCGGTTTCGGCATCGCAGGTTGCCGGCGAGCTGGCGAGCGCCACGTTTGAGGAGATCCCCGCCCTCGTGGAGCATTATCGTGAGGATCCGCGCCAGCAAGTGATCAAGGCTTGCGAGCGCGCTCTTAAGCGCCATGCCAAGGAACTTGCCGAGCGCGAGCGCGTCAACGGCATGTACGAGCTGATGCACGAGCTCGGTGGGGATGGCGTGGTCGTTGGTGTCGACGAGGTGGGTCGCGGATCGGTGGCCGGTCCTTTGACGGTGTGCGCCGTCTGTCTTCCTATGGAGCCGCACGTTTGGGGTATCAACGATTCCAAAAAGCTCACGCCGGCGCGCCGAGAGTTGCTCTCAGTGAAGATTGCCGAGGTGGCGACGGCGATCGGTTTTTGCCATATTGCGCCGAAGGATATCGATGAGATGGGCATGGCCCGCGCCATTCGCGCTGCCGTTGCGGGCGCCGTGGCCGATACGGGACTTGAACCCGACTGCGTCCTCATGGATGGCAACCCCTTGGGCGCCGTTCCCAACGAGCGCGACGTGGTGAAGGGCGATGCCAAAATCGCCTGCATCGCCGCGGCGTCCATCATGGCCAAGGTCACGCGTGACGAGATGATGGTCGAGTACGACGCCGAGTACCCCGAGTATCATCTAGCCGAGTCGAAGGGCTACGCAAGCCCCGAGCACATCGAGGCGATTCGCAAACATGGACTTTGTCCGCTGCACCGCGTGAGCTTTTGCGGAAACTTTCTGCAGACTGAGCGTCTTTTCTAGGTCAATTGTGGAGACAGGGACCTCTGGCGTTTTATAAACCTGCTGGTAGCGGGCCGTGTGCAACGTGAGTGTTGCGTACGGTCCGTTTTTTGTCGGCATTTGGTCAGCTATTGGTTTGCTTCCGGTACTTACCCGCATGAAAGGTGCCCTCATCATCGGGGCAATGCAGTGTGCGGGAAAGGAGACCCCATGTGTGCCGCAAGCAAAAAGAGCAAGACGCAGCAACTCAAGGAGCGCTGGGAAGACGGCGAGCTCGACTGCGGGGCGATTACGCCCGAGTTTATCAAGGGGCTCAGTCCCCGCGAGCTCGGCATGCTGGGCGAGCTGATCACCATCGATTACTTTAACGAGCGTGGATACACCTTGTTGGAGCAGGGCTATCGTTGCATTGAGGGTGAAGCCGATCTGGTGCTGCTCGATGAGCTCGACGATGTCGTTGTGATGGCCGAGGTCAAGACGAGACGCGTCGCCCTGGATTGCACCACGCGGGTCTTTCCCGAGGAGGCCGTGGACGCCCAAAAGCAACGCCGCTACCGCCGCATCGCAAGCTGCTATCTTATGGAGCATTATCCGCTCAAGGCGATTCGCTTCGATGCCGTGGGTGTCACCATCCGCGGCGGGCATATCGCCGAGATCGAGCACCAGTACAACGCGTTCGATTGGCAGGTGTCGTGATGGCGTTCGAGACGTTTGCCGTTCACGCGGCCTGCATCCGCGGCGTCGAGGCGATTCCCGTCACGGTCGAGGTCTCGCTTGCCGGTGGCGTTCCGGGCATTCAGATGCTCGGTATTCCGAGTATGGAGGTGATGGAGTCACGCGGTCGTATTCGCTGCGCGATGCGTTCCGCCGGGTTCGAGATCCCACGCTCGGGCATTACGGTCAACCTGGCGCCCGGCGATATTCGCAAGACCGGTAGCGGCTTTGATCTGCCCATCGCCATCGCGGTTCTGGCGGCCGATGGGCAGATTCCCCGTGATAACCTCGATCGCTGCCTTATCGCCGGCGAGCTCGGCTTGGACGGTACGGTGCTTCCTGTCAAGGGCGAGGTAGCGTTTCAGCTATTGGCTCGCGACATGGGGCTGTCTTTTATCGCCGGCAGGTCCGACCAGCATGTGCCACTCGCGGGCGTGGATTGTGGATTCATCGATCATTTGTCTCAGCTTGCCCATGGCATGGGCGATGCCGCGCGGCACTACTTGGATTCCGAGGGCGTCGAGGCGACCTTTGAGCCCGAGCTCGACTATGCCGACGTGCTGGGGCAGGAGGTCGCCAAACGTGGCATGGCGCTTGCGGCAGCCGGCGAGCTCGGCCTGCTCATGATCGGCTCGCCCGGTTCGGGCAAGACCATGCTTGCGCGGCGCATGACGGGCATTTTGCCCGAGCTTTCTCTCGAGGATCAACAAGAGGCGCTGTGCATCCATTCGGTTTTGGGTGAGAACATTGATGGCTTATTGGCAGGTCATCGGCCGTTTCGAAGCCCCCATCACAGTATTTCAACGGCTGGCCTCATTGGCGGCGGGCGCCCGGTGCACCCGGGTGAGATCAGCCTTGCTCATGGCGGCGTGCTCTTTTTGGACGAGCTTGCCGAGTTTCCCACGGGTGTGCTGCAGACGCTCAGACAGCCTATCGAGCGCGGCTATGTGAGGATCGTACGCGTCGACGGGGCCTTTACCTTCCCGTCGCGCTTTCAGCTGCTGGCTGCGAGCAATCCCTGCCCCTGCGGCTTTTTGGGCGATCGCGAGGTACCGTGTCGCTGCTCGGCGGCGATGGTCGAGCGCTATCGGTCTAAACTGCGCGGTCCCTTGGCCGACCGTATCGACATGATGATCGATGTGACCCGTCCCGACCCTCAAGTGATTATCGAGGGTGCGGAGGGTATGTCGTCGGCCGAGTTACGTGACTACGTTGTGCGCGGTCGTGCCTTTCGCGCCTGGCGCGAGTCCCGTATGGACGATGCGGATGCCGAGGCCGAGGATGACGAGACGCGGTCCATTGACGGCGTCGTTTCGACCTTCGAGCTCGATGATGCTGCCGAGAAATGCGTACTCGGCCTATCCAAACGCACGCATCTCACGGGCCGCGGCATCGTACGCCTGGTGCGTATCGCGCGTACAATCGCTGACGTCGCCGAGAGCGAGCAAGTGACGCAGGACCACGTGCTCGAGGCGGCGATGTACCAGGGAAGGAGGGACCAATGATAGCTGAGGGGACCTTCGAGCTGCATCCAGGTGATGCGTTGTATCCCGAGAGCGTTTTGGAGCTATCTGATGTACCCCAGACGCTCTATGTGCGCGGCAACCCCGAGGTGCTTTCGACGCCCGCGCTCTCCATCATCGGCGCGCGCAAGGCCTCGCCATATGGCCTTGCCGTGGCAGAGCTTGCGGCGAAGGTGGCGGTTGATGCGGGGGTGACGGTAGTTTCGGGCGGCGCGGTCGGTTGTGACCAGGCCTCGGGTTGGGCTGCGGTCAACGCCGGCGGCAAACACGTCGTGGTGCTGGGGACGGGCGCCGACGTGGTCTACCCGCGTTCGAGCGCGGGGCTTATTACTCGCACGCTCGATACGGGTGGCGCGGTCGTGTCGATCTCTCCGTGGGGCATGGGTCCGCGCAAGTTCGCCTTCCCGCGCCGCAATCGCGTGATCGCGGCCCTGTCGCAAGCCCTCTTTGTATCCGAGGCGGGTATGCCTTCTGGGACGTTTTCTACAGCCGAGGCTGCTATGGATTTGGGGCGCGAACTTCTTGCCGTGCCGGGGTCGATCCTATCGCCCGAGTCGCGTGGCACGAATTACCTCATTGCGAACGGTGCCTGCTGCATTGTCGACGAGGAGTCCATCGAGATGGCTATCTCTCGCATATACGGCACCCTGCGCTACTCGCGCCCCGATGCTCCCGGCATTGCCGACCTGAATCCAATACAGCAGACCGTGATGCATGCGCTCATCGCCTCTCCGCTCAAGGTCGACGACATCGCGGCGCTCGTCTCACTCGATGCTGTCGGCGTACTCAAACTCTTGGGTTCGCTTGAACTCGAGGGCCTTATCGAGCGCATGATGGATGGAAGGTATGCGCCCTCCAAGTTTGCCCTTCACGCCCAGACGCCCTTCGGTCACAATGGAAAACGTGTCAATTAGAAAGGTGTTTGCAGATGCAGTTCGATCAGGTGACGGTTATCGGTGGCGGTCTGGCGGGTTCGGAATGCGCGATCCAGCTGGCAGACCGCGGGTTTGCCGTAAAGCTGTGCGAGATGCGCCCCCAGGTGAGCTCCCCGGCTCACCATACCGATCACCTGGCAGAGCTCGTCTGCTCCAATTCGTTTAAGTCGACCCGTCCGGATTCCGCGGCTGGTTTGCTAAAGGCCGAGCTTGAGCGTATGGGCTCGGTGCTGCTCGACTGCGCTCATCGCGCTGCTGTTCCCGCTGGTGGCGCCCTGGCGGTCGACCGTGTTACATTCTCCGAGCTCGTCGAGGCTGAGGTTGCCGCCCGCCCCAATATCGAGGTCGTTCACGGCGAGGTCACCCAGATCCCCGAGGGCCACGTGGTCATTGCCGCGGGCCCGCTGTGTTCACCGGCGCTGAGCGAAGAGGTCATGAAGCTCGTCGGTGGCGACGCCCTTGCGTTCTTCGATGCCGCGGCGCCGATCGTCGATGCCTCCACGCTCGATATGGACGTGCTGTTTTCGCAGTCGCGCTACGAGGAGCAGGGGAGCGGCGACTATCTCAACGCTCCGCTCAACAAGGAGGAGTACGAGGCCTTTATCGAGGCGCTCACCACGGCCGACCGCGTGGTGCTCAAGGACTTTGAGGGCGGCGATCTGTTCCAGGCCTGCCAGCCTGCCGAGGAGGTTGCGCGCACCGGCAAGGACGCCATTCGCTTTGGCGCCATGAAGCCCGTCGGCCTCACCGACCCGCGTACCGGACGTCGCCCTTGGGCGGCGATTCAGCTGCGTGCCGAGAACAAGGAGAAGACCGCCTATAACCTGGTGGGCTTCCAGACCAACCTGACCTTTGGCGAGCAGAAGCGCGTCTTCCATATGGTGCCGGGCCTGGAGAACGCTGAGTTCTTCCGCTACGGTGTCATGCACCGCAATACCTTTGTCGACGCCCCGCACGTGCTCGATGGCACCTTTGCCGTGCCCGGTACCGGCGTGCGCCTGGCCGGTCAGATCACCGGCACCGAGGGGTACATGGAAGCCGTGGCGACAGGTCTGCTCGCGGCGCTCAACACCTATGCCGAGGCTATCGGTGCCGCGGGCGTCGAGTTGCCGCGTGTGGGCGCCCTGGGTGCGCTCGTGGGCTATGCGACCGATCCTGCCACCGTGGGCTATCAGCCCATGCACGTCAACTTTGGCTTGGTGCCGCCGCTCGAGGACGGCAAGCGCCGCAGCAAGCGTGATCGCTACCAGGCCTACGCCGACCGCGCGATCGAAGCCCTTGACGCTTACCTGGTGACGCGCCCCGACCTGTTTGGGGGCGAACGGTCATAGCCTTTGACCTTTACGATACCGTCGACTCGTTTATCGCTTATATAGCGCGTGTCGAGGGGCTGTCTCCCAATACGGTGACGGCCTATGCCTCGCGACTGGAGCGCTTTGCTGCCTGGTGCGAGCGCGAGGATATTGATGCTTTCGCTGCCGACGTGCGCACCATTCGTCGCTATCTTGCTGAGCTTTCGCGTGAGCAGGTGGCTCCCCGAACGCTTGCGGCGCACCTGTCGGCTATCCGATCTCTCTATCGCTGGATGGCTGCCGAGGGGATTGTCGAGGGCGATGCGGTCTCGGCGATCGCATCGCCCAAGCTGCCGCGTGACCTGCCGGGCGTCCTTACGACCAAGCAGGTCGAGGCGCTGCTCAAGACGCCTGATACCTCGACGCCCGCGGGACTGCGCGATGCGGCGATGCTCGAGCTGCTCTATGCCTCGGGTGCTCGTATCTCTGAGCTCGCAGCACTCAATGTGGAGTCCATCGCTTGGTCCGAACGCACGTTGCGCCTGTGGGGCAAGGGGAGCAAAGAACGTATCGTCCCTCTGTATCGTCGTGCGCTCGAGGCGACGCGTCTCTATATTGAGGAGGGGAGGCCGGAGTTGCTCGCTCAGACAAAGCGCCGTGACCTCGCTACCGGGCCGCATCCGCTGCTTATATCGGCGCGCGGCAATCGCATGAGTGCCGCCATGCTCAGGCGGCGGTTCCATACGCTGGCGACGCTCGCCGGCATTCCGGCCGACATCGCCCCGCATGCGATGCGCCATACCTTTGCGACCGACTTGCTCGAGGGCGGTGCGGACCTGCGCTCGGTTCAAGAGCTGCTGGGTCATGCGAGCCTGTCCACGACGCAGATCTACACGCATCTCACACCCGATCGGCTCAAACGTGCCGTGGCTCAAGCCCATCCCCGCGGCGAATAGTGGCTGGGACGTCTCGCGCCGCACTCAGGTGTGTGGTTTTGATTGCGGGTTGGCAGGAAGATGCATTCCTGCTATCATTCATCGGGTTGCTTCACGGCAACATGTTTTTATCACGCACGCGCGGCTACTTCATACCGTGGTGCCCGGGCTTTGGTAGCACATGTCCGGGTTGGTTTTGGAGGATGACCCCGCGCGGAGGCAAACCACAGGAGGTTTAACATGGCTACCAAGATTAATATCCGCACCCTGCTCGAGGCCGGCTGCCACTTCGGTCACCAGACCCGTCGCTGGAACCCCAAGATGAAGCCGTTCATCTTCGGTGAGCGCAACGGCATCTACATCCTCGACCTCAAGCAGACCATCCTCGACGCCGACCAGGCCTACACCTTCGTCAAGAACGTCGCTAAGGGTGGCAACGTGCTGTTCGTCGGCACCAAGAAGCAGGCTCAGGAGGCCGTCAAGAACGCTGCTGAGCGCGCCAACATGCCTTACATCAACCAGCGTTGGCTCGGCGGTATGCTGACCAACTTCGTCACCATCCGTTCCCGCATTAACCGCATGGAGGAGCTCGAGGCCATGGTCGAGGACGGCCGCATGGCTGTTCTGCCCAAGAAGGAGCAGGCTGTGCTCGGCAAGGAGCTCACCAAGCTCCAGACCAACCTCGGTGGCGCCCGCGACATGAAGGGTCTGCCCCAGGCTCTCTTCGTCATCGACACCAAGCGCGAGGAGAACGCCATCAAGGAGGCTCAGCGCCTGAACATCCCCGTCGTCGCTCTGATCGACACCAACTCCGATCCCGACGAGGTCGAGTACGGCATCCCCTGCAACGATGACGCTATCTCCGCTGTCACCCTTATGTGCGAGCTCATGGCTGACGCCTGCCTCGCTGGCTCCGGCAAGGAGCAGGTCTCCGAGGCCGAGATGGCCGCTGAGCCCAAGGCCGAGTAAATCAGTCTTAGTTAATTCTTTTTCATCTCTTTGAAAGGAACCACAATGGCCCAGATTACCGCCGCTATGGTCAAGCATCTCCGCGAGATGACCGACTCCCCGATGATGGAGTGCAAGAAGGCTCTCGTCGAGGCTGACGGCGACATGGACGCCGCTGTCGACGTTCTGCGTAAGAACGGCCTTGCCAAGGCTGCCAAGAAGGCTGGCCGTGAGACCAACGAGGGCGCTGTCGCCGCGTTCGTCTCCGAGGATGGCAAGACCGGCGCTCTGCTCGAGCTCTCCTGCGAGACCGACTTCGTTGGCTCCAACGCCAAGTTCACCGGCTTTGCTTCCAAGGTCGCTGAGGTTGTCGCTACCACCGAGCCTGCTGACGTCGACGCTCTGCTCGAGAAGCCGATGGGCGAGGAGACCGTTTCCTCCGAGCTCACCGAGATGATTCACATCATGGGCGAGAACATGAAGATCTCCCGCTTCGCTGCTCGCAAGGCTGAGAACGGCGCGCTCGCTTCTTACATCCACATGGGTGGTAAGATCGGCGTCCTCGTCGAGTTCGCCTTCGAGAAGGCCGAGACCGCTCAGGCTGAGTCCTTCAAGACCTTCGCTCACGACGTTGCCCTTCAGGTTGCCGCCGTCGCCCCGATCTGCGCTACCCGCGATCAGGTTCCGGCCGAGACCGTCGAGCACGAGAAGCAGATCTACATGGCTCAGGCTGCCGAGTCCGGTAAGCCCGAGGCTATCCAAGAGAAGATGGCTGTCGGCCGTCTGGAGAAGTTCTACAAGCAGTCCGTGCTCACCGAGCAGGAGTTCATCAAGGACAGCTCCCTCACCATCAAGAAGTACGCTGAGCAGGTCTCCAAGGAGCTCGGCGACACCATTACCGTCGTTGCCTTTGACCGTCTGGTCCGTGGCGAGTAAATAAGCTCTTGTAGCTGGTAATGAGCAGGCTGTGGGTTTTACTCACAGCCTGCTTTTTCATGGCTCTTCTTAGAGCCTTTGATAGAATGTTGAGAGTTCAATCTAAAGGAGGATCGCTTTGTCCGACATCCGATATAAACGCGTGCTTCTTAAGCTTTCCGGCGAAGCGCTGATGGGCGACGGCCAATATGGCATCGACCCCAAGGTTACCGACCATCTTGCTAAGCAGGTCAAGGAGCTGCTCGCCGTTGGCCATGAGGTCGGCGTCGTTGTCGGCGGCGGCAATATTTTCCGCGGCATGGCAGGCGCTGCCGGTGGCATGGAGCGTGCTCAGGCCGACTACATGGGCATGCTGGCAACCGTTATGAACGCGCTCGCCCTGCAGGATGCCTTCGAGCATAACGATGTTCCCTGCCGCGTGATGAGCGCTATCCAGATGAACGAGATCTGCGAGCCCTATATTCGCCGTCGCGCCATCAACCACCTTTCCAAGGGCAACGTCGTTATTTTTGCCGCCGGTTCGGGCAATCCGTACTTTACGACCGACACCGCCGCGGCTCTTCGTGCGTGCGAGATCGGCGCCGAGATTCTGATTAAAGCCACCAAGGTTGACGGCATCTACGATAAGGATCCCGTCAAGTGCGCCGATGCCGTCCGTTTTGACAAGATTACCTATCACGAGGTGCTCGTCCGCGGTCTGCAGGTTATGGATTCCACGGCTACGGCACTGTGCCAGGATAACCGTATGCCGATTTTGGTCCTCAACATCGATGGCGAGGACACCGTCAAGCGCGCGCTTTCGGGTGAGCCCGTCGGCACGCTCGTCTATCAGGAGGATTAAGCATGGCAGAGAACATCACCGCCCATATGGACAAGTCGCTCGAGTCCCTCAAGCATAACTTCTCCAAGGTCCGTACCGGCCGCGCCAATGCCAACATTCTGTCCGACATCACCGTCGATTATTACGGTGTTCCCACGCCGGTCACGCAGGTTGCCGCCGTCAAGACCCCCGAGGCCCACATGCTGCTCATCGAGCCGTGGGACAAGGCACTCATCAACGCTATCGTCAAGGCCATCGGCGCTTCCGATCTGGGTATTACCCCCAACTCCGATGGCACCGTCGTTCGTCTGCCGTTCCCGGCTCCCACCGAGGAGCGCCGTCGCGAGCTCGTCAAGGAGTGCCGCGAGTACGCCGAGCAGGCCAAGGTGTCTATCCGTAACATCCGTCGCGACTTCAACAACAAGCTTGAGCGCGATGAGGAGCTCACCGAGGACGATGTCCGTCGCGAGCAGGCCAAGGTCCAGAAGCACACCGATGAGTATGTCGCCAAGGTCGAGGAGCTTCTGAAGGAAAAAGAAGCCGAGGTCATGGAGATCTAAGGTGCAATACGACGAGCATAAACTGGTCGAGTACTTTGCCGACGCCCCTGCGGGCGTCGGTTTTTCCGACCTTGACCTCAATAACATTCCGCACCATATCTCGTGCATCATGGACGGCAATGGTCGTTGGGCCACATCGCGCGGTCTTGCACGCACCGAGGGCCACAAGGCGGGTATCGTCTCCCTTCGTGAGATTATTACCGCCTGCGTGCGTCTGGGCGTCGACGTGCTTTCGGCCTATGCGTTTTCTACCGAAAACTGGAACCGCCCGCAGCATGAGGTCAACGTCTTGATGCACCTGTTTGCCAAGACGTTCATCGACGAGCTGCCGCTTCTGAAGCGCGAAAACGTGCGTGTTGTCTTTTTGGGTGATATTTCCGCGCTGCCCAAGAAGACCCGCGACGTTTTTGAACGCGGTCTTGCCGAGTGCGCCGATCACACCGGTATGACGCTGGCGCTTGCCGTCAACTACGGCGCGCGTGCCGAGATTACCCGCGCTGTCCGTCAGATCGCACTCGACGTTGCCGCCGGTAAGATCGATCCTGCCGCAATTGATGACGACATGGTGGCTTCCCACCTCTATACCGCCGGTCTTCCCGATCCTGAGCTTGTGATTCGCACCTCTGGTGAGCTGCGCCTTTCGAACTATCTGCTGTGGCAGGTAGCTTATTCCGAGTTCTACGTCACCGATACCTATTGGCCCGACTTTGATCGTTGGGGCCTTGTCGACGCCATTTTGGCCTATCAGGGCCGTGACCGTAGGTTTGGTGGACTGAGCAAGACCGAGGAGGCTTAATCGTGTCCGATCGTCCCAAGGCATCTGCTCCCAAGACGCCTGCGCGTAAAGCTGCCACTGCGGGAGCGCCTGCAGCGAAGAGCGGTTCCGGTTCGTGGCTGGCGGGCTTTATTACCCGTGCCGCCGCCGGTATCGTCTACGCCGTTGTCTTTATCCTGTGCCTGGTTTTGGGTATCGTGCCCACGGCCATCTTTGTTTCCGTCATGAGCGGTCTGTGCTGTTATGAGTTTTTCCGTATGACGAGGCTCGATGGCAAGATGGCTAACGAGCGCATGGGTATCGCTGCCGCCGTACTCTTTCCGCTGTCGGCGTTGGGCGATTCGATGTTGCTGAATGCCCTGCTTTTTGCCCTGATGCTCGCTGTGGGCATTTGGTATGTCTGGTCGCCGCGTACCCGCATCTCTGATGTGGCCGTGACGCTCATGGGTCCCATCTACACTGGCTTTATGCTGTCGGCTATCGTGCTGCTGCGCGATGCCGTGCCCGGTTTTGCCGGCGCCCTGCTTTCAGTGGGCGTTTGCGCGTCCCTTTGGGTCTCCGATTCGTTTGCCTACATTGTGGGCAGCCGTATCGGCAAGCACAAGATGGTTCCCAAGATCTCTCCCAAAAAGAGCTGGGAGGGGTTTGTCGGCGGCATCCTGGGCTCGGTTTTGATTTGGCTCATTCTGTGGGCGACGCACTTCTACAAGCTCAGCCTGCCCTATGCGCTGCTGTGCGGCGTGGTCGTGTCCATTTTGGGCGTTATCGGCGACCTTATCGAGTCGCGCATCAAGCGTGGCGTGGGCGTCAAGGATTCCGGCAACCTTATCCCGGGCCATGGCGGCATGCTCGACCGTAGCGACTCGCTTATCTTTGGCTGCATTACCGCTCAGCTGCTTTTGATGATCGGAGGCGTGCTGTAATGTCATTCCAGACGACGTATGGCCCCGATGGACGCCTCCGTGTTGCCATCCTGGGTTGTACGGGCTCTATCGGCACCCAGGCACTCGATGTGTGCCGTCAGCATGCCGATCGCCTGCAGGTGACGGCGCTGTCCGTTAACTCCAGTACCTCCGAGCTCGTTGCCGCTGCCCGCGAGTTCTCGGTTCCGGCGGTTGCCGTGGCCGATGTCGCTCATGGCGATGACGCCGTGCTGCAGGAGTTGCCCGAGGGAACGAAGCTCGGCGTTGGCGCGCAGGCGGTTTGCGAGCTCGCGCGTCGCGACGATGTCGACTGCGTGCTCGTTGCTATTGTGGGCGCCGCCGGTCTCGAGGCGAGCCATGCGGCCTTGACCTCGAATAAGCGTCTTGCCCTTGCCAACAAGGAGTCCCTCGTCGTCGGTGGCGACTTGCTTATGCCGTTGGCGCAACCGGGCCAGCTTATTCCAGTCGACTCTGAGCACTCCGCCATCTACCAGTGCTATCTGGGGGAGAACCCGCGCGAGGCTCATTGTATTTGGCTCACCTGCTCGGGCGGTCCGTTCTTTGGCCGCACGCGCGACGAGCTAGATCGCGTGACGCGTGCCGATGCCCTCGCACATCCCACGTGGGCCATGGGTGCCAAGATCACCATCGACTCCGCCACCCTCATGAACAAGGGCCTGGAGCGCATTGAGGCCATGCATCTGTTTAACTGCGACCTCGATTTCATTAACGTGGTCGTGCAGTGTCAGTCCAAGATTCACTCTATGGTCGAGTTTGCCGACGGCTCCGTGATGGCGCATCTCGGTGCTTCCGACATGCGTATTCCCATCCAGTTCGCGTTCTCGTATCCCGAGCGTTGGGATACCCCGGCGCCTCGTATCGATTTCCGCGAGCTGGGGCAGCTCACGTTTGATGCTGCCGACATGGATACCTTCCGCTGTCTGGCACTGGCCGAACGTGCCGGCAAGACGGGTGGCACCATGCCGTGCGTGCTCAATGCCGCCAACGAGGTCGCCGTCGATGCCTTCCTGCACGATGGCTGCAGCTTTACCGATATCGATCGCATTGTGGAATCCTGCATGGATGCCCACGATATGCAGGCGGTCGATTCGTTTGAGCAGCTTCGCGACATCGATGCGTGGGCGCGTGAAAAGGCTGCGCAGGTGCTCGCCGCAACCCGTTCCTAACCCATAAGGATTGCTTTTTCGTTTTATGGATACTGTTCTGAGCGTTCTCTCATCGGTCTTTTGGGGCCTGCTGATGCTTTCCGTCCTCGTGTTTTTGCACGAGGGCGGCCACTTTTTGGCGGCGCGTGCCTGCGGCGTCCGTGTGACCGAGTTCTTTTTGGGCCTGCCGTGCCGCTTTGACATCCATTACACGTCGCGTCGCATTGGAACCAAGTTTGGCGTGACCCCGCTGCTGCTGGGTGGCTACGCTGCCATCTGCGGTATGGATCCGACCGATGTCTCCTGCGCCGATCGCGTGCTCGCGGCTATCTATCGTCATGGTCGCGTGACCGTGGCCGACCTTGCTGTCGAGCTCGAGCTATCCGAGGAGGTTGTGCTCGAGGCATGCGCCTTGCTCTTGGGTTGGGGCTCTATCGCGCCTTGGTATGAGGAAGGGGAGAAGCCCTCGCCGAGCTACTATCCCACCAAGTATCAGACGCTGCCGCGAGACGCGGCGGGTTACACCACCTTTGACGGCCGCCGTTTCGATCGAGAGCATGCGACTACCGAGGGCGATGTGTGGGAGCTGCCGTGCGGCGAAGCCGAGTTCCTTGCGCAAGAGCGTTCGCATACCTATCTGGGCCAGGGTTTTCTCAAGCGCGCCTTTATGCTGCTCGCGGGCATTCTCGTCAATATCCTGACGGGCTTTTTGCTGCTTATGAGCATCTACTCTATTGCGGGTGTCACCGTGCCGATGGATACCAACTTGATCGGTCAGGTTGACGAGGGGTCTATTGCCGCCAAGGCGGGTATCGAGGGCGGCGACGCGATACTTTCGGTTGACGGAGTATCGTGCTCTACCTGGATGGACGTTTACGATGCCATCGGCAAGGCCGCCGGTAAGGACGATATCGCCATTGAGTATGAGCGCGACGGCAAGCAGCATTCGACCTCGGTTGCGCTCAAAGAGGACGAGCGCCTAGGTGTGTATGCCTCTACGCAGGTGGTCCGTTTAGACCCCATCACGTCGGCTCGCCTTTCGTTCTCCTATGTCGTGCAGACGGCGGAGGGCGTGATGCGCCTGCTCCAGCCGCAGCATACGATGGAGATTCTCGATCAGTCTTCTTCGATCGTGGGCATTAGCGTTATGTCCTCACAGGCTGCTGCTGCCGGCCCTGCCACGTTCCTTTCGTTTGCCGCCCTCATTTCGTTCTCGCTTGGCTTTATGAACCTGCTGCCCATCCCACCACTCGATGGCGGCAAGCTGGTCATCGAGATCATTCAAAAGTTTGCTGGCCGCGAGCTTCCGCTCAAGGTCCAGACGATTGTGAGCTATGTGGGCATCGCGCTCTTTGCGCTGCTGTTTGTCTATATGCTTCGTTCCGACGTCCTTCGATTTATCCTGTAGGGGAGTGTTTGGATTGTCTTTATCCCATCCTTTGCCTCGCGAGTTGACGCGCCCCGTGCATGTGGGCGGTGTGCAGATCGGTGGCGGCGCGCCGGTGGTGGTCCAATCCATGACCTGCACCGATACCGCTGACGCCCAGGCAACGCTTGCGCAAGTGTGCGCGTTGGCGCAGGCTGGCTGCGATATCGTGCGTGTGAGCGTGCCCACCGAGGCCGCGCTTGAGGGTTTCCGCACCATCTGTGCCGAGTCTCCGGTGCCGATCGTCGCCGATATTCACTTTAACCATAAGCTCGCCATCGGCGCCGTCGAGGCTGGTGCCGCCAAGCTTCGCATCAATCCCGGCAATATCGGCGATTGGGCTAAGGTCGATGCCGTGATCGATGCCGCGGGCGCCGCTGGGTGCGCGATTCGTATCGGCGTCAATGCCGGTTCGCTCGAGCAGGATATCGCCGAGCGCGACGACCTCACGCAGCCCGAAAAGCTCGTGATGTCGAGCGAGCGCTTCGTCAAGCACTTTGAGGACCGCGGTTTTACGAACATTGTGCTTTCGGCCAAGGCCCATAGCGTGCAAACGACGCTTGATACCTATCGAGCCCTGTCGCGTGAGATTCCCCACGTTCCGCTTCACCTGGGCGTGACGGAGGCGGGGACCAAGCTCCAGGGCACCATCAAGAGCTCTGTAGGCTTGGGTATCTTGCTTTCCGAAGGCATTGGCGACACCATGCGTGTGTCGCTCACAGCCGATCCGGTTGAGGAGCCGCCGGTTGCCTGGGGTATTCTGCAGTCGTTGGGCCTGCGTCGCCGTGGCCCCGAGATTGTCTCGTGCCCCACATGCGCCCGCTGCCAGGTTAACCTTATTCCCATTGCCGAGGAGGTTACCGAGCGGCTTAAGAACTACTCCGCGCCGCTTTCGATCGCTGTGATGGGATGTGCCGTTAATGGCCCCGGCGAGGCATCTGATGCCGATCTGGGCGTTGCTTGCGGACGTGGTCAGGCCTTGCTCTTTTCGCATGGCCAGATCATTGGTAAAGTAGCTGAGGACCAAATTGTCGACGCGCTTATGGCCGAGGTCGACAAGCTTATTGAGGAGAAATAAATGACCCGAGCAATGTATATGTCTAAGCTTTATGCGCCGACGCTTAAAGAGGATCCGGCGGACGCTGAGCTCGCCAGCCACCGTCTGCTGCTCCGTGCCGGCATGATCCGTAAGGAGGCCGCCGGTCTATATTCCTACCTGCCGCTTGCTTGGCGCTCGATTCGCAAGATCGAGAACATCGTGCGCGACGAGATGGACGCCGCCGGCGCCCAGGAGCTTATGATGCCTATCATGGTCGATGCCGAGTTGTGGCGTGAGTCCGGCCGCATCGACGCCTATGGCAAGGAGCTTGTGCGCTTTGACGACCGTCACGGTCGCGAGTTCGTCCTGGGCCCCACGCACGAGGAGACCGTCACGGCCCTGGTGCGCAATGAGCTGCGCTCCTACAAGCAGCTACCCGTTAACCTCTACCACATCCAGGATAAGTTCCGCGACGAGTTCCGCCCCCGCTTTGGCCTGATGCGCGGTCGCGAGTTCATCATGAAGGACGCCTACAGCTTCTCCGCCACGCAGGAGAGCCTGCAGGAGGAGTATGACAAGATGAAGCAGGCCTACGCTAACATCTGCGAGCGCTGCTATATCAAGGCCCTGCCCGTTGTTGCCGACTCCGGTGAGATCGGTGGCGATACTTCCGTCGAGTACATGGCTTTGGCCGAGGCTGGCGAGGCTTCGCTCGTCTACTGCGACGATTGCGGCTTCGCTGCCGATGACGAGGCCGCAAGCACCAAGGTTGTTGTGACCGAGGGTCCTGGCGACGGTACACTCACCAAGGTCGAGACTCCGGGCATGGGCACCATCGAGGCCGTCGCCAAGTTCTTCGGTTTCCCCGAGAACGGCACGCGCAAGTCGCTGGCACTCATCGACGCCGAGGGCAAGCCGGTCGTGGCAATTGTTCCGGGCGATCACGAGCTCAACGATTGCAAGGCCGAGCACGTCTTTGGCAAGGGTTATCGCATGATGACCGACGAGGAGCTTCAGGCGAACGGCCTGCACAAGGGCTTTATCGGACCGGTTAACCTGCCCGATGGCATTCGTCTGGTCTGCGACGAGAGCCTGCGCGAGTCCAAACAGTGGGCCTGCGGTGCCAACGAGGTCGATTATCACTTTACCGGTGCCTGCCCCGAGCGCGACTTTACCGTCGATGAGTGGGCCGATCTGGTCACCGTTGTCGCCGGCGACCCCTGCCCGCACTGCGGCAAGCCGCTCTCCGCTGCCCGCGGCATCGAGGTCTCTCAGGTCTTCCAGCTGGGCACCAAGTACTCCGAGGCCATGGGTGCCACCTTTATGGATGAGGACGGCAAGGAGAAGCCGCTCATCATGGGTTGCTACGGCGTGGGCGTGTCCCGCTCGCTTGCTGCCGTCGTGGAGCAGCACAACGACGAGCACGGTATCGTCTGGCCGGTCTCCGTTGCCCCGTACGAGGTCGCAGTGATTCCGCTTGATCCCAAGAAGGAAGAGTGCGCTACCGTCTGCGAGCAGATTGTTGATGGCCTGTGTGCCGAGGGTATCGAGGTCGTCGTCGACGATCGCGATGAGCGTCCGGGCTTTAAGTTTGCCGATAACGACCTCATGGGCTTCCCGTATCAGGTGGTTCTGGGCAAGCGCGGCCTTAAGAATGGCACCGTTGAGCTCAAGGACCGTGCTACGGGCGAGCGCGAGGACGTGGCGATCGACGAGGTCGTTGCCAAGGTTGCCGAGCTTGTTAAGGCAGCCCGCCGTTAATCGACGATTTCGCTTGTAGTTCGATATGTGGGACGGCCCCGCATATCTCCAATCGGGGAGATGCGGGGCCGTCCTATTATCTTGTAGCATCCTCGATATCTAAAAGGAAAACCCCACAGCCCATGCGAGCTGCGGGGTTTTCCATTGTGCCTCCGATGCGAAATAAATCGCTCAGATATTACTGATAATCGACGACGTCGATCCAGTTCTTCAGGAACTCATCGTTCACGTTGCGCTTACGAGCGAGCTCGGAAGCGGCGACGATGCTCGTCCACTGACGCACGACCTGCATGGGCATGTCGGCACGGTCGCAGTAGAGCTCCAGGTAGGCCTCGGCCTGGTCCTTGCTGTTGAGGGCAAAGAGCAGGTAGGTGGTGGCAACGTCGGCAGCAGGGGAGCCCTGGGTGGCGTGTGCCCAGTCGCACACATAGAGCTGGCCGTCGTCGCCGACGATGACGTTGGAGGGGTTGAAGTCGCCGTGGCAGACCTTGAACTCCTTGGTCATGCCGTCCAGACGCTCCTGAAGGTTGTAGCGCGTGGTGGCATTGAGCTGATCAAGGCTGTCGATCATGCGGGCGAACTTGTCGCGCTGACGGTTGAGCAGCGGGGAGGTGTAGCCGTGGATCTCGATCTGGAGGTCGACGAACATCTCGAGGTACTCACCAAAGCGCTGGGGCTCGGCAGTCATCTTCTCGGCAAGGGTGGTGCCCGGAACCTTCTCGGTCACGAGCGCCCAGCCGTTGGCGTTCTCGAGCTGGGAAACCTCGAGAGCCTTGGGGCTGCGGATGCCGCACTCATTGATGCGGGCAAGATTCAAAGCCTCGTTGAACACGTCGGAGACAGGCTTGGTCTCGTTAAAGACCTTGACGATCTTGTCGCCCAGGTCGTAAACGACCTTGTTGCCACGGCGGACGAGCTCGGTCTTGGAATCGGGTAGCAGCATGGTTGCATCCTTTCAACGATGCGATAGAAGCGACGGCGGGGGTGTGTGAAACACCCGTGCACCCCCGCCGCAAAAAACCGTGCTAAAAACTAGCAGACGGCGTAGTCCTGGGGCTCGCGGCCGTAGTAGGCGTCCAGGTAGAGCTCCTTGATCTCGCTCATGAGCGGGTAGCGCGGGTTAGCGCCGGTGCACTGGTCGTTGAATGCCTGCTCGGTCATCTCGTCGAGGGTGTCGAGGAAGTACTGCTCGTCAACACCGTAGTCGGCGATGGTCTTCTTGACACCGATGAAGTCCTTGAGCTCCTCGAGCTTCGTGATGAAGTTCTCGAAGACCTCCTTGTCGTCCTTGCCCTCGATGCCGCAGTACTTGGCCATCTCGGCGTAGTTGTGCAGCGCGTTGGGGTAAGGATACTGGGAGAAGGTACCCATCTTGACGGGAGCCTCGGCGGCGTTGTAGCGCATGACGCGGGTCAGGATGACGGCGTTAGCGATGCCGTGGGGCAGGTGATGGAAAGCGCCGAGCTTGTGAGCCATGGAGTGGTTGAGGCCCAGGAAGGCGTTGGCGAAGGCCATACCGGCCATGCAGGAGGCGTTGTGCATCTCCTCGCGGGCGTGCGGGTCCTTGGCGCCGTTCGTGAAGCTGGAGGGCAGGTTCTCAAAGACGAGCTTGGCAGCGCGCTCGGAGAGGCCCTTGGTGTAGTCGGAAGCCATGATGGAGACGTAGGACTCGATGGCGTGGGTCATGACGTCGATGCCGGAGGCAGCGGTCAGGCCGCGCGGGGCGGTCATGCAGTTGTCGGCGTCGACGATAGCCATGTTGGGGAGCAGCGCGTAGTCGGCGAGCGGCCACTTGATGCCGGTCTCCTTGTCGGTGATGATGGCGAACGGCGTGCACTCGGAGCCGGTACCCGAGGAGGTCGGGACGGCGACAAAGTAGGCCTTCTTGCCCATCTCGGGGAAGGTGAAGATACGCTTGCGGATGTCCATGAAGTCCATGGCCATGTCCTCAAACTTGCACTCGGGGTGCTCGTACATCATCCACATGATCTTGCCGGCGTCCATAGCGGAGCCACCGCCGACGGCGATGATGACGTCCGGCTCAAAGAGAGCCATCTGCTTGGCGCCGCGACGTGCGCACTGCAGCGACGGATCGGGCTCGACGTCGTAGAAGCAGTCGTGGGCGATGCCCATCTCGTCGAGCTTGGCCTCGATGGCGCGGGTGTTGCCATTCTTGAAGAGGAACTGGTCGGTAACGATGAAGGCGCGCTTCTTGCCCATGACGTTGCCCAGCTCGTCGAGGGCGACGGGCGTGGAACCCTTCTTGAAGTAGACCTTCTCGGGAGCGCGGAACCACAGCATGTTCTCACGGCGCTCGGCCACAGTCTTAACGTTGATCAAGTGCTTCACCCCAACGTTCTCGGAGACGGAGTTGCCGCCCCAGGAGCCGCAGCCCAGGGTCAGAGACGGCTTCATGCCAAAGTTGTACAGGTCACCGATGCCACCGTGCGAGGACGGGGTGTTGATGACGATGCGGCAGGCCTTCATGACGTGCTCGAACAGGCTGATCTTCTCGGCCTGGGCGGGGTGCACGTACAGAGAGGCGGTGTGGCCCGGGCCACCGGCGAGCACCAGGTGCTCGGCCTTGTCGACGGCCTCCTGGAAGTCCTTGGCGTGGTACATGGCCAGGACTGGGGAGAGCTTCTCGTGGGAGAACTCCTCCTTGGCGGGGTCGGTGGAGGTGACCTCGGCGATCAGGATCTTAGTCTTGGCGGGAACCTCGATGCCGGCGAGCTCGGCGATCTTGGCGGCAGCCATGCCGGGGATGCGGTGATCGAGGGCGCCGTTCTTGAACATGGCGGCACGCAGGGCCTCCATCTCGGCACCCTGCTTGACGAAGTAGCAGCCGCGCTTCTGGAACTCGGCCTTGACCTGGTCGTAGATGGTGTCGATGACGGTCACGGACTGCTCGGAAGCGCAGATCATGCCGTTGTCGAAGGTCTTGGAGTGGATGATGGAGTTGACGGCGAGCAGCACGTCGGCGGTGTCGTCGATGACGACCGGGGTGTTACCGGCGCCAACGCCCAGGGCGGGCTTGCCCGAGGAGTAAGCGGCCTTGACCATGCCCGGGCCACCGGTGGCGAGGATGATGTCGACGTCGCGCATGACCATGTTAGTCAGCTCGATGGAGGGGACATCGACCCAGCCGATGATGCCCTCGGGGGCGCCGGCCTTGACGGCGGCGTCAAGCACGAGCTTGGCGGCGGCGATGGTGCATTTGGCGGCAGCCGGGTGCGGGGAGATGATGATGGCGTTGCGGGTCTTCAGGCAGATCAGCGTCTTGAAGATCGCGGTGGAGGTGGGGTTGGTCGTCGGGATGACGGCGCCCACGATGCCGATGGGCTCGGCGATCTTGGTGATGCCGTAAGCCTCGTCGCGCTCCAGGACACCACAGGTCTTGGTGTTCTTGTAAGCGTTGTAGATGTACTCTGCGGCGTAGTGGTTCTTGATGACCTTGTCCTCAAGAACGCCGCGGCCGGTCTCCTCGATGGCCATTTTCGCCAACGGGATACGAGCCTTGTTGGCGGCCATGGCGGCCTCATAGAAGATCTTGTCGACCTGCTCCTGCGTGTACGTAGCAAAAAGCGCCTGGGCCTCTCGCATCTGAGCGAGCTTAGCCTCAAGCGCCTCTACGTTGTCCACAATTGCGGGAGTAGTGTTTTCCGGTGACTTTTTCACCATTTGTGTCTCCTTGCGATCGGAGATTTACCCTACAAGATGCATGATAGCAAGAAATAATTCGGTGAACGGTCAGATTCCCGTAAAAGACAAACTAAAACGCTTCAATCAAATGAACCGTTTCAACTAAAACTATGCCCAATGCATCGCCCTGCTCATTGGGGACAGACTCTCATGAGTATTTCAAGGGACTGCGGACAAAAAGTTGGACCATCAGGTCCGGTTTGGAGTCCGCATGACA
>DAWDYI010000038.1:0-23807 GCA_052344885.1 Collinsella aerofaciens
GGCTCTCAATGTTTTTATGTCCTGCTCATATCGTTTCTGCCGGCACCTGGGGACAGTCCTTGCGGGGCGTCCCCACAGCGCCTATGCCAGCTTGTCGATCTGCCCAATCTCCCAAAGCGGAATATTGATGAGCATGCCCTCGTCTCTATATGCCGCCAGGGAGCTCCTCACGCAACGCTCGAGTTTGAATTTTTCGCAGGCTATTTTCAGACTCTTCGCTTTAAGGTTCTCTGCCGCCTTGACCTCAAGCGGAAGCACGGTTCCCGCATGGTCGATGGCAAAGTCGGTTTCGGCATTGCCGGAGGTAGAGGACCAATACGCGGGAGTTTTGTCCTGGAGCAAAAGCTCCTGCGCGACGTATTGTTCGGTCAGCGAACCTTTGAACTCGGTAAAAACAGCGGATCCGTTAAGAACGATGGCCGGAGAGAGACCGGAGAGCGCTCCGAGGATGCCGGTGTCGATGCAGAACAGTTTGAAGCCCGAGAGGTCTTCGTAGCTCGAGAGCGGCGCCTTTAGAGCGGAGACACGTGGCACCTTATGAACGATTCCGTAGTCCGTGAGCCACTGGAGGCTTTCCTCGAAATCGCGTGCGCGCGCTCCGGGACGAAGGGCGCCATAGACAAACTTCTTGTTCTCCTTTGCAAGCTGGCCGGGAAGGGATTTCCAAACCAACCTCATGCGCTCGACGATGCGGGCGGGTGCATGTTTGCCAAAATCGGATTCGTAAGCCTCGATGATTTGCTGCTGAAGCCTTCGGGCTTCGATGAAGTCCCGTGTCTCGGCGAAAGCGGAGACAACTTCGGGCATACCGCCGACAACAAGGTATTCCTTGAGCAAGCGCTCGAGCTTTTCGGTAACGTTTGCCAGAAGGTTCATGTCTGCGGCAAGGATGGCATCGGCGAGCGGGTTGCCGTCGACGGCACGAACGAACTCGGCAAACCCCATGGGACGCATGGTGAGCTGGTCGATTTTGCCGACGGGAAATGACTCGTTTTCGCGTCGGAGCGCGAGGCCCATATAGGAACCGGCTGCCACGATGTGGTATTCGGGTGCAAGTTCGTTGAAGTACTTGAGTGAGGTGATCCCGCGTGGCGCCTCTTGGATCTCGTCGAAGATGATGAGCGTGTCTGCCGGCGTTACGGTTTGGCCACGTAGGAGTTCTATCTGGGAGATGATGCGCTTGGGGTCGAGGTCCCCATCGAACAGCGAGCGTGTGCTCGGCTCGAGCATAAAGTCAAAACGAATGACGTTTCGATACTGCTGGCTTGCGAATTCGTTAAGAAGCCAAGTCTTTCCTGTCTGGCGGGCTCCCCTAAGCAAGAGAGGTTTGCGATTCGCCCTTGATTTCCAAGCGATAAGTTCACTCATAAGCTGTCGCTGCATATTGCCTCCCAACCCTCTCGGCTAGTATAAGGCCATTTGGTCGTTTCCATCGGAAAATGTGCGAGACAACCACGTTTTTCCATCGGAAAATGTGCGAGACAGCCACGTTTTTCCATCGGAAAATGTGTAAATACCAACCTAAGTTGCGGTGGAATAGTTCCTAAATGGGCTGATAAACTGCCAAAACAGGAACTATTCCACCGCAACTTAGAGCCCCGCCGGCGTGTAAAAGAAACGAGCCCGCATCCCTTGGGGACACGGGCTCGAAAGCTCCATATGGTAGGGGCGGTGGGACGTCCGCGCATTTGCTGCGCAAATACGCACCGGCTTCGGACGCTGCGCGTCCGCTTAACGCTCGCCCCCTCGCGAGTTCGAGTCCCACCGGCATCTAAAAGAAGCGAGCCCGCATCCCTTGGGGACACGGGCTCGAAAGCTCCATATGGTAGGGGCGGTGGGACTCGAACCCACAATCCTTGCGGCGAGAGATTTTAAGTCTCCTGCGTATGCCAATTCCGCCACGCCCCCGTGAGACTAGAAGTCTAGCACAAGCCGTCCGTTACGCGTTGACGGCCATCGAGTGTTGGCCCGACTTCTCCAGGAACTCTTGGAACTTTTCCTCGTCGCCCTTGTTTTGATACTGCAGGGCCAGCAGGTACTCCAGTCGGCAGCGCTTGACCGGGTCGTCGCCGACATCCTCGAGCATGCGCTCCAGCTCGGGAATGTCGTTGTGGCGCTTGAGGATCATCGTGTCGTACATCAGCTGGCATTCGTGTGCGACTGCCTCGGCCTGACCGCCCTCAAAGCCCTTGATCTCATGCAGCAACTCCTTGGCCTTTTTGCGGTCCTCCTGGCCAACGTAGTAGTTAAAAGCTTTGATTACCAGGTCGACGCGCTGCATCTTGGGCAGGTTGAGTCCCAGTAGCAGGTCGAACATCTCGTCGGCGCGCTTATGGTCCTCGCGCAGCAGATAGGAGTTCAGGCGCAGGTAGTCGCGGTTGTAGCGCGGGTACAGCATGCTGGTGAGTTTGCCGTCGAGCAAACGATCGAACTCGTCCCACTGCTTGGCGGCCATCAATTGCTGCAGGCGTTTGAACGTGGTGCGTTTTTTGACGCTAAAGAACACCGACACGGCGATGCAGATGATAACGACGGCGGTCCAGAGGGTGCGGGAATCGGGCATTTCAGAGTCCTTAGTCGCTCTTAAAGCGAGCGGTATGACAACACGTACTAGATGTATTATACGCAGCGTGCAAGCAAACTGGCATAAAAGCTCATCGAGGCTGAGTGCCATCGCTCGCTGCGGTACACT
Source organism: Collinsella aerofaciens (assembly GCA_052344885.1). Taxonomy (GTDB): domain Bacteria; phylum Actinomycetota; class Coriobacteriia; order Coriobacteriales; family Coriobacteriaceae; genus Collinsella; species Collinsella aerofaciens_CC. The sequence continues at coordinate 2,693 of DAWDYI010000038.1, forward strand.
TACCTAAAGTAAACCATGAAGGGAGACATTACCTATGAAGAAGATCGTTTTGGCTTGCGGTGCTGGCGCTGCTACTTCCACACTCGTTGCCCAGAAGGTCGCCACCTTGCTCGACGCCAACGGTTACGCCGACAAGTACGAGATCGTGCAGTGCGCCATCTCCGAGGCCAAGGACTACTGCGACGAGGGCGCCGACCTGCTGATCGCCACCACCGTTGCCCCCGAAGGCCTCACCTGCCCGTACGTGAGCGGCGTGCCCTTCATGACCGGCATGAACCGCGTCGCTGCCGAGAAGGCCGTTCTCGACGTCATGGCTCAGTAGGCACTGCCTGTATGAGTGAGCAGAACGTCAACCCGGTCGAGCTCTTTGGCATGCGCGTTGCCCATGTGGGCATTAACGCCGCCGACCCGGCAGACGCCCTGGAGATCGCGGAGCTGTTCTCGACGATGATGGGCCTGCCTGTTATCGAGACCCCGGTTTCGTACTTCAACGATTCGCTGGTCGAGGTCATGAAGCAGAACGGTCGTGGCACCAAAGGCCACATCGGCTTTGCCGTTAACGACATCGATGCAGCTGAGAAGTGGTTTGCCGAGCGCGGGCTCGAGGTCAACGAGGAGTCGCGCGCGCTGCTACCCGACGGTGGTACCAAGCTCGTGTACTTTAAGCGCGAGTTCGCCGGCTTCGCCGTGCACCTGTGCCGCGAGTAGCGCACAAGCTGTCATAGCTAGCAAAAAGGGATAGGGCTGCGTGGCCCTATCCCTTTATTTATGCCGAGGGGCTTCCTACCGCGGCAGGCGAATCGTAAAGCGGCTGCCGACGCCCTCGACCGAGGTCACGCCGATGACGCCGCCGTGGCTATCGACGATCCACTTGGCGATGGCGAGCCCCAGGCCCGAGCCCTGCGCTCCGGCATCGCGCGCGTTGTCGGCGCGGTAGAACCGCTCGAACGCGTGAGCTGCGGATTCCTGGTTCATGCCGATGCCCTCGTCCTCAACGCTTATGTCGATCGTGCCCGCGCCCGCATCCGGCGCTACGCCAAACGAGATGGGCGTGCCCGCGTCCGAATACTTGGCGGCGTTTTGCACGATCACGCGCAGAGCCTGCTTCACGAGCGCGACATCGACGGACGCGTCGCAGCGCGGGTCGCTGATAAGCGCAGCGTCAAAGGCCAGCCGATACGTGTGCCCGGCATCGATCATCTGCGATTCTTCGCAAACCTCGCCGACCAGTGCAGCCAGGTTGGTATGCGCACGCCGCAGGACCGTGCGCCCGGCATCGCCACGCGCCAAAAACAGCAGCTGCTCCACGAGCTCCTGCATGTGCTCGCTTTCGGCCTTGAGGGACGCGATGGATTCCGCCAGCACGTCCGGGTCGTCTTTGCCCCAGCGGTCGAGCATGTTCACGTAGCCCTGAATCACCGCGATGGGCGTGCGCAGCTCGTGGCTTGCATCGTTGACAAAGCGCATCTGCTGCAGCTTGGCCTCTTGCATCTGGCGCAGCAGGCGGTTGAGTGCGACCTCGATGCTTGCCAGGTCGGCGTCGCCGGTGGTGACGCTCGGCGAGTCGACGCTCGCGCGCTCGATGGCTTGCTCCAGCGTTTCCATCTTGCCGCCGGAGAGCTGCATGCGGCCGAGCTCGTCCACGCGCAGGGCCAGGTCGTTGAGCGGCGCCATGGTGCGGCGCACACGGCGAGCGCCGCCGAGCATATCGAGCATGCTGATGACCTGCCAACCTACAACAACGATATAGAGGGGCCAAAGTGCGATGAGGTCCTGCGCGAGGGGGAAGGTCTTGGTGGTACGCGCAAGCTCGACGGTATAGGTGAGCGTTGTCAGGTCCCAGCCGCGCGCGGGCTTCAGCGACATGCCGCGAACGGTGGCGCCGGGGATCCATCCTGCGGTAAACGCGCTGTCGGGCAGTGTCTGGTTGTATCCATAGACGAGGATCGCCGCCGCAATCACCACCAGCAACAGATCGAGCCAGACGTAGCTCATCAGGCGGCGCCACATATAGCTCCAGTTGATGGCGCGGGCGATGGAGGTGACGCGCTTGGCCTCGGCGTTACGCGCGGCAGACATAGCCCACCCCGCGCACGGTCTGGATGATGCGGGCGCCGCCGGCGTCCTCGATCTTGGCGCGTAGATGCGCGATGTGCACGTCGACGTTGTTGGTGTCGCCCATGTATTCGTAGCCCAGCGCTTCGTGCGCGATGCGTTCGCGCGTGAGCACGGTCTCGGCATGCGCCATAAGCAGGGCGAGGACATCGAACTCGCGGGCCGTGAGCGCAATGGGCGAGCCGCCGACCGTGACTTCGCGGCGGTCGGGGTCGAGCGCAACCGAGCCCACGGCGAGCGTGGCGGGGGAGAGCGAGGCGGAAACCTGGGTCGAGTCACTGACCGGGGGCATCGCAGTGGCGCCGACACCCGTGCCGCCTGCCGCGCCCGTCCCGATGCCGCCAACGCCCGAAGCCGCCCGCACGGCCTCCGAGCGCTTCAACGCCACGCGGATCCGTGCGAACAGCTCCTCAATCGCAAACGGCTTGGTCAGGTAATCGTCGGCGCCGGCATCGAGCCCGGCCACCTTGTCCATCACGGCATCGCGCGCGGTGACCATTATCACCGGCACATCCTTGTGCTTGCGGACGCGCCGCAGGACCTCCATGCCGTTGAGCTGCGGCAACAGCACATCGAGCAGAATAAGATCGTAGTTGCGCTCCAGCGCCAGGTCCACGGCGGTGCGGCCATCGGCGGCGTGTTCCACCTGGTAGCCCTCGTGCTCCAGCTCGAGCGTCACAAAGCGGGCGATTTTCTCCTCGTCCTCTACGATCAGGATCCGTGCCATGCGTGCCCCCGTCTGCGATTACTTGTCGTCGTTCAGATTTTGCTTGATGTCGTCCGCGGCATCGGCGGCGTGATTCATAAGGTTGTTGATACTGCCGGGCACGTCGCCGTCGCTGTCGATGCGGTAGCGCATGCCAAAGAACAGGCCAATCAGCATCAGCCAAATCGTAGCGCCCCAGGCAAACAGGGCGATGATGGGGATCAGGATGGGGATGTTGAGGATGATTGCATCGCGGCGCGTGGCGATAAACTTGGTGTCCAGGCTCAGGCGGAAGAGCTTTTTGAGGTACTCCCATACGCTGTCCATCTTCTTGGAGAAGTCGGTCTTTTCGCTCGACTTCTCGTAGGCGGCCTGCGCGGCGACCATCTCGGCTGAGGGCTCATCGACTGGCGCGGACTCGGTGGCGGCGTGCGCCGACGTGGTCTGCGTCTTGCCCTGCGACTCGAGCCAAATGATGGCGTCCAAAACGTTGCCGTCGGCGGCGTCGAGCGCGGCCTTGGCATCGGTGTAGCTCACGTTGCACTTGGTGCGGATGGTTTCAACTTTTTCGAGGTCGTCCATGACCTGTCCTTTCGTTCGATGGGCGCGACGCCGGGCGATTTGCCCGGGCGCGAGCGTTGCGTTCGGCGGTCTGCGTTGCGCGGCGCCGCCCCGCCCTTGGTCGAACTCTATAGTGCAGGTTATAGATTAAGCGATTCTTGAGCCAAGATTAACGTTGGATGAGTTTTTGGGTAGCGGTGGGAAAAGTATTAGACCTCGATAGCGGGGGATGTGGTGCCGGTGCAAAACGGCGTCAAAGGTTGGTCGAGCAGGCGGTTTCTCCATTGATGTCCGCACAGCATGTGACACTTACCCTGCCGCCCCGCTCTGTCGCGGCGGCATGTATCTGAACAACGACCCTCTAAGGAGTTCGATATTGATGAGTGACAACACCAAGCATCTCGCAAAGAAGTGCGTCAAGGACGCGTGGCCGTGCCTCGCGTTGCGCCTTGCCGGCACAGCGGTTGCGCTGCTGGCTGTTCTGGGGCCATTCGACGTGCTCCGAAGTGCTAGCTCTCTGCACGTTTGCATGGCCCTTGCCGGCGCCATGATGACCGGTGGCGCGCTCGATTTGATCTTTTGGGTGCTCGACCCGTTTGGATGGAAGAACGAGGGGTAAGCCCTAAGGGATGGAAGGGCTGGAACGGTTGGCTTAGTGATCGTGCAGAATGTGGGCTAGCGACTTACAGGGAAGTGGTAATCCGATGACGGTCTATGTGACGGGCGATATTCACGGCGGCCTCGACATGCAAAAGCTCCGCGATTGGGAGCTTGGGGATAGCCTGGCGAGCGACGACTATCTCATCATCGCGGGCGACTTTGGCTTTCCCTGGGACTTTTCTACCGAGGAATGTGCCGATATTGCTTGGCTGGAGTCGCGCCCCTACACCGTGCTGTTTGTCGACGGCAACCACGAGCGTTTCGATCACTGGGCGGAACGCCCCATGGAGTTGTGGCACGGTGGGCTGACGCAGCGCCTGTCGGATACCTCGCCCATACGGCGCCTGACGCGCGGCGAGGTTTTTGAGCTCGACGGCTCAACGGTCTTTACCATGGGCGGCGCCACGAGCGTGGACAAGGAATACCGCATTCCGTATTCCAGCTGGTGGCCGCAGGAGCTGCCGGACGAGCGCAACTTTGAGGAGGCGCGGGCAAAGCTCGACAGCGTGGGCTGGACGGTCGACTACGTGATCACTCACACCTGCTCTACGCGCATGCTTTCGTCCACGCTTTATCCAGCGTCCGGCTGGAATTGCCCCTCCGTTGATCGGCTTACGGCATTTTTCGATGAGCTGGAAGACCGCTTGGACTACAAGCGCTGGTACTACGGGCATTTTCATCGGGATACCAACCCGGCCGAGCGTCACACCGTGCTCTACGACTGCATCGTTCGCTTGGGCGACGAACTCCAGCCCTGGGATGTTGCGTAGAGGCGGGGTGGCTGGCTACTCGACCGTTACAGTGATGTTCTCCCGATGCGCGCGGATGACGTCCCAGCTAAAGTGCTCGACCAGCTGCTCGACGGTACGCGGCGTGGTGTCCGGCGCGATGCCTGTTTGCCCGGCGAGCCATCCCAACAGTGCCTCGGGTGTGCCAAAGCGGGCGCGTAGTTCGCCCAGGTCCAGGTCGCGGTCGCGCTTGGAAAGGCGGCGCCCGTCCGGCGACATGAGCAGTGGAATGTGCGCGTAGCGTGGCGTGGGAAGTCCCAGCAGATGCTGCAGGTAGATTTGGCGGGGCGTGGAGCCCAGCAGATCGCATCCGCGCACGACCTCGGTGACGCCCATGGCGGCGTCGTCGACCACCACGGCTAGCTGGTAGGCAAAAACGCCGTCGCTGCGGCGCACCAAAAAGTCACCGCATTCGGTGGCGAGTGCTTCGCATTGGGCTCCGTACGTGCGGTCCACGAATTCGATCACGTTGCTGGCGAGGTCGTCGACGGTGGGCACGCGCAGGCGCGTGGCCGGAGCACGCAGGGCACTGCGGCGGGCGACCTCTTCGGCCGAAAGGCCTCGGCAGGCGCCGCGGTAGATGGGCGTGCCGTCGCTGGCGTGCGGCGCGCTCGCGGCGTGGAGTTCGGCACGCGTGCAAAAACAGGGATAGGTGAGGCCGGCGTCTTGCAGCTGGCGCAGGGCGTCCTCGTACAGAGCCGGGCGATCGTGCTGGTAGTAGGGGCCTTCGTCCCACTCGAGCCCCAGCCAGGTCAGATCGTCAATCAGTTGAGCGGCAAGTTCCGGGCGCTTGCAGCGATCGTCCAGGTCCTCGATACGCAACACGATGCTGCCGCCCTGGCTGCGGGCCGAAAGCCATGCGCACAGGCAGCTGAACACGTTGCCCAAGTGCATGCGGCCCGAGGGCGACGGGGCAAAGCGGCCCACGACGGGGGTGGGCACTGCCGTTGCTGGTGCGTCCGCGGCGGGCGTTGCTATGTTGCGTGTTTTGATATCCATGCGGATGAGTATAGCGCGGGGCTTGGCAGGGAAGGCGTTGCCGCGCTCACAAGTTGGCGGCGGTGCGCATTGCGCACGGTGGGTTTGCGGCTCAAGGTCTCGATCGCTGCGTACCGACTTAGCCTCACAAACGACAGAAACCCCGGCAGCTCTTCGCAACTGCCGGGGTTTCCGCGGAAAAGGGGGACATGATCCTCGAGCGAACGGCAAAGGGGCAAACCGTTTTCGCTCGACTGCTTTATGCCCCTCGGCTGGCGGCTCAGTCAGCGCATGCCGCGCCCACACAAAGCCGCTACACCTGTGACGGAGCTGTGAAGTGGTATCTATTGCTGGCGCAGGCCATGCCAAGGGTGTCCCTAATGACTGGTCATTTAGGAACGTCCCCAATGACTGGCTGTTGGGGTGCGGGTGTGACTTTCATCCCGTTTGGCGCTCCGGTCGCCTAGATGTTCGTCATGCGTACCCGCAAACGTGGGACAATGGCGCTGTTGGTTTTACAGACAAAGGATGTGCCTATGAACACCCTCGCCGCCAAAGTCAGCCGGCAGCGCCACCTGTTTGCGCGATTCGCTTCCGTCTGCGTGCTCGTCGCGCTTGCGTTGTTGCTGCTGCCTGTCGCCGCGCACGCCGACGGCTACTCCATGACCCAGACCTATATCAGTGCCACGGTCGAGGCCGATGGATCGCTGACCGTTGTCGAGGGACGCCAGTTTGATTTCGACGACGACATCAACGGCGTGTTTTGGGAGATCAATACGGGCTCCAACCAGCAGGGCGGCACGGCGGGCGTCGACGTGCTGAGTGTCGAGGAAGAGGACACCGCGTTTAACAAAGTCGATAGCGCGAACAAGGGCGACTCTGGCGTCTACACGGTCGAGCAGACCGGTGACGGCGTAAGGATTAAGGTGTTCAGCCCTCACGAGAGCGGCGACAGCGCAATCTACTACGTGAGCTACACCATGACCGGTGCGGTTATGAACTGGGCCGATACCGCCGAGCTCTACTGGAAGTTCGTAGGTGACGGCTGGTCTGCGGATTCCGATGACGTCGAGATGGAAGTGTGCTTCGCGAATGCCGCTGCCGGGACGGCGGCCGTCAAGGGCGATAACTTCCGCGCATGGGGCCATGGTCCGCTGACGGGCGACGTGTCGCTCGATGAGGACGAGCCCATGGTCACCTATACCATTCCCTGCGTGCACCAGGGCGAATTCGCCGAGGCACGCATCGCCTTCCCTAGCGACTGGGTGCCGCAGCTTGCCGCTTCGGGCGAAGAGCGCATGTCAACGATCCTGAGCGAAGAGAAGGAATGGGCCGACGAAGCTAACGCCCGCCGCGCTCACGCTCGCATGATTGCCAATGCACTTGCCGTGCTAAGTGTTGTTGCGGCGGTGGCCTTTACCGGCACAATCGTTATGCTCAAGCTGCGCAAGCGCAAGCCCAAGCCGCTTTTCCAGGACGAATATTTCCGCGATGTGCCTTCGGCCGACCATCCCGCCGTGCTTTCGGCCCTCATGAGCTGGAACGAGGTGCCCGATCAGGCATATATCGCCACGCTCATGAAGCTCACTGACGACCGTGTGATCAAGCTGGAGCAGGCGACCGTGACCAAGGCCAAGAAGGGTCTGTTGGGGCGTGAAAAAGAAGAGCAGACGTATCGCGTGACGGTGAGTGATGCGGGCTGGAAGTCGGCCAAGGGCATTGACCACATGGTGCTCAAGGTCTTCTTTGCCGGTACTAAGCCTGACGAGAACGGCGATCGCTCGCGCACGTTCGACGAGCTGCAGCACTACGTCAAGCAGCACGCTACACCCGTGGGCGACAAGCTCGAGGACTATCAGAACACCGTTAAGGGCAAGCTGGCCGATAGCGAGTACGTTGCCTCAGACGGCATTGTTGCAATGGTGTTTTGCCTGGTTCTTGGTATCCTGATTGCCTTTGTTCCCGTGGGATCCATCTTCTTTACCGATGGCGCACAGGCGAACATTACCGCCGCGGTTATCTCGGTGCCGATTGTGCTGGTGGGTATCGGCGTGGGCCTTACGTTCCGCCGCTTTACGCCGGAGGGCGCCGAGGTGGCGGCTCGCTGCAAGGCGCTCAAGCATTGGCTCGAGGATTTCACACGCCTAAAGGAAGCCGTCCCGGGCGATTTGGTGCTGTGGAACAAGCTGCTGGTGATGGGCGTTGCCCTGGGCGTTTCGAAAGAAGTGCTGCGACAGCTGGCCGAGGCCGTGCCTGCGGACCTGCGCAACAGCGACGATTTCTACGACAACTACCCCTGCTACTGGTGGTATTACCATCATTACGGTACCGAGTCGCCGCTCGATTCGTTTAACGATGTGTATCACGAGAGCATCCGTGAGCTGGCTTCGAGTTCCGATAGCTCGAGCGGCGGCGGTGGTGGCGGCTTCTCGGGCGGCGGAGGCGGCGGCGGAACGTTCTAACGGTCGTAAGCTATGGGATGGGCTTTTCTCGACAGCCGTCGGGGGAAGCCCATTCCCTTTTTTATGCGCTACCTACGAAGACTGTCCCCAACGACTAGTCACCGGGGACGTTCCTAAATGACTAGGTATGGCTGCTGGGCCTAGGCTGTTAGGTCGAGTTCGTAGAGGAAGCTTTCGCGCGGCATGTCGTGGCGGCGCTCTTCGCGGTTGGCGCGGTGCGTGGCCGTGCGCTTAAAGCCGTGCAACTCGTAGAACTTCCAAGAGCAGTCGGAGTCGGTGTACAGGTGCGCCCTCGTCGCCCCGCGCGAGGACAGGTACGAGACCGCGGCATCGAGCAAAACCGAGCCAACGCCCAGTCCGTGGACATCGCGATCAACGGCAAGCAGCGTAACCTCGTTGTCGTGCGGCAACGGGCTGCTCTCGAGCAGGCGGTTGTTGGTTCGGATGGTTGCGCGCACAAACGAGAGATACTCGGCGCAGGCATCGGGCTCCAGCTCACGCATCTGCGATAGCAGCGCGCGTTCGGTATCCATCCAATGTTCCTTGACGGTGGCGCCGGAGCTCTGTCCTGCACGTGCGAGCGAAATGCCACGCGCCTGACCGTCGATTACGGCAACCTGCGAAAACGTCGATGACGAAAGGCAATAGGCGAGGTCGCACGCGGCCTCAAGGCGGTTGTACTCATCGTTATCCGAATTGTTATGCCAAAGCTGCTGCAGAATCAGCGCGATGGCGTCGAAGTCTTCGGTATCAAACGGTCGGTAGAGAACCCGCGAGACCATGGTGCCTCTTTCTTTTGCGGATGCATATCGAGCACAGTTCTACCACGCTATTGGCATCTAATTATGGTGCCCCTGTGTTCCATGAACTCACCGTGCCCGGTGCCGTGCCCATCCCCTCCGCTCGCAAACTTTTTCTGCATATGCGCCCGTTGCGGGGTGCATCGATGCGCTCGATGCGCTACATTGAATCAGTATTTTCAAAGCCGCTGCGCGAGCGCTGCAGATCGACGTATCACCGACTCACAGAGCACGGCGGCGTACCAGACAGGAGGACTGCATGGGATCTGATGTGAAGATCGCACGCGCGTTGATCTCGGTTACCGATAAGACGGGCGTCGTCGATTTCGCACGGACGCTGGTCGATGACTTTGGCGTCGAGATCATCTCTACGGGCGGCACGGCTCGTGCCATCGAGGACGCGGGCGTTCCCGTAACCCCTATCGAGGAGTTCACGGGCTATCCCGAGATGATGGACGGCCGCGTCAAGACCCTGCACCCCAAGGTTCACGGCGCGCTGCTGGCCCGCCGCGATTCCGAGCAGCACATGCAGGAGGCCGCTCAGCACGGCATTAAGCTGATCGATCTGGTCGTCGTCAACCTGTACGAGTTCGAGAAGACCGTCGCTAACCCCGAGGTCACCTTTGCGGATGCCATCGAGCACATCGACATCGGCGGTCCCTCCATGCTGCGCTCTGCCGCCAAGAACGCCACGAGCGTTACCGTCATCTCCGACCCAGCCGACTATGATGCCGTCCTGGCCGAGATGCACGAGACCGGTGGCTGCACCACGCTTTCCACCCGTCGTCGCCTGCAGGTGAAGGTCTACCAGACCACCGCTGCCTACGACACGGCCATCTCCCGTTGGCTTGCCGCCCAGGCAAGCGACGTGGCGGACACTTCTGCCAAGCTCGAGATCTCGCTGGAGAAGGTCGACGACCTGCGCTATGGCGAGAATCCTCAGCAGAAGGCTACGGTCTATCGTTTTGCCGAGGGTTGCGAGAACACCGCGAGCTCGCAGTTCCCGCTCGTTGGCTCCGAGCAGATCCAGGGCAAGCCGCTCGGCTACAACAACTATCTGGATGCCGACGCCGCTTGGAACCTGGTCCGCGAATTCGACGAGCCGGCCTGTGTGGTCCTCAAGCATCAGAACCCCTGCGGCTCCGCCGTGGCCGAGGACATCACGGCCGCCTACGACCGCGCCTTCGCCTGCGATCCCAAGAGCGCCTTTGGTGGCATCATCGCCTGCAACCGCGAGGTTCCCTATGAGCTGGTTGAGCACTTTGCCGATCAGAACAAGCAGTTCGTCGAGGTTATCATCGCCCCGAGCTACACCGCCAAGGCGCTCGAGCGCATGGCTAAGCGCCCCAACCTGCGCGTGTTGGCTACCGGCGGCGTGGACCACGGCGCCCAGGTGGAGCTGCGCTCCGTCGACGGCGGTATGCTGGTGCAGGAGGTCGACCATGTGACCGAGGATCCCGCGACCTTTACGTTCCCCACCGACCGCAAGCCCACCGACGCCGAGATGGCTGAGCTCGAGTTTGCCTGGAAGGTCTGCAAGGGTGTCAAGTCCAACGCCATCTTGGTCTCCAAGGATAAGGCCGGCATTGGCATGGGCCCCGGTCAGCCCAACCGCGTTGACTCTGCGCTGCTTGCCTGCGAGCGCGCCGAGGACTTCTGTGAGCGCGAGGGCGTGGAGAAGGGCGGCTTTGCCTGCGCAAGCGACGCGTTCTTCCCGTTCCGCGACAACGTCGACGTGCTTGCCGCGCACGGCGTGACCTGCATCATCCAGCCCGGCGGCTCCAAGCGCGACGACGAGAGCATCCAGGCCTGCAACGAGCACAATATTGCTATGGTCTTCACCGGTGCCAGGCATTTCCGTCACTAAGTTTTGCCCCGGGACAAAATAATCTCTGCAAAAGACGGCTGCTCCGTTTGGAGGGCCGTCTTTTTGGTATAAGAGGACGGAATGACTAACACGAAAGGTATGACCATGCCCCAGATTGATGATGCCGAGCTGTTTGGCAATGCCGAGGATCAGCGTGCGTACGAGGACTTTTGCGCCAATCAGGAGGCGGTCGAGAAGTTTACGCTCGACAAACCCGCGCTTGTCTGCCGTTGGCGCATGTCCAACAAAAAGGTGCCCATGCTCAACCGCCACATTCGCGCACTGTCCGAGCGCCTGGTGCAGGGCGAGCCGCTTACCCATAACATGCTCAGCTGGGCTAAACAGCACGTTGAGTGGTCGCTTGCCGAGGGCGATTACACTGCGCACGACGGCGTACTCATGCTGGTGATCGACGTCAATGGCAACGCCGCCATGACGGTGGGCGAGTACGAGCCGCTGGCCGATACGTCGGCTAAGGCGCTACGTGCCCGCTCCGCCGAGGCCCGCTCCGAGGCCGACGAAACCGGCGTGGCGCCCGAGCTGCTCGCCGCCGTCGATAACGGCGAGCTGGCCTTTGTGGCGCCGGCGGACGAGTGCCTGTGCGGCACGGCGACGCTCATCGAGCAGCTGGCCCAGACCAAGGGCATCCCGGTCACGCGCGTAGACATTCCCGCGCAACTCAAGGGCGCGCTGTTCCTGGTGAGCGACGAGCACGGCGTGGTTCCCGCAACCGAGACGGACGCTGCGGAGGCCGACGCCGCCACGGTCGCCTTCTTCGCCGAAGGCTACGAAAAGCTTCGCGCCCGCCGCTAAATGATGTTTCTGGGACGGGATTTAAAACTCATTTAATTCCCGTGCCCGTTGCGAGCGAGGGGCAAGCCCCTGCCGCTCGCGAACAGTTCTGTCACCTTGGTGACGCGCGAGGCGCATACCTGCGGCTCCGCAGCCATAATGGTGGCAAGACAACCAAGAGGGGAGTGGAATCCATGGCGCTGATCTATGTCGTTGAGGACGACGAGCGCATTCGTCGTGAACTTATCGACATCCTTGCCCGCGCCGGGTTTGAAATCGAGGCCTGCGAATCGTTTGAGCATGTCTCGCGCGATATTCTCGCCACCGCGCCCGACCTGGTGCTGCTCGACCTCACGCTTCCCGTCAAGGACGGCCAGCATATCTGCCACGAGGTTCGCCGCGAATCCGAGGTTCCCATCATCGTCCTCACGTCGCGCACGACCGAGATCGACGAGGTCATGGCCATGACGCTCGGCGCGGACGACTTTGTTCCCAAGCCCTATAGCGCCCGTGTGCTCGTGGCGCGCATCAATGCCTTGCTGCGTCGCACCGCGGCGGCGGGCGAGCGCAGCACGCTTGTCCACAAGGGCCTGGAGCTCGATCTCGCTCGCTCCATGGTCACCAACATGCAGACCGGTACCAGTACCGAGCTCACCAAAAACGAGCTGCGTATTCTCTCGCTGCTTCTGAGCCGTGCGGGCAAGATCGTCTCGCGCTCGGCCATCATGCAGGACCTGTGGGACTCCGACGCCTTCGTGGACGACAATACGCTCACCGTCAACATCAACCGCCTGCGCACCACGCTCGAAAAAATCGGCATCAAGGGGTATTTGACGACGCACCGCGGCCAAGGCTATTCGGTCTAGGGGCCGGCTATGTCGTTTGCCAAGTTCTTTAAAGACGCGCTGCTTCCCGTTGCCGTGTGGACGTGCGGCGTGCTGCTGAGCTGCTTTGTGCTGACGGTCGCCGGTGCACCCGTTTCTATCGTGGTCGTGGCGGTTGGCGTGTCCTTTATCTTTGGTATGCTCGGCATCGTGATCGAGTACGCTCGCCGTCGCCGTTTTCTGCGTCAGTTGGAGCGCGCGGCAGAGGAGCTCGAGAGTCCCGCATGGGTGCAGGAGATGGTGCAATGCCCGACCTATGCCGAGGGCGAGCTCGAATACGAGGTCTTGCGCCGGGTGGGCAAAGCCGCCTGCGACGAGGTTGCCGAAGGCAGGCGTCAGACCGATGACTATCGCGACTATATCGAGAGCTGGGTCCACGAGGCCAAGCTGCCCCTGGCGGCGGCTCACCTGATTTTGGAAAACCTGGACAGCAGCGAAGACGACCTGTCGCGCGTGGACGACCTGGCACGCGAACTTGCCCGCGTGGAGCGCTATATCGACCAGGCGCTGTACTACGCGCGCTCGGAAGTCGTGGAGCGCGACTACCTGATTCGCCGCTGGGATCTCAAAACCTTGGTGACGGGCGCGATTAAAGCCAACGCGCGCGAGCTCATTGCGGCGCATGTGGCCCCGGTGTGCGAGAACCTCGACTTCGAGGTCTTTACCGACGAGAAGTGGCTCGAGTTTATTCTGGGCCAGCTCATTCAGAACAGCATTAAATATGCGCGTGAGGACGGCGCAAAGATCGTGTTTTCGGGTGCGTTGCTGGACGAGGGTCTGGCAAGCGAGCGCATCGAGCTTACCGTCGCGGACAACGGCTGCGGCGTGTGTGCGGCAGACCTGCCGCGCGTGTTCGAGAAGGGCTTTACCGGCGATAACGGCCGCACCACCAAGCGCGCAACGGGCATTGGCCTCTACCTGGTGGCGCGTCTGTGCTCCAAGATGGGTATCGATGTCACCGCGGCATCCGAGCCCGGCGAAGGCTTCGTCGTAACGTTCGCCTTCTCAACCAACAAGTTCCAATACTTTGAGTAGGCGGGCCGTCTTGCGGCACGGACGGCTATGTTCCCGAACGTGAATATAGCCGCAAGGATTTAAATGAATCGCCCCAAACAAAACGTGCCGCCCCAAACGGGGCGGCACGCCATTTTTCTATCAGACAACTCGTTGAAGTAAGGCTGCGAAGGCCGCGGGGCCGGGAGGGGTTTCCTAAGGGCACATCCCGCAGCCGCAACGCGGCGAGGACGTGCCCGTGGAAACCCCGCAGGCCCCGCGGCCGGTGGGAGCAACGCTACTTCACGACCAAGATGTCGCAGTCGGTGTTGCGTAGCAGGAACGTCGAAATCGAACCCAGGAGCGCATACTTGATCGAGGACAGGCCGCGTGCGCCGCAGAGCACCAGGTCGGGCTTAACCACGTCGAGCATCTCGTCCTTGAGCGTCTCGCGAATACGGCCGGCACGAATCATGACCTCGACCTCGGGAATGTCAGGATTGGCCTTGGCCTCTTCGAGCTGCTTGGCGATGGAGTTCTTAAATGCCTCCTCTAGGCCGTTGACCAGATCGACCGGATAGGAACCGGCGCTCTCGAGCGCCGTGGAATCGATAACGTGGCCGATTATCAGCTTGGCGCCGTTGTTCGCGGCGACCTTGATGGCGCGTGCGAGCACAAAATCCTGCTGCTCAGTACCGTCGAGTGAAACAAATACCTTGGTGTAGCCCTCGTTCATGGTTTCCTCCTTGGTCTATCGCACGGGCGCGGGGCTCGTGCGTCGGGCGGGCGCGGGCGCGTTGGCCGCCGGACACTTTATCTTGTTGCAGTTATACCCAAGGATTTCGGTTTGACCGCTCGCAATTCTGTGAACGGACGAGTTTTTTGGTAAGGGTAGGCGCAGACGCGCCCGAACGGTTGATAATGGGACATCGCCCGCACCGTCCGCAGAACAATATCGGCGGGTGTCTAACGAGGGGGTCCCTTTGGATATCATCGAGCTTCTAAAATCTGCCTTCATGGGCCTGGTCGAGGGCATCACCGAATGGCTGCCTGTTTCGTCGACCGGTCACATGATCTTGGTGGACGAGTTCGTCAAGATGAACGTGAGCGAGACGTTCTGGAATATGTTCCTGGTCGTGATTCAGCTTGGCGCCATTTTGGCCGTCTGCGTTCTGTTCTTCTACGACCTCAACCCGTTTTCTCCCAGCAAAGGCAAGGAGGGTCGTCGTGACACCTGGGTGCTGTGGGGCAAGATTGTGCTCGGCTGCATTCCCGCCGCGGCGATCGGCCTGCCGCTCAACGACTGGATGGAGGAGCATTTCTACAACGCTTCCGTCGTGGCGCTGGCGCTCATTGTGTACGGCGTGCTGTTTATCGTGATCGAGAACTGGCGCGCAAGCAAGCGCGAGGAAATGGCCGTTGCCGGCTCGTTTGGTTCGCGTGCTGTGGTGGCGGGTGGGCGTCCCGCCGGTGCGCACTTTGCGGCGCCTGCGGCGGATATTGCCCAAGACGATGACGATGACGAGAATCTGGACTTTGGCTCCATCGCCACGCTCGAGGACCTGAGCTGGAAGACTGCGCTGGGTATCGGCTGCTTCCAGGTGCTTTCGCTGGTGCCTGGTACGTCTCGCTCCGGTTCTACCATCATCGGCGGCCTGCTTTTGGGCTGCACGCGTTCGGTGGCGTCCAAGTTTACGTTCTTCCTGGCCATCCCTGTCATGTTTGGCGCGAGTGCGCTCAAGCTGGTCAAGTATTTCATCAAGGGCGGTACGTTCGGCGCCAACGAGGTCGCCATCCTGGGCGTGGGCTGCGTTGTGGCCTTTGTGGTTTCGCTCATCGCCATCAAGTGGCTCATGGGCTTCGTCCGCCGTCACGACTTTAAGTGCTTCGGTGTTTACCGCATCATCCTGGGCATCGTAGTGCTCGCATACTTCTTCGTTCTGGAGCCTATGCTCGGCCTGTAACTTGGTTGACGCTGCGCGGCGGCCAGGGCGACAACTTGTCATTCAAAGAGGGCGGCATGACCAAAAGGTCTATGCCGCCCCCCTTTTTTCATGCCAATTTGTTCGCCCTAGCCGCCGCTCGCTGCTGCTGCCATGACATCGGCGGTTTCGTGATTGTCAATAGATTGGTGCAAAGTAACCTGACCCCATTGCGCCAAATCCGCTGGGGCGGGCCTGACGGTGGCGCACGGAGTCGTGGTGTGATTTGCGTCGGTGTCCGTGCGGCTCGGTATACTGGTACGGCTCAAACTATGGCGCCGCCCGCAGGCGCGCCGTCCGTCAGATGAGGAGTCGCCCATGACCCAGCCCTTGCCCTGGGAAAAGAATGCCGCGGTACCCGTGCCGCCCGCGCCGGAACCCGTGCCGCTCGATGCATACACCGCCCCCGCTGCGCCGGAGCCCGAGCTCGTTCCGCTCGACATCTACGACGCTCCCGCGCCGGCGCCTAAGCCCGCCAAGCCGCTCGTCGACATCGACAGCCTTAATCCCGCTCAGCGCGAGGCAGTCCTGACCACCGAGGGCCCGCTGCTGGTGCTCGCCGGCGCCGGCTCGGGCAAGACCCGCGTCTTGACCTTCCGCATTGCACATATGCTCGGCGACCTGGGCGTTAAGCCCTGGCAGATCCTTGCCATCACGTTTACCAACAAGGCCGCGGCCGAGATGCGTGAGCGTCTGGCGGCACTCATTCCCAGCGGCACCCGTGGCATGTGGGTATGTACCTTCCATGCCATGTGCGTGCGTATGCTGCGCGAGGACGCCGACCTGCTGGGATACACCAGTCAGTTCACCATCTACGATGACGATGACTCAAAGCGCATGGTGCGCGACATTATGCAGGCGCTCGGTATCGAGCAAAAGCAGTTCCCCATCAACATGATCCGCAGCAAGATCAGCTCGGCCAAAAACGCCATGATCGGTCCCGAGGACATGCTCAAGAGCGCCGATAGCCCCAACGACAAAAAGGCCGCGCAGGTCTACTTGGAGCTGGAGCGCCGCCTGCGCGCCGCCAACGCGATGGACTTCGACGACCTGCTCGTGCGCACGCTCGAGCTGCTGCGCACCCGCCCCGGGGTGCTCGACAAGTACCAAGAGCGTTTCCGCTACATTAGCGTCGACGAGTACCAGGACACCAACCACGTCCAGTACGAGATCGCCAACCTGCTGGCCGCCAAGTACCAAAACCTCATGGTCGTAGGCGACGATGACCAGTCCATTTATAGCTGGCGCGGCGCCGACATCACCAACATCCTGGACTTTGAGAAGGACTTTAAATACTGCAAGACCGTCAAGCTGGAGCAGAACTATCGCTCCACCGGTCACATCCTGAGCGCCGCCAATGCCGTTGTTCGCCACAACTCGCAGCGCAAGGACAAGCGCCTGTTTACGGCCGAGGGCGATGGCGAGAAGATTCAAGCCTTCCAGGCGAGCGACGAGCGCGACGAGGGCCGCTGGATTGCCGGCGAGATCGAAAAGCTGCACTCCAAGGGCACGAGTTACGACGACATCGCCGTGTTCTACCGCACCAACGCCCAGTCGCGTATTCTCGAAGATATGTTCCTGCGCGCGGGCGTGCCCTACAAGATCGTGGGCGGCACGCGATTCTTCGACCGTGCCGAGATCCGCGACGTCATGGCTTATCTCAAGATGATCGTGAACCCGGCCGACGAGATGAGCGTCAAGCGTGTCATCAATACGCCGCGCCGCGGCATCGGCTCCACCTCGATTCAAAAGATTGAGCAGCTGGCACGCGACAACCGCTGCTCGTTCTTCCAGGCCTGCGAGATCGCGTGCGCCGAGACGGGCATGTTTAGCGCCAAGGTGCGCAACGGCCTGTCGAGCTTTGTGTCGCTGGTGCGCGAGGGTCGCCGCATGGACGGCGAGCTCAAGGACGTCGTCGAGATGATTGTCGATAAGACGGGCCTGCTGCAGGCCTTCCGCGCCGAGGGCACCATGGAATCCGAGAGCCGCGCCGAGAACATCCAGGAATTCCTGGGCGTTGCCGCCGAATTTGAGGAGACGCACGAGGATATCGAGGGTACGCTCGAGAGTCTAGAAGAGCTGCGCGCAGCCGGCGTTGCCGATGTGCCTGCCGCCGCCGAGCCCGAGCCCGTCGTGGTGAGCGCGCCTGCGCCCGAGCCCGGTCCGTCTGCGCCCGCGTCTTCGTTTGAGGCGCTCGTTAGCGCGCGCGATGCCGCGGGCTCTAATCCGCTCGATGGCTTGGCCGCTCCGGCACTGTCTCCGCAGGATGCCCTGGCCGCCGCCATCGCGGGCAACGCGTATGCCGCGCCGACGGAGCTGCCGGCGGGTGCCGTGCATGCCGACGAGATCGAGCGCACCTACGGCCCACTCACCTGCAAAGCGCTGCCTGCACTCATGGAGTGGCTGGCCCTGCGCTCCGACTTGGATTCCCTGGCCGGCGAGACGCATGCCATCACTATGATGACCATCCACTCCGCCAAGGGCCTGGAGTTCCCGGCGGTTTTCGTGGCCGGCATGGAGGAGGGTATCTTCCCGCACGTGCATGACTTTGGCGGCAGCGATGATCCGGGCAAGCTCGAGGAGGAGCGTCGCCTAGCCTACGTCGCCATCACGCGCGCCCGTAAGCGCCTGTTCCTGACCTATGCGGCCACGCGTCGCACCTACGGCTCGACCTCTGCCAACCCGCGCTCGCGCTTCCTCAACGAGATTCCGTTTGAGGACATCGAGTTTAGCGGTATCGGTTCTGCCGGTTTTGAGGGCACGGGCTGGGAGAAGCGCGGCGACCGTCACGGCACGTTTGGCTCGGGTATGGGCTCGGACATGTATGGCGGCAAGGTGTTTGGCTCGCATACGCGCTCGACCGGCGGCTCTGGATCGCGCAGCGGATCGAGCTTCGATGACTTCTTTGGCGGCAACACTTATGGCACCGAGCGCCATCGTGGGGTTTCGCCCGACGCCGGCCGTGTTGCCTCGACTTTTGGCTCGGGCGCGCCGCGAGCCAAAAAGCCGTCATCCAAGGTATCCCCGACGGTGGAGCGCAAGGTCGATCGTGCCAGCGCATCGCAGGACTTTGCCGCGGGCGATACCGTGAGCCACAAGACCTTTGGCACGGGTACCGTGATCTCGGTCGCTGGAGACATGATCGAGGTTCAATTCGAAAAGACCGGCCAGACCAAAAAGCTGATGAAGGGTTTTGCACCGATTGTTAAGCTGTCGTGATCATGGCGGACCTGGGCGGGCGTATGGGGCAACATCGCCTGCTCGGGCAGTCCTGCTCGCACGGAGAGCACATTAAGTGCTCTCCGGCTCGTGCGGAACTCGCGATCGATGTTGCCCCATACGCCCGCCCAGGTCCTTAGATAACGTTGCTTGCGAACGTCGCTTTGCCCGTTCGCTTTTTGGTCTGGAGGGCCGGGTGGGCTGAATACTTAGACATGGCAAGGGGCTCCCCCGTTAAAGAACGGGGGAGCCCCTTGTTGCGTTTTGAATGGTGCGCTTGGCTTTGATGATTGATGATTTTATACGATTCAGTATAATTTCAGATAGACGCTAAAATGTAACCGGAATGAAAACGGTGATTGTACATGCTGATAAACTGCCTCCCAAAAAGACTCTTCTCTTTAGAGCTCGCTATCGACCCGGAGCCAGTTGAGATGCAGATTCCTCGCATGTATCTTGAGCGGTATTCGCTTCGCTTGGCACGGCTCGGCATGTCTAAACAGGGCCGTTTTATTGTTGCGGAACCAAAGGAACCGCCCAGTGTCATTTCGGCGCGAAATCTCGTCAGTGCGGTGCGCAAGTTAGATGTTCACCCGGTGGTAATTTGCTGGGATGCTATGGATTTAGGTTTTATGCGCGCGCTTTCTTCGGAGGGAATCGCATATATCCGAGATGAGCGAAATGCGTTCCTGCCGTTTATCGGAGCCGTTATTTCCGATGAGGTGCTGGGTGCTTCTCCCGCTGCTCCGCTTTCGCCCCAATCTCAACGAATCGTCCTAAATCTCATTGCGGGACGATGGGTTGACTGCTCCGCCGGCGACCTAGCGCGTCTGTGTGGCAAAAGCGCGGCAAGCGTCAGCGGCTATCTTTCGGAAATCGCCGCTATAGCTCCTGGGTTGATTATGCGGGACGGCAAAAAGCGTATATTGTGCGACGCCGGGCTGTCGACCGAGACGTTGCTAGATGGGTTTGAGGACTATCTTCGCACGCCAGTTTTAGAGCGAATCCGGCTCAAGAAGGTTATCGAGAGAACAGAGCTACGTGCCGTTGATGCGCTGCTTTCCGGTGTGTCTGCCCTTAGCTATATGTCCGACCTTGCCCATGAAGACTCTGCTCCAACCATTGCTCTCGAAAAATATCAGCTAGAGGCCTTGAAAGAGCATATGGGCGACAGATGGCTGGAGGCTCAGTGGTACGAACCGGCGGCAGTTGTGATTGAGGTCTGGTCGTATCCCGTGGACGCGCCGTCCGATATTAGTTTTGACGCGACGGGTTTGCAGTGTGTCGACCCGTTTTCCTTATACGTTGCTTGCGCAAAAGCAGATTACAAAGAAGATCGTCTGCTCGACGCGGTCGAACAGCTCAGGAGGACGATATGTCAAAAGTGAGGGGAATAGAGCGATTTGCCGATGCCATGAGCGGCTGTAAAGGCGGTTACGTCCTTATTGGTGGAGGGGCCTGCAGCGTTCTATTTGACAATGAGGGCGATTCGTTTAGAGCTACTGAAGACTTGGATATCGTCGTAATTGTTGATGGGGAAGGCGTTGAATTCGCCACTGCATTGTGGGCATTTATCAAAGCTGTCGGATATGAGACTGGGAAGGTCGGCGATGGAAAGTGCACTTACTATCGGTTCTGTTTGCCCGAAGGATCAAGGCAAGTCCTAGACTATCCCGGCCAAATTGAGCTATTCGCCCGACATCCTGATTTTGTGCTCGAAGATGAAACGAGCGAAGTGGCACCTCTTTCCTTTGACGGGGCCGTATCAAGTCTTTCGGCAATTATTCTCGACGATGGCTACTACGAATTTATTCGCGACAACGCAACGAACGTAGAGGGCATTACGTTGCTCGATGCGCTCCATATCATTCCCCTCAAGATGCGTGCACACATTGATATCAATAGGAGCTATGAAGAAGGGCGCCATTGCAACGATAAAGATCGACGAAAGCATCGCTCGGATATTGTTCGACTTGCGGGTTTGTTGCCGCCTTCGGCTCGCTTGGAGCTAATAGAGCAAATGAGGGCTGACGCCGGAGACTTCTTTGCGGACTTTTCTTCTTATGTAAATCGGCAGACCGATCGTAAAGAGAGAGCGCGTCTTCAGGACACATTATCGTTTCTCGAAAAGGTCTACCTATAGGCACCTTGATTCGTTATGTATGGTGAGGGGCTCTCCCGTTTGATGAGCGGGGGAGCCCCTTGTTGCTTTTTGATTGTCGTAACTAGCCAGAGGCTCGCCGGGACGGGACGCGGGGTTTGGTCGATCGCGAGTTCCGCACGAGCCGGAGAGCACTTAATGTGCTCT
>DAWDYI010000039.1:0-20702 GCA_052344885.1 Collinsella aerofaciens
TTGATATGGATGACATTCGAATTGGACAGATTTGCCTCCACGTAATCGCGGAGGGCCTCGAGCAATTTTGATTTACCGCTACGACGGATGCCCGTGATGACCTTGATGTCCGGCACGCCAATAAGGCTCGTCAACGTGTCCATATATGACGTTCTATTGATGAGTTTCATTGGGGCCTCCTCGCGGTCTTTTATCGCTATTCCTCAAAATTGAAAAATTTTCAGTTTTGAGGAATAGGCTCTATAGCGAATATACCTCGCGAAAGACCGAGCTGCCTTAATCCTATTCCTCAAAAACGAAAATTTTTCAGTTTTGAGGAATAGGGCGCTGGCAACCCATTCCCCAGATAGGCGAAACCCTCCCCGGCACAGGCCGAGGAGGGTCTTGTTGTCATGTCTATCTTTGGGCGCGAACGCCCCGCGCTACAGCCCGCGAATTCGTACGGCCTCGGGCGGAAACTCCTGCTCGCCGGCATCGGTCTTAATGGTCGCGCGGCCCCAGATGTCCAGGCCTGCAAACACACCGACCGCAAGCGGCAGGCCGTTGGGCGACACCGCCGCAACTTGGCGGCCCAGCAGCGGCACCATGTCGAAGTACTCGCCCAGCACGGGAGCCAGCGGCCCTGCGGCGCCTTGCGGCGTGTTGGCAACAACCGCCCAAGCGTCCACGCGGGCCAGCACGGCGGCGGCCAGCGTCTCGACCAGCGCTTCGTCAGCCACGTCCACACCAAGCTCGCCCAGCGCCGAACGCTCAATATCCACCGTCACGGCACCGAACATGCCCGCAGCAGCGGCACCGCCGTTCACGGCAACACGCGCGAGCGACGTCTCAAACGCAGGCGCACCGCACACGATATCGCTCGGCCACTGGATACCCACCTTACCGGCAAGGCCCAACCCCGGCGTCGAAGCCGTGCCCACGAGCGCGTCCATCATGCCCATCGCAGCCACAAACGGCAGGCCGTGGAAGGCATGCATGTTCACGTCCGGGCGCACGATCAGCGAAAACATCAGCGATGCATCGCCCGCGCTCCACGCGCACCAGCCCGCGGACATGCCCTCGCGGCCCGCGTCGCGCGCCGCGTCGAGCTCGGTGCCAGCGGCAACAGCATTCATCTCGATCATCTACATACGCCCCAATTCGCCCACGATATGGCCCACGCGGTCCTCGGGCTCCTTGACCTCGACGCCGTTGTAGCGGAAGAACCGCGCCGGGTCGTGCATCAGGTCCTCGAGCGGCACCAGCACAAAATCGCGTTCGCCGATCAGCGGATGCGGCAGGCGCAGCTTTTTGCCGCCGTGGGTCTCGCCGTCCATCCACAGCAGGTCCAGGTCGATGGTGCGCGGACCGTTGGCCTTGGCCTTTTTGGAGCGGTCGCGCCCCAGCTCGGCCTCGATCTTCATAAGCTCGTCGAGCAGCACCAACGGCGCCAGCTCGGTCTTGATCTCGATGACGGCGTTGGCAAACGCGTCCTGGCGCGTCTCGTAGGCCGGCTCGCTCTCGTAAATCTTGGAGGAGTTGGACACGCAGGTGAGTGGAATCTCGGCGATCATCTCGCGTGCGGCGCGGATGTTGTCGCAGCGATGCCCCAGGTTGGAGCCCACGGCCACAAACGCGCGGCGCGGCTGCGGCTTGGCAACCGCCCAGTAACCGTTCAGGAACTGCGCAAAACCCGCGGCGTCGTGCACGCGCACGATGTTGGCACCGGCCTGGATGGCGCCCAGGCACACGCCAAACGTGGCGGCATCGCGCTCGGCGGCCTCGGTCACGCCCGAGACGGCGCCCACAAAGCGCTTGCGCGACACGGCGCACATGAGCGGGTAGCCCAGCGACGCCATCTTGGCAGTCTCGCGCTGGATGACGATGCCCTCGTTAGCCGACTTACCAAAGCCCGGGCCAGGATCGATGCAGATGCGGTCGCGCGACACGCCGGCATGGATGAGCGTGCGGGCCTGGTCGGACAGAAAGCCCATGACGCGGCGCATGATGGGCGCCGAATCGGGCAGGGTAAAGCGGCGGAGCTGCGAGGTGGGCACATAGGCCTCCTCACGGCGGGCACTGCGGCGCATCATGGCGGCCAGGCGGTCATTGGACTCCGATGCGGCCTCGGTGGCTGCGGGCGCGGCCTCGGGCGCGGGCGCGACGGTCTCGGCGGCAGCAGCCTGCTCGGCGGCCGGCGTCTCCTGCTCGCTTGCAGGCTCGGACGTGGGCTCCGGTTCGCCAAACGGCAACGAGGGCTGCACCACGCCGCCCGGAAGCTTGGCCTCCGGCTTAGGCTCGCCCAGCAACTTGCCGCGACGGCGGCGAGCCGGCTTCTCGGCCTCACGCGCGGCCTCGGCAGCCGCCTCGCGCGCCTTCTCGGCAACAAACGCCGCTGCCGAGGTATCGAGCTGCACCGTTGCGTGCGTGCGGACGGGCGCGGCGACCTCGCCGGCATGCATCACGATGACGCCGCAAGTGCTCGTCTTAACGAACTCGACCATCTTGGGATCGGTGAAGCCGGTCACGTCGTTGACGATCGAGGCGCCGCAGCGCACGGCCGCCTTGGCAACCGCCACATGACGCGTGTCGATCGAGACGATGGCGCCCTCCTTGGCCAGCGCACGCACCACGGGCAGCACGCGGCGAGCCTCCTCGTCGGGGTTGACCGGGGTAAAGCCGGGGCGCGTGGACTCGCCGCCCACGTCGATGATGTCGGCGCCGGCGTCGAGCATCGCCAGGCCGTACTCGATGGCGGCATCGGGGTCGAAGTGCTCCCCGCCATCGCTAAACGAATCGGGCGTCACGTTGAGGACGCCCATGATGCGCGGACGGTCAAAGCTGAGCTCATACTTTCCGCACCGCCATGTCTTGCTGTCGTTCGCCATGAACATCCTCCTAAAATGCCCACGCCGCCGAGCTTGGGGAGCTGGCGGCGGGGTCGCTTTGCACTCAGTCTTTCTATTGTATCCGCGCGCGCGGGCTAGAACGCAAACGCGGCCGCGATGTCGCAAGAAATCAGCAGGTCGGCATTTGCATCCTGATCGGTGGGAGCAAGGTTGCATATGGCCAGCGTATCGCCGGTAAAGTAACGCGTAAGGCCCGCCGCCGGATACACCACGAGCGAGGTCCCACCCACAATGAGGGCATCGGCCGCGGCGATGGCGGCAACGGCACCGGTCAGCACATGCTCATCGAGCGGCTCCTCGTAGAGCACCACATCGGGCTTGATGCGCCCGCCGCACGCAGGACACACAGGCACGCCCGCGGCGTCCTCGTGCTCGCGCGAGCAAATCCACTCGGCGCTATAGACCGCGCCGCACGACTGGCAAATGTTGCGATGGACCGATCCGTGCAGCTCGAACACGCGCTGCGAGCCGGCCGCCTGGTGCAGACCGTCGATATTTTGCGTCACCACGGCGTCGAGCTTGCCGGCGCGCTCCAGCTCGGCCAGCTTGGTGTGGCAGCGGTTAGGCTTAGCGTTAAGCGCGATCATCTTGGTGCGGTAAAAGTCGAAGAACTCCGCAGGATGTGCCTCGTAAAAGCTATGCGACAGCATGGTCTCGGGCGGATAGGCAAACTGCTGGTGATACAGGCCGTCCACGCTGCGGAAATCGGGGATGCCACTTGCCGTGGAAACACCAGCGCCGCCAAAGAAGACCACGCGCTTGTGGGTGTCAAACAGATCCGCCAGCGCGGCGGAGGCCTGCCTGGGGTCCGATATTGCCTGCGTCATATGAGTCCTCCGTCCTTGTTAGTCGGGCAGCGTTGAGCGACGTCCCAGCATGCGGCCTTTAAGTCAGCATGCACGGAGCCCACCCCGCCCCTGTTGCGCTAATCTTAAGCCTGCCAACCCCGTCGAAAGGACACCATGCCTCAGACTTACACTTTCGCCTCGTGGAACGTCAACGGCCTGCGCGCCGTGCTCAAAAAGGACCCGAGCTTTATCCAGATCGCGCAAGAACTCGACGTCGATATCCTGGCGCTGCAGGAGACCAAGCTGCAGGAGGGCCAGGTCGATATCGACCTGCCCGGCTATCACCAAACCTGGAGCTACGCCGAGCGCAAAGGCTATTCGGGCACCGCGGTCTTTAGCCGCCAGGAGCCGCTACGCGTGCTGCGCGCCGACGCGCTGCTGCCCTACGCCGGCGAGGGCGAGGCCGCCGAGCTCGTTGCCCAAGCCGCAACCGAGGGCCGCGTCTGTGCGCTCGAGTTCGACAAGTTTTGGTTTGTCGACGTCTATACGCCCAACGCGCAAAATGAGCTCGCGCGCATCGACGTGCGTATGGCCTGGGACGATGCCTATCGCGGCTTTTTGGGCGCGCTTGAGCACGAAACCGGCAAGCCCGTCGTAACCTGCGGCGACTTTAACGTGGCGCACGAAGAGATCGACCTTAAGAACCCCAAGTCCAACCGCGGCAACGCAGGCTTTTCGGACGAAGAGCGCGGTAAGTTTACCGAGCTGCTCAACGCCGGCTTTACCGATACCTGGCGCACGGCTAATCCGGACGTTGAGGGCGTCTACAGCTGGTGGAGCTATCGCTTTAATGCCCGCAAGAACAACACCGGCTGGCGCATCGACTACTTCCTGGTAAGCGACGCAATCGCCGCCAACGTTCGCGACACCGGCATCCGCGGCGACATCTTCGGCAGCGACCACTGCCCCGTCACCCTCACGCTAGAACTCTAGCCCCAATTGATCCCCTGGGGACGGAGGAAAAGGGATCATTTTCACCTCGCGAGGGAACCCACGCGGCCCTCCCGCCACGGAACTGACCCATCTACTACGTTTAAGCCACTACCCTCAACCACAGCGAACAACGCAAAAAGAAAACCGCAGGTAGAAAGCCTGCGGTTTTTCGTAAAACGCGGTCATGGTCGGGGGTATCAAGCTAAACGTAGTAGATGGGCCAGTTTCGTGGCAAGCGCCGCCAACTGATTCCCCGGGGACGTCTGGGGACGGAGGAAAACGGATCGATTTGGCTCTCTGAGGGCCACGATGCCCGTCATATCAGCCGGCCATTCCAAAACTATGCCGGTTTACGGGGCTGAATCGCGAACCCCCAACCATACGCAATTCCGAAATAATAAAACCTCAGGTAAACGGCTTGCTCTATTTTGAAAAAAGCCGGTATGGTCGGCCTACGCTAATCTAGCCCCGTAAACCGGCATAGTTTTGAAATGGTACTTCGGAAGTATTGATTCACGCCCCGGCGCAACCAGCCCTACAGCCCGTATTTCACGACAACGCGGTTGATCCGTCGACACCAAGGCTTGTAGAGGGCGGCCAAGAACACGCAGGTCGCGAGGCCGTGTGTGATATCGAACGGCACTGCCGTGGCAAGACGCGCCACGACGCCCGCCCACGTGAGCGGTTGTACAAAACCGATAATGTCGTACGCGTTGATCACCACGCCGTACAGCAGACCCGAAGCAAAGCCGTACGCCATCAGCGCCGGCATGCGCACGGTTCCATCCGCACGGTCGAACGCACCGGCATGCGCCAGCGCACCGCCAACATAGCCAACCAGGCCCCAGGCATACATCTGCCATGGCGTCCACATGCCCTGCCCAAAAAAGAAATTGCTGGTCAGCGCCGCCAGCGCGCCAACCATAAAACCATTGCGGCGACCAAGCGTCGCCCCCGCGATAATGGCGATGGCGCTCACCGGTTTAAAGTCGGGAATGGGCCCAAACAGGATGCGCCCCGCCGCCGCCAGCGCCGCCAGCACCAGCGTGGGCATAATCTGGCGCAAACCCGGACGAGATGCCTCGTAACCCGCAAAGAACAGTGCAAGCACCAGCGCCACCACGACAAGCATGGCAAGCGCCGCCTGCTCAACGCCCGCCAGCAACGCCGCTGCCATCACCGCCGGCACCGCCAACAACAGCGGGATCTCCAGTTTTGTGAGTAAACGCGAGAAACGACAGTCCGTCATCCCATCACGCCCTATAGAACACGTTGTCGGCAAAGAAGTCGGCCGGGGGCTCCATGCAGGCAATCTCGCCGTCAAACATCATGGCGACGTCGTCGGCTACCTGCTCGGCAAAGTCCAAATCGTGCGTAGCCATGATGACGGTGCCGCCAGCCTTCGCATGGTCACGCAGGGCGCGGGCGATGATGCGGCGGCTCTCCAGGTCAAGGCCCTTCGTGGGCTCGTCAAGCAGCAGCAGCTCGGGGCCGATCAGCAGCAGCTTTGCCAGCGCAAGCAGCTGGCGCTGTCCGCCCGAGAGGTCGTAAGGGTGGCGCGTCTCCAGGCCGTCCAATCCCAGTTGCGCCGCACGCTCCCGCGCCAAGTTCTCGTCATATCCGCAGGTCGAGGCCCATTCCATCAGCTCGTCGCGCACCGTCTCGGCAACCAGCAATGCTTTGGGATTCTGAGGCAGCAGCGCCGCCGAGGCCGCTCCGCGCACCATGCGGCCGCGCTGCAGCTTGGCGGTCTTCGCCAGCACCGAGAGCATCGTCGACTTACCGCATCCGTTGCCGCCCACGATCGCATGCACCGCACTGGCCGAAAACGCAACGTCGAGCCCGCGCAGCACCCAACCGCCCGCGCGATCGTAGCGAAACCAGCCTTCCGACAGGGTGGTAGCCGACCCGCCGTGCATTTTTTGGAGTATTCTGCTTCCATCCGTGCGCGGGAAGGCTTCCGAGCCGTTCTCGAGCGACGTTTGCGCCACAAATTCGGACGATTTGTCCAATTCTGAACTTTTTTTCGCGCTCGATACGTCCCCGGGCGGCTCCAGAGAGCCCAAATTGTCCTCACGCCTGCTGAATACTCCGTTTTTTGCACATCGGATGGCACCCCACCCCAACATCTCATCGGAAAACAGCGATTCTCGGCGTCCCAAAGAGGCCATATCCGCCACCTCGCGCACGCGACCGCCCTCAATCCGGTACGCACGCGTCGCATACTCGAGCATCGGCCGCGGTTGATGCGTAGCCACAACAACCGTGCAGCCCAGCTCACGGTTCACGCGAAACAGCGCGTGCAGAAAATTCTTCTCGGCAACGGGATCGAGCTGAGACGTGGGCTCGTCGAGTAGCAGCACACGCGGACGCAGCGCCAGGACGGCGGTAAGCGACAGCAGCTGCTTGCGGCCACCCGAAAGCGTGTCGGTATCGCGATGAAGCCAGTCCTCCAGACCAAAGAAATAGCTGGTCTCGGCAACACGGCGGCGCATCTCGTCGCGCGACACGCCCAGATTCTCTAGGCCAAACGCCATCTCATGCCACACGGTCTCGCACACAATCTGGTTCTCGGGATCCTGGAACACATAGCCCACGCGCTCCGCCGATGCCCGCACGTCCATGTCGGCAACGTTCTCGCCCAGCACGCGCAGTTCGCCAGTGCGCTCGCCCGCCGGCGCGATCTCGGGCTTGAGCAGCGACAGCAGCGTCGACTTACCCGATCCGGTACCGCCAACAAGCAACGCAAATGCACCTTGGGGAACAGACCAGTCGAGCCCCTCGAGCACCGCAGCATCAGCATCGGGGTAGGCAAAACTAAGGCCTCGCACCTCAATCGCCGGCGCGGCCGAGCCATATGCCACACCCGCCGCCGGGCCCCTATCCAACCGAGCCATCAGCCAAACCTCTTCTCATCAATCGCGTGCAACACGCAAGGCAGCACCATCCAGGCAGCGTACACGACATAGCCCGGCCACGGCGCCGGCACCGAGAGCTGCGGATAAAACGAATACTGCGTCGTCGCGGTCCACGCCACTGTCACCGTGACCACGCCAAACAGCGCAAGCCCAGCCAGCGCGGCAACGTCGCTGCGCCCCAGCCGATACCGCGCATACGTCGTTCGACGCGTCGCGGCGCCCCACCCACGGGAGCGCATGGCGTCCGCGCGCTCCAGCGAATCTTCCATGCCCCAGCCCATCAACACACTCGATGCCCGCAAGCGCGAGCGCACGGGGTCGGCCGGCGCGCGGCCCGGCACATCAATCGCATCCTGCACCGCCAGTACCGTACGACCGCGACGCAAAAACTGCGGGATAAGCCGCATGCACATCGAAATCATGAGCGCGATCACCGGCGCGGCGTTGCCCAAAAGCGCAAGCACCTTGTCGTATTCGAGCATCGACGCCGCCGCCTCAAACCACAGCACGCTCGCCACAAACAGCCCGCCCATGCACAGGCCGTATACCATGCTCTCCAGATACACCGCGCGCATGCCAATACGGAACAGTTCCGTCGAGCCCGAGGCGCTAAACAGCGGATTGACCAGCGCGATAATCAAAATCACCGGCAGCTGCCAGCGAAGTGCGCCCAGCGTGTGGGCAGCCCCACGCGTCGCAAATCCATACGCCAGCCCGCCCGCAAGTGACAGCGCAATCAGCACCGGCTGCATCGAGGACATGGTGAGTCCCAGCGTCAGCACTATATAGAGTGCCGGCACAGCCGGATGCGACATCGAGAATGCCGCGACGGGCTCGCCGCCAAACTCCTCACGCATGTTGTCCACGGGCACCCCCGTCTCCTCGCTCAAACGACAGCTCCGCAGCACCGCCAACGCCGCACGCAAGCAGTGCAAACGCCACGCCGGCGGCGCAAGCCTCAACCGCCGCAAACCAATCGCTACGCGCTCAACATATGCCTGCGGTATCATATTGCGCCGTGTATCGTTTCCAAACGCACGTCTCTATAACGTAACAGGAGATCACATGGACGCAACCGCAATTATCCTCGCTGCCGGCGAGGGCACCCGCATGAAGTCGAACCACTGTAAGGTTTCGCACAAGATCCTGGGCAAGCCCATGGTCCAGTGGATCGTCGACGCCACCATCAAGGCCGGCTGCAGCCGCGTCGTGGTCGTCATCGGCAGCCACGCCGACGAGATGCGCGCCCTGATCGACGGCGCCTACGCCAACAGCGCCACCAAAGTCGAGTGCGTTGAGCAGACCGAGCGCCTGGGCACCGGTCACGCCGTGAAGGTCGCGCTCGAGGCCTGCGGCATCACGCAAGGCCCCGTCGTCGTGCTCAACGGCGACCTGCCGCTCATCACCGCCGACACCGTCGCCAAGTTCGCGCAGACCGTCGCCACCGGCGAGCTCGCCTGCACCGTCATGACCATGACCCCGCCCGACCCCTTCGGCTACGGCCGCATCAAGCTGGGTGCCGACGGCCAGATCGAACGCATCATCGAGCAGAAGGACTGCACACCCGAGCAGGCCGCCACGCTGCTCGAGTGCAACGCCGGCTGCTACGCCTTCGACGGCGCGCAGCTCGCCGCGCACATTGACGAGATCGGCAACGACAACGCGCAGTCCGAGTACTATCTGCCCGACATGCTCGAGATCCTCAAGGGCCACGGCCAGGCAGTCTCCATCTTCCACTGCGATGACTACCGCGACGGCCTGGGCGTCAACAGCCGCATCCAGCTCGCGCAGCTCACCGCCATCGCGCGCGACCGCATCAACGAGCACTGGATGGCCGAGGGCGTTACCTTCATCGACCCCACGCAGGCCTGGATCGGCCCCGACGCCACCATCGGCCGCGACACCGTCGTGTGGCCGCAGACGCACCTGATCGGCCACGTCACCGTGGGCGAGGAGTGCCAGCTCGGCCCCAACAGCCGTCTCACCGACACCACCGTCGGCAGCGGCTGCATCATCGATGAGACCATCGCCATCGAAGCCGTCATCGAGAACGGCGTCGACTGCGGCCCGCGCGCCTACCTGCGCCCGGGTACCCACATGCTCGACGGCTCCAAGGCCGGCACGCACGTGGAGATCAAGAAGTCCACGATCGGCGAGGGCTCCAAGGTGCCGCACCTGTCCTACATCGGCGACACGACCATGGGCTCCGGCGTCAACGTGGGCGCCGGCTCCATCACCTGCAACTACAACGGCGTACACAAGCACAAAACCGTCATCGGCAAGGATGCCTTCATCGGTTCCGATACCATGATGGTCGCGCCCGCCCAGATTGGCGACGGCGCGCTCGTGGCCGCCGGCTCCGTCATCACTGAGCCGGTCCCGGCAGACGCACTCGGTCTGGGCCGCGCCCGTCAGGTAAATATTGAGGGCTGGGCCGCCGATTATCGCCGCCGCCTGCACGAGGACGACGAGGTATAACGTTTTACCAAGCATCTAAGGAGCCGCTTCCGTGGGGACGGCTCCTTTTTCTATGCTGACCTGCGCGGCCGGATGAGTGGTCGGTTCGTGTCCGTTGACGGTAAAGACGTTATCAAGACTCGATAAACCCCGCCGCGCGGTTACAATGCAACAAGGCATCTATATGGCATTCGATATAAAGGAGAAGGGTAATGCCGATTAATGATCCCGAGAAGTCGGAGAATATGCGCAAGTCCATCCGCGTGTATTCCGGTTCCTCCAACCGTCCCCTCGCTCAGAAGATCGCTGAGTTCCTTGGGGTCGAGCTTTCGGGCCTTACGCTAAAGCAGTTCGCCAACGGTGAGATTTACGCCCGCTACGACGAGACCGTCCGCGGCGCCGACGTCTTCCTGATTCAGTCCGTGGCCGGCGGCAACGTCAACGACATGCTCATGGAGCTGCTCATCGCCACCGACGCTGCCAAGCGCGCATCCGCCCGCTCCATCACCGCCGTCATCACCCACTACGGCTATGCCCGCCAGGACCGCAAGGCCGGCCCGCGCGAGCCCATCACCGCCCGCCTCGTCGCCAACCTGCTCGAGCGCGCCGGCGTCAACCGCATCATCACCCTCGACCTGCACCAGGGTCAGATCCAGGGCTTCTTTGATATCCCGGTTAACCACCTGTCCGCGCTGCCGCTGTTTGGCCAGTACTACAACGACATGCACTTCGACACCGACAACCTGGTTGTCGTCTCCCCCGACGTGGGTCGTGCCAAGGCCGCCAAGAAGCTGTCCGACATGCTCGGCTGCGACCTGGCCATCGCCCACAAGGGCCGTCCGCGCCACAACGCCGCCGAGGTCATGGGCATCATCGGTGACATCAAGGGCAAGACCTGCGTCATCAATGACGACATGATCGACACCGCTGGCACCCTGTGCGCCAACGTCAAGGAGCTCAAGGCTATGGGCGCTGGCGACATCTACGTGTGCGCCACCCACGGCATCTTCTCCGGTCCGGCTATCGAACGTCTGAACGACGCCCCGATCGTCGAGTGCGTCGTCACCGACGCCATTCCCGTCGAGGTCGGCGGCAAGATCAAGACCATCTCGGTCGCCGAGGAGTTCGCTCAGGCCATCTCCGCCGTTTACCACGAGGAGCCCGTCTCTACGCTCGTCGGCGGCGACTTCGCGCTGTAGTCGCTCGACCCTCGCATCCCTCCGGAAGCCCCGGACGCGCCTGCGGGGTTATCACGCGAACGTCCTCGCCGCTTTGCGGCTGCGGGATGTTCGCTTTGATAACCCCTCCCGGCGTGTCCGGGGCTTCCTGCCGTCTCGGGGCAGCTGTTTTCTGAAATGACTTTGCTGCAACCTTTCCTCGCCTTCGGCGGGCGTGGTAGCCTTTGTCGTTGATTAAACTTTTGTGCAACGAAAGGAAGCATATGGCAGCTGCACAGCCGCTTAAGATTCGCATGGTTGCCGGACTTGGCAACCCTGGTGATGAGTATGCCGAGACCCGCCACAACGCTGGCTTCAAAGCGATCGACGAGTTGGCCCGTCAGGCCGGTGTCACGTACTGGAAAAACCAGGCAGGCGCCGAGGTCGCGCTCATCAACATCAACGATCCCGAGGAAGAGGGTGGCAAGCGCCAGATTGTGCTGGTCAAGCCGCAGTCGTACATGAACACCTCAGGCGGCCCCATCTCCAAGCTTTGCCGCGAGTACAAAATCAAGGCCGAGGAGCTGCTCGTAATCCACGACGAGCTCGACATTCCCGCCGGCGACGTGCGTGTTAAGGTGGGCGGCGGCCATGCCGGTCACAACGGCCTGCGTTCCATCATCGACAAGATGGGCAGCCGCGACTTCAACCGCATCCGCACCGGCATCGGCAACCCTCCCGGCAAGATGGCCGTCGCCGACTACGTTCTTAAGCAGCTGCGCGCCCGCGAGGCCGAGGATTTCCAGGACACCTGCGCCCGCGCGGCCGACGCCGCCGGCCTGGCGATCGTGCGCGGCGTGGTTTATGCCCGCGACCATGTCAACGGCGCCGCCTCCGCCAACGGCAAGCACTAAAACCTATCATTTAGGAACAGGTTTATTTTGGCAGGTTTTACCTGCGGAAACGCCCCAGTTGCGGCATCGCAATCAACCGCGCGCCGACATACATGCATAGCACCCCAAATGGGGCCGGCCTCATCACAACCCGAGGCCGGCCCCCTTTGCCGTTTTGCCTGATAAAACCGACCAAAATAAACCTGTCCCTTTTTGGTAGGCCGAAGTGGATAAACCCTTTTCCCACCTGCCAAAGAAACACGTAAGCGACATTGCCATGAGGGTATAATTTGCACCGCATGTCTGCACAACGCCTGTGCGCGTACGGTTTTATTCGGGCTACCGTCCATTTCCGTGGAGGCACGGTTCGGCGGCCCTAACAAGAGAGGGGTTCTATGTATAAGATCCTGGAGAAGACGCAGTTCTCGGAGAAGGTGTTCAAGTTCCGCATCGAGGCGCCTGCAATCGCCAAGCATGCGCACGCTGGACAGTTCCTCATGGTTCGCGCCAACGAGACGGGCGAGCGTGTCCCGTTTACCCTGGCCGGCTGGAACGGTGACGAGGGCTGGGTCGAGTTCATCTTCATGGTGATCGGCAAGACCACCGAGATGCTTTCCACCTACGAGGCCGGCGAGTCGCTGCGCGACGTCGTGGGCCCGCTGGGCGTTCCCACCGAGATGGCCGAGGGCCCCTGCGCCGTCATTGGCGGCGGCGTCGGCCTGGCAATTGCCTTCCCGGTCGCCAAGCACCTGGTCGAGACCGGCCACGAGGTGCACGCCATCATGGGCGCCCGCACCAAGGACCTCCTGCTTATGGAGGACCAGTTCCGCGAGCTCCTCGACGAGGACCACATCCACATCACCACTGACGACGGCTCCTACGGCGAGCAGGGCGTTGTCACCGCTCCGCTGGAGCGCCTGCTGCAGGACAAGGCCGTGAGCCAGGTCTTCTGCGTCGGCCCCGTTCCGATGATGAAGTTCTCGACCCTCACCGCCCAGAAATACGACACCCCCATCACCGCGTCCCTCAACCCCATCATGGTTGACGGCACCGGTATGTGCGGCTGCTGCCGCGTCGAGGTGGGCGGCGTGACCAAGTTCGCTTGCGTCGACGGCCCCGACTTCGATGCCACCCTGGTCGACTGGGATGACCTTCGTGCCCGCCAGGCCGCTTACCGTTCCGAAGAGGGCGAGTCCCTCAAGGCCTATGAGGAAAAGAGCTGCGCATGCCACTAGTTAACGGTCGTTTCGTTGCCGATATGAAGTCGCCCCGCACCCCCGATAACGAGGAGCCGGCTGCCGAGCGCGCCTGCGACTTCCGCCCCGTCGACAAGGGCTTCACCGAGGAGATGGCGCTGGCCGAGGCTGAGCGCTGCCTCAACTGCAAGAAGCCGTTCTGTGTTGAGGGCTGCCCTGTCAACATCAACATTCCCCGCTTTATCGAGCAGATCCGCGCGAAGGACTTCGGCGGCGCTCTCGATACCATCCGCGAGGACTCCATGCTTCCCGCCATCTGCGGCCGCGTCTGCCCGCAGGAGAACCAGTGCGAGGGCAAGTGCATCCGTGGTAAGAAGTCCGAGCCCGTGGCCATCGGCCAGCTCGAGCGCTTCCTGGGTGACCGCCCCGAGCTCGCCTCCACGCCCAAGATGGCCCCCAAGAACGGCAAGAAGGTCGCCGTCGTTGGCTCCGGCCCGTCCGGCATCACCTGCGCCGGCGAGCTCGCCCGCAACGGCTTTGACGTCACCGTCTTTGAGGCCTTCTTCACCGGCGGCGGCGTGCTGGTCTACGGCATCCCCGAGTTCCGTCTGCCCAAGGCAGTCGTCAAGCGCGAGATTGACGGCCTGG
This sequence comes from Collinsella aerofaciens, assembly GCA_052344885.1. GTDB lineage: Bacteria > Actinomycetota > Coriobacteriia > Coriobacteriales > Coriobacteriaceae > Collinsella > Collinsella aerofaciens_CC. Next base: position 13,939 of record DAWDYI010000039.1, read on the forward strand.
AGGACATGGGCGTCAAGTTTGAGTACAACTCCGTCGTGGGCAACATGGCCACGGCCGAGGAGCTGTTCGAGCAGGGCTTCGACGCCATCTACGTGGCGACCGGCGCTGGCCTGCCCAAGTTCCTCAACGTCCCCGGCGAGAACCTGCCCAACGTCTTCTTCGCGAACGAGTACCTCACCCGCGTGAACCTGATGAAGGCCAACAAGTTCCCCGAGTACGACACCCCCACCAAGCACGGCAAGAACGTCGTCGTCTTTGGTGGCGGCAACGTGGCTATGGACGCCGTCCGTACCGCCAAGCGTCTGGGCGCCGAGCACGCCATCATCGCCTACCGTCGTACCGAGGACGAGATGCCCTGCCGTCGCGCCGAGCTGCACCACGCTAAGGCCGAGGGCGTCGAGGTTCTGCCGCTCGTCTCCCCGCTCGAGTTTGTCGCTGGCGAGGACGGCTCCGTGTGCGCCGTCAAGGTCCAGAAGATGGAGCTCGGAGAGCCCGACGAGTCCGGCCGTCGTCGCCCGGTGCCCATCGAGGGCGCCATCGAGGAGATTCCCTGCGACGTCGCAATCTCGGCTATCGGCACCAACGCCAACCCCTTCGCAAAGAAGATCGGCGGCAAGATGGAGCTCAACAAGTGGGGCTACATCGTCGCCGACGAGGAGACCGGCCAGACCACCGATCCCCGCATCTGGGCCGGCGGCGACATCGTCACCGGTGCCGCTACGGTCATTCTGGCGATGGGCGCCGGCAAGAAGGCCGCTGCCTCCATCACCAAGAGCCTGCTGGGCGAGTAATCACCTACAGCGCTAACCACCAAACGGCAAAGTCCCCGTCGAGCACACGCCCGGCGGGGACTTTTTCTATGCCGACCACCCAACCACCACGATGGGGACAGGCACCTTTGTGATGGTTTTGGTCGGTTAGTCTTCGAGCTGCGCTACTTTGTAGCGGTAGGCTGCGGCAATAACGTCTTTGCAACCCTCGCGGCCCAGCTTGGCGCGGTTGACGACGATGTCTTTACCGCTCGTCATCTTCCACTTTCCGGCACTGTAGCGCTTATAGAACGCCTCGCGCGCCTTCTGCTGCTGCTTGACCAGCTTGGCGCCCTTCTTTTTGTTGAGACCGCGCTTCTTGCGCACGATCTCGACGCGGTCCTCAAAGGGCGCAGTCACCAGCACGGCGATGTGGTTGGGGTTGTTGCGCAGCAGATAATCGGACAGACGGCCTTCGATAATGCAGCTCTCGGTCTCACCCAGATCCAAAATCACCTGGCTCATCTTTTGGAACAACTTGTCCGAGTACGAACGCGCATCGTAGCGGTCGGGCAGAAACGCCATGTTCTCCACGGCCAGGCGCTCGTCGTAGGCGGCCATCTTGTCGAGCGACTCGCCCGCGCGCAGCGAAGCACGCACCAGCAGCTCGTTATCGTACAGCGGAATCCCCAGCTCATCGGCGAGGATACGACCAATCTCGTGGCCCTCGGCGCCAAAGTCGCGCGCGATGGTAATGACCACAGGATTCTTCTTATTCTCCAGATCGCTCATCGCGATTCCTTTCTCTATGTGACAAAGGGACAGTCCCTTTGTCACATTCTACGCTGCCACAATACGACGTTGATACGCTCGGACCAGCAGCGAGATACCAAAGTTGAGCACAAAGTACATCGCAAACACCAGGCCGTAGAGCATAAGCACCTGCGACAGATCGATCGCGTGGGCCATCACGACGTTGGCCGTGTACATGAGCTCGGCCACGTTAATGCCCGAAAGATACGAGCTGTCCTTGATGACGGTCGTGCACTGGCTAAACAGCGCCGGAATGATCGTCTTAAACGTCTGGGGCAGAATGATGTAGCGCATGGTGGCAAAGAAGCCAAAACCCTGGCTCTGCGCTGCCTCAAACTGGCCGCGCGGAATCGAGTTGAGGCCTCCGCGCACAATCTCGGCCATAACAGCGCTGGTAAACAGCGTAAAGGCGATGGTCGAAATCACAATGTCCAAACCCTGCACCGTAAAGTAGATAAACAGGATCCACAGCAGGTTTGGCGTGCAACGGAACAGCTCGATATAGGCGCTCACCAAAATACGGAATGGACGGGGCGCATAACTTTTAACGAGCGCCAGCACCGTGCCAAAGATGAGCGAGAAAAAGATCGACAGCGCCGAGATCTCGATCGTCTTAACAAAGCCGCCCCAAATGTAGAGCAGGTTGGTCGCGTTGAAGATTTCCATGCGCTAGGCCTCCTCTACGTTGTCGAGCCCCAGCTCGGCCAGGCTCACACCGCGCGGACGCTCCTTGGAGCGGCGCTCGAGCCACTGCACCAGTATGGCGAGCGGAAAGCAGATGATGAAGTACATAAGGCAGCAGACGATGTATCCCTGCAGGTAACCGTACAGACTCACAAAGTTGTCGGAACGGTACATAAGGTCGCCGCCGGCCACAAGCGCCAGCACCGACGTATTCTTGACCAGGTTGAGCGCCTGGTTGCACAGCGGCGGCAGAATGATCTTGAATGTCTGGGGCAGTACGATGTACCAGTACGCCTGCGCACGGGTGAAGCCCTGGCTCTGGGCCGCCTCCATCTGACCGCGCGGAACCGCCTCGATACCAGTGCGGATGACCTCCGAAATGTAGGCCGCGTGATACAGACCCACGCCCAAGAAGCCCAGCACGAACGGCGCGATGCGCACCGGCTGGTCGGCACCGGTTATGGCCTGCAAAAACTGCGGACCGGCCATGTACATAAAGAGCACCTGCACGGGCAACGGGGTGTTCTGGTAAAACTCCACGTACACGCGGCTTATGGCGCGCAGCACGCGCGAGCGAGTGGTAGAGAACACGCCCAGCAGCGTGCCCAGCACCAGCGACAACAGCAGGCCGGCAACGACCACTTGCAGCGTCACGCCAAAGCCCTCCCAGAAGGGCCCCATATTTTGAAATGTCGTCGACCAACGGTCGGCGTCAAATAATCCTTCGAGCATTTGATTCCTTCCTTGGACGATGCGCCTATACAAGACCCCAGGTCTTGACCTCTTGGTCGAGCCAGCCGTCGGCCAGGCGATCGCAAATCACCTGATCGACCACGGCCGAAAGGTCGCAGCCCTTCTTGGTCGCCACGCCGTAGCCCTGCTCGCCAAACTTGACCTCGGGCTGCAGCAGCTCAACGGTCTCGTTCATGTAACCGGCCAGCGTGGAGCGGTCCATGGCAAAGACGTCGATATTGCCGGCGTCGAGCGAGCTCTTGATGATGGGATAGCCGCTAAAGGCCCTAAACTCTGGCTTGCAGCTAAAGCCGTTGTCCTTGATCATCTGCTCGATCAGGCCCTGCGTGGTAGCACCCTGGCTCACGCCGATGACCTTGCCGTCCAGATCCTCAATCGAGGTAAAGCCCGAACGCTTCTTGACCATGAGCCCCACGTAGTCGGTGCGGTACGGCGTCGAGAAATCCCAGCTCTTCTTGCGCTCGTCGGTGATGGTGTAGGTCGCCGCGACCACGTCAAGCTGGCCGTTATCGATCAGCGGGCCGCGCGTCTTGGGTGTTACGTCGTTAAACTCGACAAGCTCCTGGGCACGGGCCTCCTTGTAGCTCACGCCAAAGACGGCAGCGGCGATCTGGTAGCACAAATCGACTTCCATGCCCTCAAAGCGACCCTTGGCGGTGTCGTAATAGCCGTAGCCGGGAACATCCTTCTTAACGCCGGCATTCAGATGTCCACGCGACTTGATGGCCGCAAGCTTAGAGCCCTTGTCGGAGCCCTCGCCGCTGGTGGAGTTGCCGCAACCGGTAAGCGCGGTCCCCGTCAGCGCAAGCATGCCGGCGCCCGCCAGCCGCAAAAAGTGACGGCGCGACACGGCCGCCCTCGTCATATCCGTCATGTCCATCACCGCGCCTAGTGCAGAATCTTGGACAGGAACTCGCGGCAGCGCGGGTTCTCGGGGTTATCGAAGAAGTGCTCGGGCGTGCCCTCCTCCAGAATGCGGCCGTCCTCCATAAAGATGACGCGGTCGGCCACCTGACGCGCAAAACCCATCTCGTGCGTCACGCAGATCATGGTGATGTCCTCCTGCGCGAGCTCAATCATAACGTCCAGAACCTCCTGGACCATCTCGGGGTCGAGCGCCGAGGTCGGCTCGTCAAACAGGATGATGGGCTGCTTGGTGCACAGGGCACGGGCGATGGCGATGCGCTGCTGCTGACCACCCGAGAGATTCTGCGGATACTCGCCGGCCTTATGTGCCATGCCGACGCGCTTGAGCGCAGCGATGGCGATCTCGGTCGCCTCCTCCTTGCTCTTCTTTTGCAGTTTGATGGGCGCGAGCGTCAGGTTGCCCAGCACCGTCATGTTGGGATACAGGTTGAACTGCTGAAACACCATGGAACTATACTTGCGAGCCATCTCCAGGTGATTCTTTTTGGTGAGCGGCGTACCGTCGATGACAACCTCGCCCGACGTGGGCTCCTCCAGATAATCGACGCAACGGATGAGCGTCGATTTACCCGAGCCGGAAGGCCCGATCATTACGAGCTTCTCGCCACGTTTGACGGTGAGGTTGATATCTTTGAGCACATGCAGGTCGCCAAAGTACTTGTTGAGATGCTTGATCTCGATCATGTCTGCCATGAATGTCCCTTCCCTGCGTTTACATGAGTTGAACTATTGTACGGAAAGAACCACGTTTCCGCAGCCCACACTACATTCCCGTAAAGAACCCGCAACCTTCCACCCACTCATTGGGGACAGACTTAAATGAGTACCTGCTCATTGGGCACTCATTTAAGCCTGTCCCCAATGAGTGCCCAGCCCAGCAAAAAGGGGCGCGACCATGACGGCCACGCCCCCTCAGCCTCAACTGTGTGCCACTCGGCCCCTACGCGAGGCGGGCTCCGACGATCTTTGCTGCGGCCGGCTTATCGAAGTTGCCGCCGGTGGCCTTGCCCAGGGCACCCATGACCTGGCCCATCTGCTTCTTGGACGTGGCGCCCAGCTCGGCGATAACCTGCTCGATCAGGGCCTCGAGCTCCTCGCCCGAAACCTGCGCGGGCAGCAGGCTCTCCAGGATCTTGACCTGCTCGGTCAGGTTGTCGGTACGCTCCTGGTCGGTGCCGGCCTTGATGGACATCTCCAGCGTCTCGCTCGTCTGCTTGATCAGGCGCTTGATCATGCTGTTGACGTCTTCCTCGGTCACATCGCGGCGCTCGTTAACCTCGATATTCTTCACCTCGGCCTTGACCTGGCGAATGATGGACAGGCGAACCTTGTCCTTGGCCTTCATGGCCGCGATCATTTCTTTCTGCAGCTCTTCGTTGGTCATCTGCAAATCCTCTCTAATAGCGTGGGCGGCACTCGTGCGAGCACCGCCCCATGATTACTCAGTCGTCGACGAATCGTCGGTCGAGCTCTTGGTGACGCCCTTCAGACTCACGTTATAGGGTACGTCCTTGGGCATGGGATTAACGGTGATGTCGGCATCCTTCTTGTACTGCTCTAGCCACTCGCTGTACGCGGTGCTGGCCGCCTGCGTCTTCACCACGTTGGAGACATACTTCTTGATGGCCTTGGGCACCTGGTTGATATCATCAACCTGATTATCGACATGGAAGTAGTCGGTGCACTTGATGACATGGTAACCGTACGTCGACTCGACCACGTCGCTCACGTCGCCCTTGTTGAGCCCCTCGAGCGCCGTCTGGTAGCTGTCGACGAAGGTGGTAAGCTTATCCCAGCCCACATCGCCCTTCTTCTCCTTGGAACCGGTGTCCTCGGAGTACTGCTCAACGGCGTCCTCAAAGCTCAGCTCACCGGAGTTGATCTTGTCCAGGCACTCCTGCGCCTTGGCCTTGGCGGCAGCCTTGTCCTCGTCGGAAGCGTCGGAATCAACCTTGATCAGGATGTTCGACGAGCGGCGGGCGTCGTTGTAGCTGGACAGGTTTTCGTTGATGTAATCGACAATCTCGCTGTCCTTGGGCTTGCTGGTGGGCGCCACGGCGTCCTTGAGCTTTTGCTGTGCCAGACTCTCCTTGAGCGAGTCCTTGTAGGTGTCCTCGGTATAGCCGTAGGTCTTGAGGGTCTTCTTAAAGGCCTTGGCACCGCCCGCGCTCTTGCACGCGTCCTTCCAAGCCTTCTCGACCTCCTCGTCCGACACCGTCACGCCGTTCTCCTTCTGTGCCTGTTGAAGCAGAATCTGCTGCGTGTAGGAGTCGATGAGTTGCTTGCGGTACTTCTTGGGCGTGAGGTCGTTGTCAACCAGATACTGCGCCCAATCCTCATCCTTGGTGTAGCCGTAGGACGTGCGCATGCTCATGATCTGCTTGGTCACGGTGTCCTCGGTAAGGTTGGTGCCGTTGATAGTGGCAGCAACACCGCCGGTCAGCTTGTAGCCCGAGGTGTCCTCAGCCTGCGACATAAGGCCGGAGCACGCCATCGCCGAGACGGAAAGCAGCATCGCCAGCACGCCGATGACCACCAGAACGATCTTGACGGTCTTAGACACGTACGTCTTGCGCTGCTTCTTGCGAGAGCTGGAGGCAGCGCGGGCCTGCTGCTCGGGCGTCGGCGCGGCCTCGGAGTTCTTTTTCTTATTTGCCATAGTTGGCCTTTCGCATAACGAATCGAACAAACGCCATTGTGTCACAACGCAGCCCCCGCGGCACGCTTGGTGCATTGGGGACAGATTAATCTGCACCATTTTGGTGCAAAGGGGACAGCTCTGGCAGGGGACTGCGGACGATTTCTTGGACCGTTACGCGGCCCTTCCCAGCGCGGCGC
>DAWDYI010000040.1:0-20532 GCA_052344885.1 Collinsella aerofaciens
CGGGTGCCCTACCGGGAGTAGCCCCGACGGTTGACAAAACTATAGGAACACCCAATGACTAGTCTGAAATAAAATCCAGGCCTCGCTCCAAAATAGTTCGCCATGGTTTACTATTACGCTCATAAAGTAGTACGAGGCTAACAACGGGGGATACCATGGCAACGCAGGAAGCCTATGTCCAGGTTAAGGATCTCAAAAAGCATTACGGCGACGGTGATGCGCGCCTGACGGTGCTCGACGGCATCGACACGTCCATCAACCGCGGAGAGATCTGCGTCATGCTGGGGCCTTCGGGTTCGGGCAAGTCGACGTTTCTTAACCTGATCGGCGGCCTGGAGGATGCCGACGGCGGCTCCATCATGGTGGACGGCTGCGACCTCACGGTGCTCAAGCCTACCGACCTGGGCGAGTATCGCCGCCGTGAGCTGGGTTTTGTCTTCCAGTTCTACAACCTGGTGCCCGATCTCACCATCAAGGAGAACATCGAGGTCACGGCGCACCTGTCCAAAAACCCGCTCAATGTCGACGACCTGCTGCGTTCGCTGGGCCTCTACGAGCACCGCAACAAGTTCCCGCGCCAGGTCTCGGGCGGCCAGCAGCAGCGCTGTGCCATCGGCCGTGCGCTCGTCAAAAACCCGGGCCTGCTGCTGTGCGACGAGCCCACCGGCGCGCTTGACTACAAGACGTCCAAGGAAATCCTGCAGCTCATGGAGGATGTCAACCGCACCTACGGCTGCACCATCATCATTGTCACCCACAATGCCGCCATCGCGCACATGGCCAATCGCGTGCTGCGCCTGCGCGACGGGCACATCGTCGAGGATGAGCTCAACGAGTCGCCCGTTGCGGCCGCCGAGCTCGATTGGTAGGCGGCGCCATGACACCTCTCGCAAAACGTCTCCCGCGCGAGCTGCGCCGCAATATCGGCAAATACCTGGGCATCTTTTTGCTTATGTGCGGAAGCACCGCTCTCACCTCGGGATTTTTGCTCGCAGCGCATTCCATCGGCTGCCTTATCGATGACATGCGCGATGCGTACGCGATTGAGGACGGCCGCGTGACCACCTCCTTCGAGGCTACCGACGATCAACTCAAGGCCGCCGAGGATGCAGCCGGCGACGTCGGCGGCGTCACGCTCTACAAGAATTTCTCCATCGACGCCATCATCAAAAAGGTGTCCGGCGACGACGGCACCAAGCGCACGCTGCGCACCTATGCGCACCGCACCAAGGTCGATATCGCGTCCTACTGTGAGGGCAAGGAGCCCAAAACGGACGATGAGGTGGCAATCGACCGTGTCTTTGCCACCAACAACGGCCTCGCCGTGGGCGATAAGGTCGAGCTCGAGGGCCGCACCTACACCATCTGCGGCATCATGACCCAGCCCGATAGCCAGGCGCTGTTCCTCAACAATTCGGACTTTACGGTGAACACCATCACGTACGGCGTGGCCGAGGTCACCGATGCCGGCTTTGCCGCGCTCGAGGATGCCGGCGGCGCGCCCGCCTACACCTACTCCTTTACCTTTGCCGATCGCGACCTCCCCACCGCGGATCGCATCGATGCGGAGCAGGATATGGTCGAGGCGCTGACCGACGCCGATGCGCGCGTGGATGACCTCATCGACGCCGATTCCAACCAGGGCATTGGCTATGCGCGCGACGACGTAGACGGCGACTCCATGATGTGGATGACGCTGCTCGACATCATCATCGTGATCATGGCGTTCGTCTTTGTGGTCCTTACCGACGCCACCATCGAGGAGGAGAGCGCCATCATCGGCACGCTGCTCGCCAGCGGCTATCGTCGACGCGAGATCGTGCTGCACTACCTTGCGCTTCCCGCCATCGTGGGCGTGGTCGCGGTGCTTTTGGGCACTGCGCTCGGCGTCGTGTTCTTTACCGAGCCCATGCGCAGCCTCGATTACGGCTCGTACAGCCTGCCGCCCTTCCAGGTGTACTGGAGCTGGGAGATCTTTGTGAAGTGCGCCGTGGTTCCCGCCGCTGCGCTCATCCTCATCACGCTGGTGGGTCTGCTTCGCAAGATGGGCAAGACGCCGTTGCAGTTTCTTCGCCACGAGGCGAGCGGCAAGTCTGGCACCAAGCGCGGCCTGCAGCTGCCGGAGCGCATGGGCTTTGTCTCGCGCTTCCGCCTGCGTATCTTCCTGCGCAACCTGGGCAACTTCGCCACGCTCTTCGTGGGCATTGCGTTTGCCTCGCTGCTGCTGCTCTTTGGCCTGGCGATTCTGCCCACGATGACGCACTACGCGGACAACCTCGAGACGAGCCTGGTCGCCGAGCACCAGTACACGCTCAAGGCTCCGCTGGAGCTCGAGGGCACTGCCGAGGAGCGCGAGCAGTGGTCGGCACTCGAGTGCTTGCAGTCGGTTGACGGCGCGCTGCTTTCTGCCGCCCAAGATGCCGATGACGAGCTCGACGACGCGGCCGATGCGGCGCAGGCGGCAGCCGATGCCGCGACCGCATCCCCGTCTGCCGAGAGCCTGGCTGCGGCGCAGGACGCGCTCGCCAAGGTCCAGGACAAGAAGGATGCGCTTTATGCGCGCCTCGATGACCTTGCCGATGCTCTCGGCTGCGACCACGATGAGGCTATCGACCTGATCGACAAGGCCTCTAAGATCGACACTGACAACGACGATATCCACCCGGTCAATACGACCGATAACGGCGCGGGCGCAATCGCACAGGCCGAGAAATACGCCGTCTACCAGCTGCAATACGACCGCGGCGACGGAAATGGCGAGGAGACGATTTCCATCTACGGCATCTCGCCCGATTCGCGCTACTGGAAAGGACTGGACGTCAGCGTCGGACGCGTCGTCTTTGGCGGTGGCTTGCTCGACAAGTTTGGCTGGAGCGAGGGTCAGAAGGTTAAGCTTCGCGACAAGTACGAGGGCGAGAATTATTCCTTTGAGTACGTGGGCAAGGACTGCGTTTGGGGCTCTAAGTCGGATATGAATGTCTATATGAGCATCGAAGACTTTAACGAGCTGTTTGACAACGATGCGGCCTACTTTAACGGCTACGTGAGCAACGAGAAGCTCGACCTCGACGCGCGCTACTTTGCCGGCGATACCACGCCCGACGACATGCGCGCCGTGGGCGACCAGTTCATCGGCATGATGAGCAAAATGATCGGCATGATGGTTGGGCTTGCGGTGTTCATCTTCTTGCTGTTTATGTACCTGCTGACCAAGGCTGTGATCGACCACAGCGCCCGTTCGATCAGCTACATGAAAGTCTTTGGCTATCGCGATAGCGAGATTTCGCATCTGTACATCCGCTCGATCACGTTGTGCGTGGCAGCGTCACTCGTGCTGAGCCTGCCGGTCATTATTGGCTCGCTAACGGCCATCTTCCGCTCGATGCTGCTCGCCTATAACGGCAATATCGAGATCTACGTGCCCGCTTGGTCCATGGCGGCGTGCGCAGGAATCGGCTTTGCGACCTACCTGGTCGTGGCGCTGCTGCACACGCGCTCCATCAAGCGCGTCAGTCTGGCCGAAGTCCTCAAAGTCCAAGAGTAGTCATTTAAGAACGTCCCCAATGACTAGGTGCCGTACTTGACTTTAACTCTGCTTTAACTGGTACCATCCTCTATGTCTGTAACGCCATATAGACCGAGGGGATAGATTTATGACCGCAACTGCACCCGCAGCACCCGCCAAGGTGTACTTCACCAACTTGCGCACGCATGCTCGCGAGAGCCAGCTCGACAAGCTCAAGCGCCTCATCCGTCACGCCGGTATTGAACAGATTGACTTTGAGAACAAGTTCGTTGCTATCAAGATTCACTTTGGCGAGCTGGGCAATCTGAGCTTTTTGCGCCCCAACTACGCCCGCGCCGTCGCGGATGTCGTGAAGGAACTGGGCGGCAAGCCCTTCCTCACCGACTGCAACACGCTCTACGTCGGTAGCCGCAAAAACGCGCTCGAGCACATCGACACCGCCTACCAGAACGGCTTTACCCCGTATGCCACGGGTTGCCAGATCATCATCGCCGATGGCCTCAAGGGCACCGACGAGGCGCTCGTCCCGGTCGAGGGCGGCGAGTACGTGCATGAGGCCAAGATCGGTCAGGCGCTCATGGATGCCGATATCGTGATCAGCCTCACCCATTTTAAGGGTCATGAGCAGGCCGGTTTTGGCGGCGCCATGAAGAACCTGGGCATGGGAGGCGGCAGCCGCGCCGGCAAGATGGAACAGCACGCTGCTGGCAAGCCGAGCGTCGATACCGCCAACTGCGTTGGCTGCCGTGCCTGCGAGAGGATCTGCGCGCACAACGCCATCTCGTTTGACGGCACGCGCGAGCGCGAGCTTGCCAACGGTAGCACTCGCACGGTACACGTGGCCGCCATCGACCACGATCGCTGTGTGGGGTGTGGGCGCTGCATTGCGGCGTGCAACCAGGACTGCATCAAGCCCGACTATGACGCCGCGGCCGATGTGCTCAACCACAAGATCGCCGAGTACACCAAGGCCGTCGTTGACGGCCGCCCGAGCTTCCACATCTCGCTTGCTATGGATATCAGCCCCAACTGCGACTGCCATCCCGAAAACGATACGCCTATCGTCAACGACATCGGCATGTTCGCGAGCTTCGACCCGGTCGCCATCGACCAGGCCTGCGCCGATGCCGTCATGGCGTCCGAGCCGCTGCCCAACACCGAGCTTACCGACAGCGCGGCCAAGATGGAGCATAATCATGAGCGTCTGGAGGGCGAGCAGGCCAAGGATCCCTTCTGCATCACGCATCCCGACACCGATTGGCGCGCGTGCATCGCGCATGCCGAGAAGATCGGCCTGGGCACGAGCAAGTACGAGCTCTTCGAGGTTAAATAGCGCCTAGCTATTGGACAAAACAAGCACTTTTGCAGCGCAACGTTAGCAAAAGCCGCCCGCGAGCACAGCTCTCGCGGGCGGCTTTTCGGAAGTGCGGTGAAAAATCGAATACCACCGACCACAAACCGATTTTTGGCAACAAAACCCCTGATAAATTGTTGGTAAAACTGCGGTCTGGTCGTGCTTCCCGCGATTTTCCCCGCACTTCCGAAAGCAGGGGGTCAGATAGGCCAGTAAACCGTACTATTTGCCTAAAAATACTCGTCGAGGAAGTTGTTGACCGTGTTCCAGTAGAGCTCGGGGTCAACTTGCGCACTCTTGGCGTGGGTGGCGCCATGGATGGTGAGCTTTTGCTTGACCTTGCTGGCGCACGCGTCGTAGTTTTGGTCGAGCATACTGTACGGCACAAAGGTGTCCTGGTCGCCGTGGATAAACAGCATGGGAACCGTCGCGTGTTTGAGTTGCTCCACACTGCTCGCCTTATGAAAGTCGTAGCCCGCGTGCACGTTGCACACCAAGTTTGCTACATCGAGCAAGGGAAAGCTGGGCAGGCCGAACACGTCCTTGAGCTGCAGAGAAAACTCGTCCCAAACACTCGTATAACCACAGTCCTCGATAATACATTTCACGTTTGCGGGCAGAGATTCCCCCGCGACGTTCATGGCGGTCGCCGCGCCCATGGATTCGCCAAAGACCAGGATGCGCGCCTTGGGGTCAGCCTGAACGATTTGCTCGATCCATGCGACGATATCGAGGCGCTCGGGCCAGCCCATGCCGATATAGTCGCCGCCGGAGCGCTCGTGGGCGCGGGCGGCAGGCGCAAGCACGTTCATGCCGCGGTCGTGGAAGCGCTTGGCGTATCGGGCCATGCCGATGGGCTCGTTGGTATATCCATGCAGGCAGACGGCGTAATCGTGGGTGTTCTCCGAGGCGGCAAAATACCAAGCGGCAAGTTCGGTTCCGTCATCTGCGGTGAGGCTGCTGCTCTCGCGATTCTCTTTAAACCACGCCCGCGCCTCGGTTTCCTCGGCATCCGGCTGCTCGCCTTCTTTGTCGTTCTTGCTATCCTGCATCATCTTCATGGTGTAGGGCGCTTGGGGATTCAGCGCGAAGTCAAACAGAAAGTTGCCGGCAAATCCGAGCAGCGCAACGACAACCACCAGTGCAACGATGCCGGCTATCTTGAGCTTTCGATGGGAACGTGCGTTTTGAGCCATGCGGTATTCTCCTATAAGATGTTAATACATCAACATTTAATGCAAGCGCATTATGGACGTTCGCCGTTGATGCGTCAACAGGCAAAGAATGGGTAAACAAAGGGTCACGTATGGTGCAAATTTCGCACGTACCTAGACGCTTTGATATAGTGTTGGGAACTCTTTACGTTGGAGGATGTAACCGGCATGTCCGATTCGAGCGACAGTTCTAAGCCGCGACCCAAGACCGCGGCCGTTCCACATTACACGGTGGGCGAGGAGATCATGAACTCCGTCACCCACGGTGTCGGCTGCCTGCTGGGCATCGCGGGCCTGGTGCTCCTGATCGTATTCGCCGCCCTGCGCGGCGGGGGCCCGGCCCACATGGCCGCGGCAATTGTCTATGGCGCCAGCATTATCCTCGAATACCTAGCCTCTACGCTCTACCATGCGATTCAGCCCGCGGGCGCTAAACGCGTGTTCCGCATTATCGACCACAGCTGCATCTACCTGCTCATAGCCGGCAGCTATACGCCGTTTTGCCTCATCACGCTCGCAAACGACGGCGGCGCTGTGCTGTTCTTTGCCGTGTGGGCCATCGCCATCATCGGCATCGCCCTCGAGTGTTTTATGCGTGAGCGTCAACCGCACTGGGTAAGCGGCCTGGTCTACCTGCTGATGGGCTGGCTCGTCGTTTTTAAGCTGCCCGAGCTCGTGGCGCTGCTCAACCCCGTGGCACTTGCCCTGCTCGCCGTCGGCGGCGTGTGCTACACCGCGGGCGTGCCGTTCTATATCGCCAAAAACGTGCGCTATCTGCACAGCGTGTTTCACCTGTGTGTGCTCGCCGGCAGCATCTTCCAGTTCATGGCGGTGATCCTCTTCGTAATCTAGCGACCATGTCCGCGCGCCCGCGTCCTCGTTTGGGCGCCGGTGCAATTGCCGTATCTGTCATCAACGTTTTACCCTAACGTCCCGAATCTTGGAGGTTCGAGAAACTCCCGATGGACATAACCATCTCCCTTATCACCACCCTCGTTTTGACCCTCATCAACGGCTACTTCTCCATGTCCGAGATGGCGCTCACCACGGCTAAGCGCGCCGTGCTGGAGCACGAGGCCGAGGAGGGCGACAAGCGCGCCGAGCGCGCCATTAAGCTGGCCGCCGATTCCGACCAGCTGCTCGCCACCATCCAGGTCGCCATCACGCTCGTGGGCTTTGCCTCGTCTGCCGTCGCCTCGACGAGCCTGTCCGACCCGCTTGCCACGTGGCTCACGAGCTTTGGCATCGCGCCGCTCTCTGCCATCGCGCGCGGCCTGGCGCCGGTCATCATCACCGTTGCGGTCGCCTTCGTGTCCATCGTGATTGGCGAGCTTGTGCCCAAGCGCATCGGTCTGGCCAACGCCGAGGGCGTGTCCAAGCAGGTCGTGGGACCGTTGTCGTTTTTCCAAAAGATCGCCCGTCCGCTCGTGTGGCTGACCGGCGCTTGCTCCGATGGTCTGGCCCGCATCCTGCGCATCAAGAGCGCCGACGACCGCCAGAATGTCTCGGAGGAAGAGATTAAGTACATGGTCTCGGAGCAGGACGACCTGCTCGACGAGGAAAAGCGCATGATCCACGAGATCTTCGACCTGGGCGACACCGTTGCCCGCGAGGTCATGGTGCCGCGCGTGGACACTACCATGTGCGAGGACGACGAGACGGTCGCCGACGTGCTGTCCACCATGCGCCAGACCGGCTTTAGCCGCATCCCCGTCTATCACGAGGATCCCGACAACGTCGCCGGCATCGCGCACATCAAGGACCTGATCCAGCCTTCGCTCGACGGCAAGGGCGACCAGCCCATCGCCGACTTTTTGCGCGACGCCACCTTTGTGCCCGACACCAAGGACATCCTGCCGTTGCTGTCCGAGATGCAGACCTCGCACGACCAGATCGTAGTGGTCGTGGACGAGTACGGTGGCACGGCCGGCATCATCACCATCGAGGACATCGTCGAGGAGATCGTGGGCGAGATCGAGGACGAGTTCGACCCCGACAATAAGTACCTCACGCGCCTTTCGCGCCGCGAGTGGCTCGTCGATGGGCGTTTTTCGTGCGATGACGCGATTGAGCTTGGTTGGCCGCTCGAGGAAAGCGATGATTATGAGACCATCGCCGGCTGGATTTTGGAGCTTTGCGACTCGGTACCCGACATCGGAGAGGTGTTTGAGGTCGCGGGGTACAAGTTTAAGGTGCAGTCGATGCGTGGCCAGCGCATCTCGCTCATTCGCGTGATCGCTCCGGCCGAAACCGATAAGAAGGATTCCGAGCCCTCGGCAGATAAGCCGACGGTGTCGGGTGCGGGCTCTGCGGACCCGCACGACGGCGACGAGTAGGGCAAGGAAGAGTAGGGGAGAGTTATGGCAGGCCTGTTCAACATCCTTAAGGTCACCGTCAGCGAGGACAAGATCTGCGCGCATGTGCTGGTGAACCCCGGCATGCCGCTCATGACCTCGGAGGACATCGAAGCCACGGCGCGCGTGTACTACCTGGTGCCCGCGATTGCCAAGCATCTGTGCCTGGGCGATTCCGGTCGCGAGTTCCAGGACTGCATGGGCCAGACCGAGCTTTGCCATCTGCTGGAGCACGTGACGGTCGAGCTCATGAACGAGACCGGGCTTGCCGGCAGCATTTCGTGCGGCCGCACTCGTGTGAGCGAGCACGATGAGCGTGTCTTTGAGGTCGAGCTTTCGTGTCCCGACGACGCGCTGGCCATCGGCGCGCTGTCTTCGGCGACCTTTATGATGGATTGGGCCTATCTGCATGCGGACCAGCCCGCTCCCGATGTGGACGGTACGGTCGCGGGCCTGCGCAACCTGGTGCTGGGCATGCGTGCCGAGGCCGAGGGCAAGGATCCGCACGAGGCCGTCGCCGCCGCGAACGCCGAGGACGAGGCCGGGGACGCGACCGAGGGCGAGGCGCCTGCCGAGGCTGCCGTCGATCCTGTCGACGAGGCGCCTGCCGAGGCGGCTTCCGAGCCCGAGTCCGCGGAGCCCCAGGGCGTCCCGAACTTTGACGACGTGCCGCAGGAGGCAATCGATACCGAGGGCGCGACCGCTGAGAGCCACGAGGCCCCCGCTGCCGTCTACGGTGGCGCGGCGACGGCTCCGGTTGCCCCCGCGCACGAGGGAACGCTGCCGCTCGTTGACGGCGCCGGCGAAGACCCGGCCGCCACGGTGGCCATGCCGGCCGTGCCGCAGGAGTAGGCTCACTCGCTTATCACCATTATGTACCTGCGCCTTTACCGTACGCAGATGAGCAAGACGGCAAGCGCAGTGCTGCGGGTATAATGGACAACATTCAAACGGTGGGCGCCGAGGTGCCCGCAGGAGAGGAATGAACATGGGTAAGACTTTCAACTTTATCTCGGGTGCGCTCTTCGGTGCTGCCGCCGGCGCCATCATCGGCGTCGCCCTGGCTCCGCGCTCGGGCGCCGAGACCCGCGCCATGGCTGCCGATATCGCCAACGACGCCTGGGATAACATGCGCGACACCTACGAGCACGGTGCCGAGGAGGCCCGCGCCGCGGTCAACGATTTTGGCCCGATGGTCGACGCCAAGACCGATGACCTGCGTGCCAAGGTCGATCTTGCTCGCGAGCGCATGGACCAGCTACGCGAGCAGCTCAACGACGCCATCTCGGGCGGCAACGTGACGCCCGCCGCCGATGTCGTGGTCGAGAACGCCGTCGAGGCTGATACCGAGGCTGCGGAGCCCTCGACCGAGGCATAATGCGCGCCGGGGATTTTGTCGGCGCCAAGATCTATCGCAAGCCTACCGAGGACAAGCGCACCAAAAAAGATGGCACGCCGCGCAGCCCTAAAAAGCTCGGCAAGATTCACTTTCCGGTCTTTACCCCGGGCGGTACGCGCGTGGTGGGCTTTATGGTTCGCCAGTCCGATATCGCGGGTATGATCGAGCGCCCCGACCGATTTGTGGCGCTCGATGCCATTGGCGTCTACGAGGGCGCCATCGCGGTTGACGACGTCAAGGGCACCTACGATGCCGCTGCGGCCAAGCGCCTCGACATCAACCTGGACGATTGCATTATCTGGGTTGGCATGGACGTGCGCACGGAGTCGGGCGATGTCGTGGGCTATTGCTCGGATGTGGAGTTCAAGCCGCGTTCGGGTGTCGTGCAGACGTTCTATGTGACCGCCGGTGCTGCTTCGAGTGTTTTGGTTGGTGACACGCAGGTGCCGCCGACGATGCTGCGCGGCTACGAGAACGGCGCGATGGTCGTCTCGGACGAGGTCAAGTCGCTCGGGTATTCGGGCGGCGCCGCCGCAAAGGCTGCCGAGGCAAGCGTCGTGGTGGGCGATAAGGTCAAGAAGGGCGCCAAGGTGCTCGACGACAAGGGATCGGTTGCCGTGGACAAGGGCAGTCGCGCACTGGGCAAGCAGCTCGGCAAGACGCGCGGCATGTTCAAGGCCTTTAAGGACGAATACCAAAAGGCGAGCGGAGGCTCGTCAAAAGCTACAAAATAGCGACGTACCAAATGATGGGAGGCAAGCCGGAGACCTGTTGCTCCGGCTTGCTGTGTTTATGGGGGAGGGCACATGCGCCAAAACGGATCCAACTTAAACGGGCGTTCGGGTACGCGTCCGACGGCGCGCCGCGACCTGGGGCAGCTGCCCAGCGGTCAGCGCAAGCGTCACCGTAAGCCCGGCGCGATGTATCTCAACCATAGCCGCGGCTTTAGCGACCGCAGTGCGCGCATCGGCAACAGCCGTACGCCCCGTCGTTCGTCTCGCCTGCCCTACGCGCTCATCGCCGTGGGTTGCGCGCTCGTGCTGTTTATCGCTGCCGTCGTGGGCTACGTCAACCGCAGTGTGGACGTGGAGCTCAACGGCCAGAAGACCGCGGTGCGTGTGGGCTCTACGCTGCAGAATCTCATCGACGACCAGGAGTTGACTGACACCTACGACGCAGGCGACCTGCTGGCCGTCGATGACAGCGTGCTCAAGCGCCATGGGGGCGAAAAGCTGTCGGTGAAGGTCGACGGCAAGCGCGTGAAACAGGGCAAATGGGGTAGCCGCGAACTTGAGGGCGGCGAGAAGGTGACGGTCAAGGATGGCCGTAACACCTACGAGAAGCACGAGGTTCAGGCTACGGTTATCGAGCCCAAGCTCAAGGTCGAGGGTACGGGCGCTATCGAGTATGTGCAGACGTGGGGTGTCCAGGGCCGCTCCGAGGTGTGGGTTGGTGAGCAGTCGGGCAAGACGCAAGACCGCGGCGAGGTTGTGCCCGCCACCGATTGCGTTGTTGCGTGCGCCAGCGTGGCGCCCAAGGGCAACAAAAAGTACGTGGCGCTGACGTTTGACGAGGGTCCGAGCGGCGCCACCAAACAGATCTTGCAGGTGCTCAAGGAAAAGGGCGTCACCGCGACGTTCTTCCTTTCGGGCGATGCGGCCGAGGCCTCGCCTGCCACGGCCAAGGCGATTGTCGATGCCGGGTGCGAGATCGGATCCAACAGCTACAGCGACGATTCGCTCAAGGGTCAGGACCGTGAGGCGGTACGCGAACAGATCCCGAAAGGCACCGATGCGATTAAGTCGGCGACCGGCGTGAAGACGATGCTACTGCGTGCTCCCTACGCTGCCTTTGACGAGCAAAACTGGATTGATGCGATGGACCTGGTCTCCGCCGTGGTCTCGTGGAATATTGACTCGGGCGACTGGCTGCTCAACGGTGCCGACGAGCAGGTCTCGACGGTGCTCGATTCGGTGACGCCGGGCAATATCGTGCTGCTCACCGATAGAGACGAATGCGCCGAGCAGACGCTCGAGGCGCTGCCGCAGATTATCGACGGCCTCATTGCCGACGGCTACAAGATCGTGACGCTCAGCGACCTGGTCAAGACGGACACGTCGCTGAGCAAAAAGCTCACCTCGCTGACGAAGGTCACCATGCCCAAGGACGCCGTGTTCCCCCAACTTGCCGAGGACGACGACACCACAGAGTAGTCATTGGGTAGTCATTTTAGAACGTCCCCAATGACTATGTCACGGATGCGTCAGTGTTTGGTATGCCTGCAATGTGCAGCGCATAAATTCGATGCCGCAGGGCGATGCTGATGCTATAGTTACTGCGGTTAATGAGGGTCAAGAGAAAGGTTACAGGTGAAATCCAAACCTCGACCATACAGTCGATGACCCCATGCAGGTGCTTTTTGCGCATGCACGGGGTGTAAGCGTCGAGCGGCGTGCCGCCCGCGCATGCGTATACATATCCAGAAGCCCCCGGACGCCGCACGCGCGGCCGCGTCCGGAGGAATTATGATGGGGAGCACCATTGAATTATCTGAGTGAGATGCTCAAACTGCCGGTCTTGGACGTCGACGGCGAAAAGCTCGGCGTGGTCAACGATTTTGGTATTGCTACCGGCGAAGTTTTTCCGCACGTGACGTCGCTCGCGTTCCGCGGACCCGGCAAGACGCCGTTTATGATCAGCTGGCGCAAATGGGTCGACCGTATCGACGAGACGGGTGTACACCTTAAGACGTCGGCCACCGAAATCCGTTTTTCGTACCTGCAGCCGACCGAACTCCTGCTCGCCCGCGACGTGCTCAACAAGCAGATCGTCGACACGCAGGGCATGAAGGTCGTGCGCGTAAACGACATCAAGTTTTCCATGTCGGGCGAAAACCAGCTGCGCCTGCTGGGCGCCGAGGTCGGTGCCCGCGGTCTGCTACGCGCCATCAGCCCCGCGCTCGAGCATATCGTCGAAGGCTTTATGAAGCACCTGGGCAAGCCGCTCAGTGAGGACATCATCGCTTGGTCCTACATGGACCTGCTCGATCGCTCGACCAAGAACATTCAACTCTCGGTGTCGCACAAGACGCTCGGCGAGCTGCATCCTGCCGACATCGCCGACATTATCGAGCAGCTCGACCCGCGCCTACGTGCGCAGGTGTTTGCGCAGCTCGATACTGCCCAGGCCGCCGAGGCCATCTCGGAGTTCGATGACGACGAGCTTATGACCGAGATGCTCGAGGGCCTGTCCGACACGGACGCATCGTCGATGCTGGCCATGATGGACCCGGACGATGCAGCCGACCTGATCGACGAGCTCGATTACGAGAAGGCCGAGAAGCTCCTGCGCCTGATGGGCGTCAAGGAGGAGAAGGCGATTCGTAACCTGCTGGGGTATGAGGACAATACCGCCGGCCGCATCATGACCTCGGAGTTTGTCTCCCTGCCCGCCACGGCAACGGTCGGTGACGCCATCGAGGCGATTCGCGAGCTCGACGAGGACTTTGAGAGCGTCTACTACGTCTATACCGAGGATCCGAGCGGCATGCTGACCGGCGTGCTTTCGCTGCGCACGCTGATCGTAGCCGACCGCGACGCCACGCTGGGTCAGCTGGCCTATCGCGACCTGGTCTATGTGTCGCCCGACGAGGACCAGGAAGACGTGACGGACGAGATGACCAAGTACGACCTGGTTGCCATCCCTGTCTGCGACGAGAACCGCCATATCCTGGGTATCGTGACCTTCGACGACGCCATGGATGTTATCGCCGAGGAGCATCAGGAGGACCTGCAGATCGCCGGTGTCGGCTCGGGCGATAGCGCGTCGGACGACTCGACGAACGTGCTCAGCTGGTTTGTGCATCGCCAGTACTGGGTTGTCGTGTGGGGCATTGCCTCGTGCATTATGGCGACCGTGTTGGGAACGGCACTCGGCTCCGCGCATTTGGTGGTGTTCCCCATGTGCGCCATGCCGCTCGTGTTGCTGGCTGCCTCGCGTATGGTGTCGTTCGTCAAGAACTACTTCCTGGAGTATGACGGTCACGACGACGAGCCCAAGCCGTATCTGGGGTTCTTCTTCCAGAGCACGGGCATGGGCCTGATTCTGTCACTCGTGACCTATCTGTGCGCCCAGCTGGTGCGCACCGCTGCGTTCCCCGATGCGCCCATGTTTGAGGAGCAACTCTTTACCGGGTGCTTTAATATCGCTGCCATCATTTGCCTGGTTGGCAACATGAGCGCCGTGATTTACCTGATGGTGCTGTTCTGGCGTGACGAGCATGACCTCAACACGTCGGGCACCGCCATGAACGTTATTGCCGTCATGATCTCGTGCGTGGCGTACTGCGCCGCTGCGGTGCTGCTCACCATGTCGGTCATTGGTTAGGTGGTCGCGTGCAAAATACCAAGCAAAAGTCGGGCACCAAGCAAAAGTTGACCATCGCGGCCATCTTTGGCGCTATGGGTCCCGGTCTGCTGGCGGCGCTTTCGGGCAATGACGCCGGCGGCATTGCAACGTATTCCAGCGCGGGCGCCAGCTATGGCTACAAGATGCTCTGGATGCTTCCCGTCATGACCGTGCTGCTTATCGTGACGCAGGAGACCGCGGCGCGCTGCGGATGCGTCACGGGTAAGGGCCTGGCGTCGCTCATTCGCGAGCGCTTTGGCGTGCGCAAGAGCGTGTTGGCCATGGCGGCGCTGTTGATCGCCAACACGGCGGTGACCATCTCGGAGTTCGCGGGTATCGCGAGTGGCCTTGCTCTGTTTGGCGTGCCGGCGAGCATCTCGGTGCCGCTCGTGGCGCTGCTGGTGTGGATGCTTACCATGTCGGGCAGTTTCCAGCGCATCGAGAAGATTTTGCTGCTGGTAAGCTGCGTGTTCGTGACCTACGTCGTCGCCGCGTTTATGGCCGGCCCCAACTGGGGCGAGGTCGCGGTCGACCTGGTCGTGCCTAACATTCAAAATGATCCCAACTACGTGTCGCTCGTGGTCGCAACGATCGGTACCACCATCGCGCCGTGGATGATTTTCTTGGCGCAGAACAACGTGGTCGATAAGAACGCGGGCGAGGACGATATCGTGCTGCAGCGCATCGATACCGTGAGCGGCTCGCTTGCCGCCGATGTCATTGCCGGCTTTATTATCATCACGACCGGTACGGTGTTGTTCCCGGCGGGTATTCAGATTAGCGATGCCGCCGATGCTGCCCGCGCGTTGGAGCCTATTGCGGGTCAGTGGTCCACGGTACTGTTTGCCTCGGGCCTGGTCGCGGCGAGCTTCTTGGCTGCCTGCGTGCTGCCGGGCGTTACGTCGAGCGCTATCTGCGAGGCATTTGGCTGGGAGCGCGGTGCCGACCGCAGCTGGGACGAGGCCCCGGTCTATCGCGGCATCATTACGGCCATCATCGGTATCTCTGCCGTGCTGGTGCTTATGCCCGGCGTCGATCTGTTCCAGATTATGATGACCTCGCAGGTCATCAATGGCGTGCTACTGCCCGTGGTTCTGGTGTTCCAGGTGGTTATTGCCGCTGACCGTCACATTATGGGCGCTAACCGCAACGGCCGCGTGTGGAATGTGCTCACTTGGGCGACTATCGGTGTGATTACGGTGCTCACGGTCGTCATGTTTGTTCTGCAGGCGATGGGTTACAGCGCTTAGCGCCTCTTTTGGACTCCAAACAGGCCGCAGCGATGGGCTGCGGCCTGTTTTTTGTCTGCTATAGGGTGTTAGTTATATAGCAATGGACAAAAAATGCCAAATATGAGTACTGTTGCTAAGTGAATAGCATTTACATCCTAAAAGATAATGAACATAGCCTTTAGTATGTTCATTAAAATTGGCTCCAATACGCCTTAAACCAGTCAGGTTGGCTGCTTTAGGGGGTTGTAGGGGTCGCTCGGACGTCATTTTGGGTGGTTTTGCCTGCTACTAAAATGGTAACAGTACTCATATTTGCCCTTTTTTGCCCACAGACCTTTGAGGGTGCGGCGAAAAGGGCTTGTTTTGATTGTTTGGGGCAGGCACGAGGCGCGGAAACGATGTCTGGAGCGACGGAGCGGCCTGGAATTCATCCGTAGAGGTCTTCATTGGCTGCGCCAGGAGTGTCCCTAACTGCCGGAGGGGGTGTCTGCCGTGGCAGACACCCCCTCCGGATGTGGGAAGTTTGCGCTGCAGGTTACTTGTCGGTGCCCAGCTTGTGCGGCTTGAGAGCGAGCGCATTGACGAGTGCGTCGGTGGCAGACTTGACGGCTGCCGGCTGCGGATCGTTGACGTGATCCTCGGGGTGTACGGGCAGGTCCTTCTTGACGGCATCGTGGATCAAGTTGAGGTACTCAGTCACGCCAGTGGTCGATAGGTGCGTGCCATCGCCATCGAACAGGTCGTTGCGGTTGGCACTGTATCCGTACCAGTCGATAACGCGCACGTTCTTGTAGCGCGTAGCGGCGTTGGCGATGGCCTGGTTGGTAGAGCCAACCCACGGCTGCGGGCTGCGCGTGTTCACAAACACCACCATACGCTTATCTCCCGCATCGGCCATGATGGCGTCGATCTGGTCGTCGGTTACCAAGCCGTTGGTGCCCAGGGCAAAGACCACGATCTTGCCGGCAAGGTTCTGCTGGATATAGCCTTCAAATGTCGCGCGCCCCGCATCGAACTGGCGGCCCTTTTCGGCATCGATATGGCTGTGCGGGAACACGCCGTCAAAGGTGTCTACGGCACGCAGCGACACGGAGTCGCCGATCATAAGCAGATCGTAGGAGCCATCGGGGAAGCCGTCGTTGTCCTTGTCGGTGTCGTCGGCCGCCTGTTGGTCGGCGGGCGCGGTGTTCTTGGCTTCCTTGTTGAGGACTTCGGCGCCCTCACCGCTCAGTGCGGAGGTCTCCGGCACAAAGATCAGGCCGCCCAGTGCAACGACCAACACGACAGCACAGGCTGCGCAGACAGGGACGTGCGCGCGCACCCAGTTGGCGGGCGTGGCGGTGCCATCGCGGAATTCGGCGACGGTGCGCCCAAAGGCGCCCTTCCTAAACGGAGTCTCGATAAAGCGATAGCAGCACTCTGCCACGGCGACCACCAGCAGCACCTGCAAAATGTATTGCCACCAGGGCGTATCGTTGATGTTGGCGACCGGGTTCATGAGCAACAGCAGCGGATAGTGCCACAGGTAGATGCTGTACGAGCGCTTGCCAATCCACACGAGCGGCTCGGCGGACAGCGCGCGGGCAACCATTCCCTGGGGCTGCACGCAGGCCGCGATGACCATGAGCGTGAGGATCGAGCACAGCAGCGTGCCTCCGCGATACTGGAAGGCGGTGTAGCCGTTGGTGAGCGCGACCATGGCGGCAAGGCCAACCAGACCCACGACGCCCAGCACATCGATGGATGCGGGCGAGGACCAAAAGCGCACGAGGGCGCTCGGTTGTGCCGGGGCGGTCTCGGCTGATTCGTCGGCCTTCTCGCCAGGCTTGCCCTCGGCGTTCATGCCGTGCTTGGCGGCGCCGGCCAGGCGATTGAGCCCCAAACGACGAGCGAGACGCACCGGCGCCAGGTCGCGATCGGGGATAAAGGCCATCCAGGCACCCAGCAGCAGCGAGAACACACGGGTGTCGGTGCCGTAGTACACGCGGCTGGGGTCGGCGGCGGGGTTATAGAGCACCATCATGGCGAGGGCAGATACCGCGGCAAGGCCCAGAACCACGCGGCGCGTGTTGGGCTTGCTCACATGCATGGATACCATGGCAAACAGCAGTGGCGGCCAAATTAGGTAGAACTGTTCCTCGATGGCAAGCGACCAAAAGTGCGTGAGCGGTGAGGGGTCGCCCAGGGCATTGAAGTACGAGACGTTTTGGGCAATCTGCCACCAGTTGTTGAAGAACAGCAGCGACGGCAGGATGTCGGGGCGCATCTTGGTGAGCATCACGTGGTTAAAGATGGTACACAGCGCGCAGGTCACGAACACTACCGTTACCACGGCGGGGACCAGGCGACGGATGCGGCGAATCCAGAAGCTCTTAAGGTCGATGCGGCCGGTCTTAGCGACTTCGTTGAGCAGCAAGCGCGTGATCAGATAGCCCGAAAGCACAAAGAAGATCGTGACGCCGAGCAGGCCGCCCTGAGCCCACGTGAGGTTGAGGTGATAGAGCACCACCGCGACGACGGCAAGCGTGCGCAGGCCGTCGAGCGCAGGAATGTAGCGGGACTTGGGACGAGCGGGTGCCTGCTTGTCGGTAGCGGACGAGTGTGTGGCGCCGGTGTTGGTCTTGGCTGCATGGGCGTCCTTGTTGGTGGGCGTTCGATGCGGGCTCGGGCCGCGTCGCGACTCGCCGGTGCGGCGGTCGGCGCGCGGGCGTTCGTGCGGCGCCTGGTTATCGGGCGCGCGGCGCGGTCCGCGTGGGCTCGATTGTGGGAATTGCTCCATAAAACATCATCCAATGACGAGAATACTCAGCACATATTCATTGTAGCTGCCTGCTCCTGTGAATGCTTGCTGCTGGCGCAACCTCAAGGGCGCGTTCACATCAAAGTGAACTAAAGTTATAAGGGGTGCGAAGGCGCGCAATCGACGGTCGACGGTGGGTGCAAGGCCCGCAGACGAGGAGGTTTCCATGGCAGACAACGGCATTGTTGCGGTGTTCGGCAGCATGAACATGGACCTTTCGGTGGCGTGCGAGCGCATGCCGCGCGCGGGCGAGACCGTCGGCGGCAGCGGTTTTATCACCAACGCTGGCGGCAAAGGCGCCAACCAGGCCGTCGCTGCCGCGCGCATGGGCGCGCGCACGAACATGATCGGCGCGGTCGGGCGCGATGCGTTTGGTGCATCGCTCGTGGCGGGGCTCCAAGATGCTGGCGTGGACTGTGACTTTGTGGCGCGGTGCAACGACGTGGAGACGGGCACGGCGACCATCATTCGCTGCGAGGGCGACAACCGCATCGTGCTGTCACCGGGTGCCAACCATGCGCTTGCGGGCGAGGACGTTGCCTGCGCGCTGAGACGTCTGGTGGCCGATGAGTTCGACGGCGACGCCAGCGATATTGCCCCGGCTGCCGGCAGCGTCTTTATCGCTCAGGGCGAATGTGACCTTGCAGCGACTGCCGAGGCGCTTGTTTGCGCTCATGAGCTGGGGTTCTATACGGTCTTTAACCCGGCTCCCGCCTGCGATCTGCCGGCGGGAGCGTGGCCTGCGGTCGACTTGGTCTGTCCCAACGAGACCGAGTGCCAGGTTCTGACGGGTATCCTGCCCAAGGACGATGAGAGCTGCGCCGCGGCGCTCAATGCCCTGCTCGCCAAGGGTGCCGGAGCTGCGGTCATCACGCTGGGCGGCGCCGGCTCGGTTGCGCTCGGCGATGACGGCGAGCCGCTGCGTCTGCCGGCACTTTCGAGCACGGTAGTCGATACCACGGCCGCCGGCGATACGTTTATCGGCGCGTTGGCGGCGGCTCGTCTGGAGGGCTTGCCGCTCTTTGAGTGCATGGCGGCGGGTGCACGCGCCTCGGCGGTGACGGTGTCGCGCTTGGGCGCGCAACAGTCGATTCCCACGCGCGCCGAAGTTGAGCACGTGTTTGATTTAGACGATTTAGTACAAGACGGAGAAGCGGAGTAGAACAATGGCAATCAAGAAGCTGATCCTTGATCTGGATATGGGCGTGGACGATGCGATGGCGCTTGCCTATGCCATCGCGAGCCCCGAGGTGGAGCTCGTGGGCATCACCACGTGCTTTGGCAACGTGCGCGTCGAGCAATCGGCGCACAACTGCCTGGCAGTGCTCGATCTGCTGGGTCGCCCCGAGATTCCGGTGTACCTGGGCGCCGATCGTCCCATTAAGGCGACTGAGCCCTATACACCGCCGGCGTCCACCACGCTCATCCACGGCAAGAACGGCATTGGCGGGGCGAGCGTGCCCGCGTCGCCGTACGAGCCGGTGGGGGCGACGTCGGCTGATGGCAACGCGGCGGTCGATTATCTGATCGATGCCGCGCGCACCTATGGCCCCGATCTGATCTACGTGGCGACCGGTCCGCTCTCCAACCTGGCACTTGCCTTGGAGCGCGATGCGGCGGCGATGATGTCTATCGGTCGCGTGGTCGTGATGGGCGGCGCCCTGACCGTGCCCGGAAACGTGAGTGCGGGCGCCGAGGCCAACATGGCAAGCGATCCCGAGGCGGCCGATGCCGTGCTACGTTCGGGCCGCAAGCTCACTATGGTGGGTCTGGATGTGACGCATCGCGTGGTGCTCACGCGTCGCGACATTGCCGGCTGGACGGGTTCGGGCACCATGACCGGTTGCGCGTTTGCGAGCATGGTGGAGCACTACATTGGCTCGTACGAGATGAACGCCCCCTACCTGGGTGGCTGCGCGCTGCACGATCCGCTTGCCGTCGCTGTGGCGATCGACCCCACGCTCGTGGGTGCGCTCGGCTGTAACCTGCGCGTCGACCTGCTCGGCGAGTATCGCGGCCGCACCATTTGCGACGAGCGCCGCCTATCCGATCCAGACAAGAGCGCGCTTGTGGCACTGACCGTGGATGCCCCGCGCTTCCTGTCCGAGTTCAAGGCGCGCATGGCCCGCATCCTAGGCTAGGCTCGGGATCGAAGCACGCCCATCTGCTCGATGTGGCCGCTGGCGGGCCGACGGTTGATTTTCAATCTCAACGCAACAGCCTGAACGGACCCCGCGTTTCCGCAG
>DAWDYI010000041.1:0-20411 GCA_052344885.1 Collinsella aerofaciens
CGCGCCGCGCTGGGAAGGGCCGCGTAACGGTCCAAGAAATCGTCCGCAGTCCCATGGAACCGGGGGCGTGTGTCATTTCGAGAAAGATACTGCCGGCGGATTCCACCGAAGCACAGTTCTTTGGTGTTCCCGTTGGAACTGACTTGATTTGCGTTGAGCGCGTGCGCACTGCCGATGGCGTCCCTGTCATGCTCGAGAACAACATATATGTTTACGAGGACAACGCCTATCTATCAACGGCACCTCTATCTAACCAATCCATTTTTGAGTTCGTGCGCAACCGGACGGGCCGCACGCCCGCGTTTACCGACCCGTGCACGCTCGAGATCGCGTGCGCGTCGCCCGAGGTCGCTCGACTGTTGGCAGTTCCCGTTGGCGAGCCCTTGTTTTATATGGAAGCCTTCTTTTTCGATGAGCAGCGGCGGCCGTTTATCATCGGTCGTCAGCGGATCGTTGGGTCTCGCTACGTTTTTGACATCTAGGACATTGCGAATGGAAACGCCCGGTGGATCATCTCGCCGGGCGTTTCCATACCGTTCACGGCGCAAACGCAACCGTTCAACCGCGTTGCGGCAATCAGTTTGAAATTATCTTTATGAAGGAAAAAGCTGCTGGTAATCTATGGAACGTCATAGAACGTCTGCATTGTGCAAACGTTGAAGCGAGATGCGATGCAGTCTCGAGTTCTTTGGAGGTATCTATGTCAGATACGAAGGCGAAGAAGACAAACAGACGTTTTAAGTTCAAATTACCGCATGTCTATACGATCATGTTCTTGCTGATCGTTGTCTTTGCGGTCCTGACTTGGATCGTTCCCTCTGGTCAGTATCAGCGCAAGACGATTTCGACAGCGGCGGGCGAGCGTGAAGTCGCCGTTGCTGGAACCTATGAACAGGTCGATAAGAACTACACCGATTCCGAGACCGGCGAGACCATCAATCTGGGCCAGGATATCTTCGCGGTTCTGCAAGCGCCCACCAAGGGCATCCAGGAGGCTGCCGACGTCGTTGCGTTCGTCTTATTGATTGGCGGATCGTTCGCGATCATCACCAAGACCAACGCTTTGAATGCCGGCATGAGCCGTGTGATTAAAAAGCTCAAGAACAAGGACATCCTCATCATTCCCATCACGATGACATTGCTGTCCATTTGCGGCACTACGTTTGGTATGTCTGAGGAAGCCCTGCCGTTCTATGCCATCTTCATTCCCATCATGATGGGTATCGGTTATGACTCGATGACGGCATTCATCATCTGCTTCCTTGGTCCTAACCTGGGATATTGTGCTTCGACCATCGACCCGTTTAATGTTTTGATCGCCCAAGGCATCATTGGCATCGAGGGTAATCCGCAACTGTGGCTGCGCGCCGTTTCTTGGGTTATCTTCACTGCCGTCGGTATCGCATGGGCCATGCGCTACGCCATGCGCGTCAAGAAAAACCCCGAGTCGTCCATTGTGTACGAGGACGATAAGCTCAAGCGTATTGAGTTTTCCGTGACCGATGCCTCCATCGAGGAAGAGTTCACTATCCGTCAGAAGCTCGTGCTCATCGATTTTGCTTGCGGTATGGGCATTATCGTCTGGGGTCTTGTTACCCAGGGCTGGTACATGAATGAGATTTCCGCCGTGTTCCTTGGCATGGGCTTGCTTGCCGGTATCCTGGGCGGTCTTGACCAGCAGACAATCGCAGAGGAGTTCGTTAAGGGTCTCGCCGACTTTGCGTACGCTGCCATCGTTATCGGTATCGCTCGCGGTATTCTGGTCATCGCCGAGGGCGGCATGATCATCGACACCATCCTCCAGGCGCTCGCTACCGCGCTCGCCGGTGCACCCGCCGCCGTCTACACCACGTTTATGTATATCGTCCTTGGCCTGCTCTCTTTGCTGGTTCCCTCGAGTTCTGGCCTGGCGGCGCTCACCATGCCCGTTATGGGCCCCCTGACCGAGCTCATGGGCCTCAATCCCGAGGCAGCCGTCACCGCGCTCCAGTTTGCCAACCAGACCATCAACACCATCAGCCCCGTGGCGGGCATGACGGTCGCCGGTCTTGCCGTGGCTAGGATTTCGTTTGGCCAATGGTGGAAGACCATTTGGAAGTTCTTCATTTTCATGGTCGTCTTTGGCGTGATTGTAACGGCAATCTCTGGCATGCTTCCGGTGTAGGTGGTTGTGATGTCTGATCGTTTGACGGTCCTGACGTCTAAGAGCGTCTTTACCGGTACGGGGGACCTGCCGTTTGAAGGTTTCGTAGCGGTCCGTGGCAATCGAATTGAGGCTGTTGGCACCAAGTGTGAGGTAGCTTCGTATTTGACCCAGGCGGACGAGGTAGTTGACCTGGGCGACCGCACCGTCATGCCTGGCCTGATCGATGTACATACCTTCTATACAGGCTGGGCGCTGCGGACGTTGGGGTCTGATCTGTCCGGCATCGCTGATGCCAAAGAGGCCGTGTCGCTCTTGCGTACATGGAAAGAAGATCATCCGGATTGCGCGGCGGCTTTTGGCCACAACCTACCCGAAACGTTGGCATCGGATGCCGAGAACGCAAATACGGCAGCTGTGTTTGACGATTGTTTTGGCGATATCCCCGTCGTCTGCTTTACATCGGGTGCGGAGACCTGCGTTCTCAATGCTGCCGCCAGTGCGCGATACGGCTTTACACCCCAGGCGTGCTATGCCGAGAAGATCTGGCGCATGATGAGCGATTTCCTCGCGCTGCCCGAGGTGCGTGCCGGGTATTCGGACTACATGAGCATGCTTAACGAGCGCGGCGTTACCGCCATCAAGGAAATGGCGTTTGATGACTACTACGGCTTTGCCGACGAAATGGCTCGCCGTGAGGAATCTGGTGAGCTGACGGTTCGCGTCTCTATGATGTCGCAGCCGGTGGGCGCCGGTGCAAATCTGGCATATGCCCGCGAGGCGCGAGAGCGCTTCCGGGGACCGTTCGTTCGTTTTTCTGGCTTCAACCGTATGACCGATCGCGGCGTATGGGCGGGGCTTGCCGAGATGATAGACCCCTATGAGGACTCGGCCGATGCGGGCGCTGCCGGCAAGACGGTCGTCGAGGAGCCAGAGTGGGATCTGATTGAGAACGAGCTGCGTGCAATTGATGCTGACGGCTTCCGATATTCCTTGCATTGCCAGGGCGATGGCGCCGTTCGTCGCACCGTGGCGCTCTATGCCTCGCTGCCTCGAGACGAGCATGGACGGATGCTTCGTCGCCATGCGATTACCGATCTCGAGAACTCTGACCCGACCGATCTTGTCAAGTTTGGCAAGTTAGGTGGAATTTGCGAGGTCTATCCGCAGATTCTGACGCTGGACCGGCGCGAGGATTGCCTATCGATGATGCGTCGACAAATTGGCGAGACGCGACTTTTGCACAGCTGGAATCGCCGCGGCATGGAAGATTCCGGATGCACAGTGTGCTGTGGAACGGATTTGCCGCTGCTGATTCCGAGCCTGGGCGAGTCAATCTACAGCGCGTGCGGCGGATTCTTCGCCGACGGACTGCCTGTGAATGAGGTCAACACGCTGACGCTTGTCGAGCTCTTGCGCGCTTGGACTGCCGGGGGCGCGTACGATCTGATGCGCGAAGACGAGCTGGGTACGCTCGAGGTCGGCAAGCTTGCCGATATCTGCGTGCTCGATCGGGATGTGTTCGACCTCGATTATCGCGACGCACGCGATCTTGCGGTTGATATGACGATGTCGGACGGACAAATCGTGTTCGATCGAAATAAGGAGGCATAAGATGTCTGAATCCAAACCGACGCTGCGCCGCGAGCAGATTGCGGGCATGAATATCCACTACATCATGTGGTCGCTCGATTACTTCCTTGATGTGCAGCAGCGTTTGGGCTTTGAGTCCATTGAGCTGTGGTGCGCAGAGCCGCATGTGACGCTCGACCACACGGGCTACTTTGAGGCTGAGGTCCTGGCGAAAAAGGCTGCAGACCGTGGGCTTAGGTATCGTACTCTGTGCCCCGAGAACGTTGTCTATCCTTGGCAGTACTGCGCACGCAAACCGCTGCATGAACAGCGCAGCCTGGCGTACTTTAAGCACGGCATTGAGCTTGCCGAGGTACTTGGGTGCGACCGTATGTCCGCCAACTCGGGCTGGGGCGACTGGGACGAGGACCGCGAGGAAGCCTGGAAGCGCAGCCGCGAGCACTTGTCCATTCTGGCGGAGTATGCCGGCGAGCACGGTCTGGTGCTTACGATGGAAAGCCTGCGTCCCGAGGAGAGCAACCTTGTGACGACGGTTTCCGATGCGAAGCGCATGATTGACGAGGTCGCGAGCCCGTACTTACAGCCCATGGTTGATACAACCGCGATGGGCGTTGCTGGCGAGACGCTCGAGGACTGGTTTGCCACCTTTGGTGATGGGGCAATTCACGAGATGCACTTTATCGACGGTGACCCGTATGGCCATCTGGTGTGGGGCGATGGCAAGCACGATATGGACGCCTTCGTTGCCACACTCAACGCCCATGGTTTCGACGGCATGCTGGGCCAGGAGATCACGGACGGTCGTTACTACGATGACCCGGCGGCGGCAGATGCCAAGAACATGGCCGCATTCGAGAAATATCTGATTGACTAAAACAACTATCGGCCACGCAACCAACGTCATTGATTGCGGCCAAACAAGAAAGGAACTGGATATGAACGCACACGATCTGATCAAAGAGGCAATTGCCGAGAAGGGCAAGTTCGACAGCGTCTACTGGATTGCTTGCGGCGGCTCCATGATCGATTTGATCCCGGCTCATGAGCTTCTGCAGCGCGAGGCAACCACCTTCACTTCGTATATCTATACGGCTCGCGAGTTCGATATCATGCGTCCGCGTCGTCTGGGCGAGAAGTCCCTGGTCATTGCTTGCAGCCATAGTGGCAACACCCCCGAGGTCGTCGAGGGCTGTGAGATTGCCCTTGCTGCCGGCGCTACGGTGATCGCCCAGACCGACAACGCTGGATCCAAGATTGACTCCGGCAAGTGGACCACGTGGGTCTACCCGTGGGGCGAGGGCGTGCCGCAGGCCGAGGTCCCCGCTGGCATTTCGCTGTCGCTTGCGGCCGAGCTGCTCGATCAGCAGGAGGGCTACGCCGATCTTGCCGATATGTATGCCGGTATCGCCGAGATGGATAAAATTCTTCCCCCGGCACGTGAGAAGGTAAATGCCGAGCTGGGCGATCGCTTTGCCAAGCTTTGCCAGGAGCACGAGTTCTTCTATATTCTGGGTAGTGGTCCCAACTTTAGCCAGACCTACGGTTTCGCTATCTGCTCTCTTATGGAGATGCAGTGGCAGCACTGCAGCTACATCCACTCTGCCGAGTATTTCCACGGCCCCTTCGAGGCTACTCAGGATGGCGTTTTTTACTTCCTGCAGATGGGCTCCAGCGAGTGCCGTGCTATGGACGAGCGCGCCCTGGCGTTCCTTAAGACGCATACCGATACGCTGATGGTGCTCGATGCCAAGGAGTACGGTATGGAAGCCGTGCCGGCGAGCGTCCGTGCCTATCTGGACCCGGTGCTGTTCTACGCCATGAACTGCGAGCTGCGTGCCGCACGCGGCAAGGTGTTTGACCATGATCCCGATTTCCGTCGCTACATGGGCGTCGTCGAGTACTAGAAGGGTAGATACCATGGCATTTAACGTTAACGCGCTCGGATTTGGCGACAACGTCGTCGATCGCTACGAGCATATCCACACCATGTATCCTGGCGGCAATGCGGTGAACTTTGCCGTCTATGCCAAGAAATGCGGTGCCGCACGCTCCGCATACATGGGCATTTTTGGCAATGACGCCGCTGCCGAGCATGTCATTGCAAGCCTCGAGGATGAGGGTATCGAGCTTGACAAGTGCGAGCAGATGATTGGCGAGAACGGAGCGGCTCGCGTGACCGTCGTTGACGGTGACCGTGTCTTCCTCGGCTCCAACGAGGGCGGTATCCGTGGCGATGCGCGCTATGTCCTCGATCGCTTTGACCTTTCGTACATGAAGCAGTTCGATGTGGTTCATTCGGGCAACTATTGCTTTACCGAGCGCGAGCTGCCCAAGCTGAAGGCTGCGGGCGTCACGGTCTCTTTTGACTTTTCGGACGACTCCACCGACGAGTATTACGAGCAGATTGCACCCTACGTCGATTTTGCTTTCTTTAGTGCGGCGGATGCCGCGAGTGAGGACGAGATCCGCGAGCGTCTGGCATGGGTGAAGGGCTTGGGTCCGCGTTTTGTGTCGGCTACGGCGGGCGCCGAGGGCTGCATTGCTTACGACGGCGAGCGTTATTACCGCCAGCTGGCTAAACCGGTAACGGACATGAAGGACACCATGGGGGCGGGTGACTCGTTCCTCACCTCGTTTTTGATGTGCTATCTCGATTCCGCCAAGCGTGGTGAGGATGGCGCCGAGGCCATCGAGCGCGCGCTCGACTTTGCTGCCGGGTTTGCCTCGACCGTGTGCGGCATGGAAGGCTCTTGGGGCCACGGAGCGCCAATCGTCGAATAGCTTAAGAAAGCGTTCGGCGGTCGGGCCATGAGGCCTTGGACAGCCGATGCAAAACAATAAGCGAAACGCGAAAAGGGGGCTCGCCATGTGGTGGGTCCCCTTTTGAATATTGGAGAAGAGTATGGGTATTAAAGCGTGTGCGGCTGGTTTTTGCTGCGCGGACGTCTATCAGAACATCGGCGTGTTCTATCCGACTGGTAACGGCATTGACTGGGGTATCCATCTTGCGCGAATGGGAGTTTCGGTATCCGCCGTGTCGGTTGTCGGCAAGGACGAGTACGGAGACAAGATGAGAGAGGCGCTGGCCGCTGAGGGGTTCGATATCTCACATCTGCGGGTGGAGGATGGCGACACCTCGGTGATGCTCATGGCATTGAAAGACGGCGTCGATCGCGTGCATCTCGAGGCAATCGATGGCGTAATGGAGACATATCGTCCGAATGAAGATGACCGGGCGTTTATCCTAGAGCATGACATCATTCATACCGACCTGTTTGGCAATTGTTTGGACCTCCTGCCCGAATGGCATGATGCGGGCAAGACGGTGGTTATGGACTTCTCGGTGTTCAGCCAGGATCCCGAATATGCATGCGAGGCTCATTTTCCTTACGTAGACTATGCGTTCATGTCGTTTGAAGAGGACACTCCGGAGCTGCGAGACTGGGTACGCCACGTGCAGGAATTGGGACCGCGCGTTGCGGTTGCCACGCTTGGCGAGAAGGGAAGCATTGCCTATGACGGTGAGCGCTTCTATGAGTGCGGGATCGTACCGGCGGAGAAGGTCGTTAATACCGTGGGTGCCGGCGACTCGTATATTGCCGGGTTTACCAAGGGCGTAATCGATGGCCTTGATATTCCGGCGTGTATGAAGGCGGGCGCTGAGCTGTCGTCCCGAGTGATTGGCTCGTTTGAGCCGTACTAGGGGCAAATGCCTGGAAAGGAGTACGAAATGGTTATCGACATGTTGGTTCAGCCCATGCTCTATGGCGAGATCTGTACGCCGGGTGATGAGCCTGATGGATTCGGTTTTTGGTCACGAGAGTTTGGTATGGGGCATATGGGCCC
The DNA here is from genome assembly GCA_052344885.1 of Collinsella aerofaciens. Taxonomy (GTDB): domain Bacteria; phylum Actinomycetota; class Coriobacteriia; order Coriobacteriales; family Coriobacteriaceae; genus Collinsella; species Collinsella aerofaciens_CC. The sequence goes on from DAWDYI010000041.1 coordinate 7,583, forward strand.
CATGGATTGGGACGAGCTTCAAGTCGAGATGGACGTCTGTGATGTGCGGAAGAGCGTGCTCATGCCGCTCGATGTAACCACGGCATGCGGAGGGCATTTTGGCACCAATGACCAGATTGCCATGCTGGTTGCCGCGCACCCCGATCGTCTGTGGGGATTTGCGAGCGTAGATCCGCAGGTGAGCGGTGCCGCAGGCGAATTGGAGCGCGCCTTTACCGAGTTGGGGGCAAAGGGGCTTTGCCTGCATCCGGCAAAGCAGGGTTTTGCCCCCGATGATGCCGTGGCCGAGCCGCTTTACGAGCTGTGCGAGCGCTATAACAAGCCGGTGGTTTTTCATGCCGGTATGTCTTGGGAGCCGGGTGCAGAGCTCTCGCGCAGCAACCCGCTTGCATTTGAACACACAATCGCAACGCATCCAAATGTGCGCTTTAGTTTGACCCACTTTGGCTGGCCCTGGGTGCGCGAGACCGTGGCGATGCTGCTCAAGTATCCCAACTGCTACGCGGACACCTCTATCACTTACATCGATTCGCCCGAGGAGATGATGCAGCGTCTTTTCACGGTCGATATGGGGCCACTGTGGTATGAGCGCGCGCTATCGCACCAAGTGATGTTCGCCAGCAATACGCCGCGTTTCCGTGCATTCAAACTCAAGCGGGCGCTCGATACCGTGCCCATGCGCGATGATGCGCGAGAAAGGCTCTACTGGGGTAATGCCCTGCGTTTTCTTGAAGGGGATGAGTGAACATGGTGACGCTCGAGACATTGAGCTATCTATCGACTGCTCCGGACCAGTTCATCGATATTACCGAAGACGTGCACGCTGCCATCGAACGCAGCTCGGTGACCAATGGCTTGGCAGCGATTATTTTGTCGCATACGACCTGTGGAATCGTGGTAAACGAGGGGCTGCCCTGCGTGGAGACGGATCTTATGGAGACGCTTGATCGCATCGCCCCACTCGATGCCCCCTATGCGCATGCACACTTCCTGCCGAGCTATGGAGCCACCGGCAACAACTCTTGTGGGCATATCAAGAGCATGATTTGTGGAAACAGTTGCTTCTTTCCCGTCCAAGATGGCCACATCGTGTGCGGAAGTGCCCAGAACATCTATCTTGCGGAGTTTGACGGTCCGCAGAAGCGAAAAGTGTACGTCGAGGTGCTGGGGGAGTAACGTCCCTGCAATAACCCTATGAAGGAGCACGTTATGTCGTTTCTAACCTCGATGTTCAAGACCGAAAAGCCAGTTATCGGAATGCTGCACCTGCGTCCTCTGCCGGGCGATCCGTTGTATTACCCGGGCGGAAGCGTGTCGCAGGTCGTGGAAGCCGCCAAGCGCGATCTCGAGGCGTTGCAGCAGGGCGGTGTCGATGGCATTTTGATTACCAATGAGCTCTCGATGCCCTATGAGCAGCACGTTTCTCCCTCAACCCTTGCATCGATGGGCTATGTAATCGGGGCTTTGTCCCATGATCTGTCGACTCCTTGGGGAGCTGAGGCTATTTACGATGGTGATGCCACAATCGAGCTGTGCGCTGCCGTCGACGCGCAGTTCACGCGCTGCAATTTTTGCGGTGCCTGGGCCGGTGATCTCGGGCTGATTAACCGAGATTTCGCTCACACCATGCGTCGCAAGGCGGCGCTGCGCCTGGACGACCTCAAGCTTTTTCACTTCATCACGAGCGAGGGGGAGGTTTATCTCAACGACCGCACGACTGCGGACATTGCCGATTCACTTCTCTTTAATTGCCTTCCGGATGCGATGGTCATCGGCGGTTCGGCTGCCGGTCGTGGCGCTTCGGGCGAGCTTGCCGATGAAGTCCGCGAGCGTGTTGGCCAAGTACCTGTGGTATGTGGCACCGGTTGTCGCGAAAATACCGTGGCTGACGTATTTGCTCACTACGATGGCGCGTTTGTCGGCACCTGCTTAAAGCGCGACGGAAAGCTGGATGCCCCGGTTGATGTTGAGCGGGTAGCTCGTTTTATGGCTGCCGCTCGTACGGCGCGAGGGGAGTAGGCACCTATGGCGCTCTATCTGGGTATTGATATTGGGACAAGCGCCTCTAAAGGCGTTTTAATCGATGATCGATGCAACATCGTTTGCCAGGCCTCTTGTGGACACGAGACGGACAACCCGTGTGATGGATGGTACCAGCATGATGCGGAGGCAGTTTGGTGGGGCGATTTTTGCCGCTTGTCGCGCGAGTTGGTGGTGCGATCGGGGGTTAACGCGGCACAGATCGGATGCGTGGGCCTTTCCGCATTGGGTTGCGACTGCGTGCCGGTCGACACCGAGTGCAACGCGCTGGCGCCCGCGATTTTGTATGGAGTCGATGCACGTTCGAAGCCGCAGATCGACGAGCTTCTTTCCGAATATGGGTCAGATCGCGCACGCGAGCTTTTCGGGCACGATCCCTGTTCGTCAGATATTGCTCCCAAGATCTTGTGGTTTAAGGAGAATATGCCCGATGTGCACGAACGTGCCGCGAAGTTCCTGACGGCGTCATCGTTTTTGTGCGCAAAGTTGACGGGGCGTTTTACGGTGGACCGTTATTTGGCGGAGGATTTTCTTCCCCTATACGACCGCTACACCTGGAAGGTTGATGCTCGGGAATGTGCTCGTTTCTGCCGGCCTGACCAGATGGCGGAGGTAATGTCGGCTACCGATATTGCCGGGGTGATTACGCGGCGTGCGGCTGAGGCGACGGGGCTCGCGGCAGGGACACCTGTCTTAGTGGGAACGGGCGACTCTGGTGCCGAGGCCATTTCGACGGGTGTATTCCGTCCCGGCGATATGATGGTTCAGTTGGGGAGCACGGCGTATTTCATCTACCTAGCCGATCATATGATCGATGATGCCCGCCTGTGGCCGGGGACGTTTATCATTCCCGGAACTTACGGGATCTGCGCGGGGACCAATACGGCGGGCGCACTCACATCGTGGCTACGCCAAGAGCTGTATCGCGACGCCGTAGAGGCCGAGGGTCACGGTGGTCCCGATGCCTATTCGGTTATGGCGCATGATGCCGCCGATGTGGCGCCGGGTGCCGATGGGCTCCTGTGTCTGCCGTACTTTGCGGGGGAGCGTACTCCGCTCAACGATCCCGAGGCGCGTGGCGTCTTCTTTGGCCTGACCGGAAGGCATACGCGAGCCCATATGGTTCGCGCCGCCTTGGAAGGCGTCGCGTATACCGTTGCATCCCATGTCGACATTATCGAGCGAGAGCATGGACTGCCAATTGGGCGCATTATGCTTGTCGGAGGTGGAACCAAGAATCCAGTTTGGATGCAGGCTATCGCCGACGTATGCGGGCGCGAGGTCTCGGTTGCCAAGGTTACGGTGGGCGCATGCTTCGGTGATGCCATCATGGCAGCTCTCGCAGGTGGCGCCTATGCATCGTGGGATGAGCTCGCCCAAGTCCTTGGCGTTGCGCAAACAATCGTGCCCGATATGGCTGCCCACGAGTTATATGTGTCGCGCCGCCATATCTTTGACGAATTGTATGCACGCAGCTGTGATCTCATGCACGAATTGGCGTAATGCTGCCGAATTGTACTGCCTACCAATAGGGACTGCGTTGTGCGATTCGCATGTCCCTTGGCATTTTTGCCCACAGGGGTTAGCGAAGGCTAAAAACAGAGTGTGCATTCGCTAAAACCTCCGACTCGATGTGCTTTGCGGCACAGTTTTTGGGTGAGGCGATGCGTTCTGAGGTCCTTATGAGTGATCTGATGAGCGACTGCGCGCTTGTTTCTGCGTTTGCCTCCGCCGGTGCATCGGTTTCGAGCAGTAAACGATCGAGTGGAATCTGTCGTGCGTATTCGCGTCCTCGTTTAGACGCGAGCATGCGTTCGTTGACGGAAAAATAGCAGCCCGCATTACGCGCGCGGACGAGTTCGTCCGAAGTACCGCTAAACCAGTGGAAGATGATAACGGGGGAGTCGGGGTTTGGGATGAGTAGTCCATGCGATTCGAGCACGTCCAGCACGGTTCCTGCCGAACGAACGGCGTGAATTGATATCACGCGCCCGGCAAGAGGACGCTGCACGAGAGTATCGCAGAGCCGGTCAAGTGCCTGCATTTGTAGCGGCTCACTTCCGGCAAAGCGCGCGGAAAAGTCGAGTCCCACCTCGCCGATGTAGCGCTCTTGGGCGGTAACTTCGCAAAGCAGATTGACTTCGGCAGGACCGCAGCGGCCGTCGGCGAGCCACCAGGGATGGAGGCCGACGCCCGCGATAATGTTTGGGTAGCGGCTGGCACGCTTTTTTGCTGCCGCGAAGTCGCGTGGGTCGACCCCGCAATCAAAGACCCCCAGCCCTATAGCCGCGGTTTCGTCGGCAACGGCATTCGGGTAAGTCATCAAATCAAGATGGCAGTGTGCATCAAATAACCGGGGCTCCATCTCGGCGCGCTCCGCTAGTCCAGGCGCTGGCCATCGGCGCGCACGCGCTCGGTGCCGCGGCCACTGATCTGGCGGATAACCTCGCCGGCAATCATCTGGCCCATGATGGGCGGCATAAAACTGGCGGTGCCCAACTCGGTGCGCTCGTGGATATTGGAAGGGTCGCGGGGCTGTGTCTTAACCGATTCTTCGCAGCTAAACAGTACATGTAGGCTCTTGATGCCGCGCTTCTTACATTCTTTGCGCATGATGCGGCTCATGGGGTCACGTACCGTATCGAAAATGTCGGCAAAGCGGAGGCACTCGGGATGGAGCTTGTTGGCCCCGCCCATGGAGCTAACCAAACGAATGCCGTGGTCCTGAGCATATTTGGCAATGGTGAGCTTGGCCGAGATGGTGTCGATGGCGTCGACGACGTAGTCGAGCTTGCCACCCGTCTGCTCCAAAACGTTCGCGAAAAACTCGTCGATGTTGTCGCTCAGCAGGTATTCGGTGCGCTTGATAACGGTGGCGGCGGGATTGATATCGCGAATCATGGCTTCCATCACGTCCACCTTGCGCTTGCCGACGGTGCTGTAAAAGGCGATGGCCTGGCGATTGATATTGCTGGGCGCGATGATGTCCTTGTCCAGAATGACGAAATGACCGATGCCGCCGCGGGCGAGTGCCTCGCAGCAGTTGGAGCCCACGCCTCCGCAGCCGAGCACCAGCACTGTGGAGCTGGCGAGTTTATCGAGCGCCTCGCGCCCCATAATGATCTCGAGCTTGGTGTCGCGCGTCTCGTTGGAAATTGCGGCTGCGGTTTCGGTCATAGACATCCTCCGATGGGGAAGCGGGTCGTGTTTTAGCTATCGCCATTATAGGTAATCGCCCATAGGCTGCGATGGCGTTTGCTTTGATGTGGTTTGAAGTATTGCGGTTAGATAGTTAGACAAACATCTAAATACAGAGTATAGTGTGCACGTCATGAGAGATGATGAGAGGAGGTCTTATGCCGGGAGAGGGTTTTAAAGCGCTGGCCGATCCAACGCGACGGCGCATTTTGGAGTTGCTGCGCGAGGGCAATTGCACGGCGGGGGAGCTTGCCGAGCATTTCGATATCAGTAAGCCGTCGCTGAGCCATCACTTGGCGACGCTCAAAAACGCCGGGTTGGTGACCGATGAACGTCATGGCCAAAACATCGTTTACAGCTTAAACACCACCGTCATGCAGGACTTGATCGGTTGGTTTATGGGCTTTACAAACACGGAAGGTGATAAGGATGAATAACGAAAACAAGGGCATTCACCCCACGGGGGTATCGTCGCGCGTGTGGATTGCGCTGGTTGTTCTGTGCGTCGCCAATGTCGTAGCGCACCTCATGGTGATGCCGAGCTTGCCTGCACAGATTCCCACGCACTGGGGCGCGAACGGTGCCGTCGATGGTTGGGGTCCTAGCTGGATGGCCTCCGCGCTCGGCGTGCTGCCTCTGGCGCTTCTCGCAATGTTCTGCGTGGTGCCGCGCATCGACCCCAAAGGTGAGGCATATCGAACCTCGGGCAAGTTCTATCAGGGCTTCGTAATCGCCTTCACCTTGTTCATGTGCGCCATAAGCTGGCTGGGAGAGCTTACGGTCTGGGGCGTGGTGCCGGCGGTCGGTTCGGTTAACGTGCTGATTTCCGGTGTTGTCGGTTTGCTGTTCATCGGCGTAGGCAACTACTTGCCGCGTGTGAAGCAGAACTATACGCTCGGCATCAAGACACCTTGGGCGCTTGCCGATCCCGAGAACTGGCGCCGTACGCAGCGCTTTGGCGGTGCCTGCTTTATGGTGCTGGGTGTTGGCCTGATTGCGATGGGCGTGGCAGGTGCGGTGCTTTCGAGTGAAGTCGTCGCCTCGGTGATTGCGGTTCTGGCGTTTGGTTCGGTCGGAGCCGTCTACGTCTACTCGTATCTGCTGTGGCGCAAATCGCAGCGAGCCGCTCGTTAAGGTTGCGGAAAACTAGCGTACGCAGTTCATAATATGTTCCGGGGGACTTTTCCCAGGTAGTATTAGGGGGTGTGGGCAACCATGCTCCTTTTTCGTTACGTTTCAGAGCTGGTTTTTCCATTTCGTTTCCACTAAAGCGAATCAAGAATAGGAAAACAGCAGGTAGAAAGGATAAAACAGGCAAATGGCAGAGTTCATCTACCAGATGTATCAGGCTCGTAAGGCTCATGGCGACAAGGTGATCCTTGACGACGTGACCCTGAGCTTCTACCCCGGTGCCAAGATCGGCGTCGTGGGTCCCAACGGCATGGGCAAGTCGACCCTGCTCAAGATCATGGCCGGCATCGAGGAGGTCTCCAACGGCGATGCCAGGCTCACCCCCGGCTACACCGTGGGCATCCTGCAGCAGGAGCCGCCGCTCGACGACGACAAGACCGTTATCGAGAACGTGCGCATGGCGTTTGGCGATATGATCGCCAAGGTCGATCGCTTCAATAAGATCGGCGAGGAGATGTGCGACCCGGATTGCGACATGGACGCCCTCATGGCCGAGATGGGAAAGCTCCAGGACGAGATCGACGCCGCCGACGGCTGGGATATCGATTCCAAGCTCGGCCAGGCCATGGACGCCCTGCAGCTGCCCGATTCCGACATGCCGGTCAACGTGCTTTCCGGCGGCGAGCGCCGCCGCGTGGCCCTGTGCAAGCTGCTGCTCGAGGCTCCCGACCTGCTGCTGCTCGACGAGCCCACGAACCACCTGGACGCCGAGTCGATCCTGTGGCTCGAGCACTTCCTGCACAACTACCAGGGCGCGGTGCTTGCCGTCACACACGATCGCTACTTCCTGGATAACGTTGCCGAGTGGATCTGCGAGGTCGACCGCGGTCACCTTTATCCCTACAAGGGCAACTACTCCACGTATCTGGAGACCAAGGCCGCCCGTATCGAGGCGCAGGGCAACCGCGACGCCAAGCTCGCCAAGCGCATGGAGGCCGAGCTCGAGTGGGTGCGCAGCTCGCCCAAGGCCCGTCAGGCCAAGAACAAGGCCCGTCTGGCTCGCTATGAGGAGATGGAGGCCGAGGCCCGCGCAAGCCAGAAGCTCGACTGGACCGACATCCGCATCCCCGTGGGCCCGCGTCTGGGCAACAAGGTGCTCGAGGCTCATCACCTACACAAGGAGTTCGATGGCCGTGTGCTCATCGACGACCTATCGTTCACCCTGCCGCGCAACGGTATCGTGGGTGTCATCGGCCCCAACGGTGTGGGCAAGACTACGCTCTTCAAGACCATCGTGGGCCTGGAGCCGCTGACTTCGGGCGAGCTCGAGGTGGGCGAGACCGTCAAGATCTCCTATGTCGATCAGAACCGTTCCGGCATCGACCCCGATAAGAACCTGTGGGAGGTCGTCTCGGATGGCCTGGACCACATGATGGTCGGCGAGACCGAGGTCCCCAGCCGCGCGTACGTGGCGAGCTTTGGCTTTAAGGGCCAGGACCAGCAGAAGCGCGCTGGCGTACTCTCCGGTGGTGAGCGCAATCGTCTGAACCTGGCGCTTACGCTCAAGCAGGGCGGCAACCTGCTGCTCCTCGACGAGCCCACGAACGATCTCGACGTCGAGACGCTGTCCTCACTCGAGGCGGCGCTGCTCGAGTTCCCGGGCTGCTCGGTGGTTATTAGCCACGACCGTATGTTCCTGGACCGCGTCGCTACGCACATTCTGGCGTGGGAGGGCACCGACGAGAATCCGGGCAACTGGTATTGGTTCGAGGGCAACTTTGAGGCCTATCAGGCCAACCGCATCGAGCGCCTTGGCGAGGACGCAGCCCAGCCGCATCGTATCCACCGTAAGCTGACGCGCGATTAGATCGTTACGCGGTTTTCCAAACCGCGTAACTGCTCGACGCTGCGCGGGTCGCAAGCACCCCATCTTGCCGTTCAAGCCGTCGCTCGCGTACCGAAGTACGCGTCGCTCCTCTTTCACGGCAACCTGGGGCACTTGCGGCCCGCTCGCTGTTGGTTACGCAACATCAACAAATAAAAACGGCTCAAATCCTGATTTGGATTTGAGTCGTTTGTCGTTACTGCTCGGGTTCTTCGACTTTATCGATGGCCCAGGTGGATCCGAGGCCACCGGTGGTATTGCGGCGGATGCGCACGGCAACCTCGCGGCGCTCGCCGGCCTGCGTGTAGCGCAGGGGGAAGCTTGCGCGGTTTCGCGCGGCCTCGATGGTACCGCGCTCGCGGGCGATCCAGTAGTACTCGCCGACAATGCCGAGGGTATCGGCGCCGTAGGGGAGATAGGTCGACAGCTGGTGCAGAAGCGGGCCGGGGCAGAAGACCTCGGTTGCGAAATCGACGGGGAAGTCCTCGGGGATGGTCGGTGCTGCGGGCGCGGGGACCGGAGCCGGTACAGGTGCGGATGTGGACTCGATGACGGGTACAGACTCAGGCACCGGTTCCGGATTAACTGCGGAATCTGTCGGTTCCACGGAGACGGATGTGTCTTCAGTCTCGGTTTTGGCATCGGCTTCTGGGGCGTCCTCCGCCTCGATAGACGGCTTTGCCTCGATGGGCGTGGATGCCATGGTGGTGATGCCGGCGTTGGCGTTCTCGGGGTCATAGACGACCGTGAGCGAGATGGCGGGCTGCGGCGTCTCGGGCTCCGGTGTCGACTCGGTAGCGTCTTGATCTGCGGGCTCGTCGGACTGATCGTCCTCGGCCTCGTCGCCAAAGACATCGCTGTTTTGGAACGCAGACGGCTCGGGTTGGTCAGCGGCTTCTTCGGTTGTCGACTTGGGCGCTTCGTTGAGCTCCACAGTGGCTTCCTGCTCGGATATGACTTCGGAATCGGTCGTGGCGGCGATTTCGGTTTCGGCTTCTGCCGTTACCTCAATAGCGACTTCGATCTCTGTCTCGGGCTCGGGTTCCGGCGCGGCTTCAACCATGGCTTCGGGCTCGGGACGCTTAACGTGCTTGGGGCGCACGGCCTTGAGGTCCTTCTCACCGCGCTTTTTCTTTTTGTAGGACTGCTTGGCGCCCTTGGCTGCCTTGGGCTTGTCCTCGCCCTTGGCAAGGGCGGCATCCCAGGCCTCGTTGGCGATGACGGTGGCATACAGGCGACCGCCCTTAAAGACGGTCAGCTTAATGCAGTCGTCGAGCTCCTCGAGCAGCTCGCGCGTGGACTCAAAGCCCAGGTCATAAGCAGTCATGTCGCCTGCGGCGAGCGCTTCCTCGACCTGCGTCATAAACGTTTGCTTGCCGCACCCAATCGCATCGCGCAGCAGGCGATACAGATAGATGTGGTTGCCCAGCGATAGCGTGGGCCTAACTATTGTCTTGCTCATGGCAAATCTCCTCTTTACACATGTAAAGCATCTTACCATCGCATGGCGTTCGCCATGGCGGCGCCCAAGGCAAACGGGCGCGAACCGCTTTCGATTCGCGCCCGTTGTACAGGTCGGTTATCTATGAGGGGCAAATGTGCTTAGTTGCCCGATGCCGTGCCTTGGCTCGAGTTGTCAGATGCCGTGCCGGAAGCGGTTCCGCTCGAGCTGTTGGTGTTGTTACTGTCTGCTGCGCCCGTTCCCGATGTGGTGTCGCTCGTTTGGTCGCCCGTGCTCGGCTGCGAGCCGTCAGTCGTTTGGCTTGAGTCGGTCGTGCCGGATTGCGTGCCGCTGCTGTTCGTAGAGGAATTGGCACTCTGCGATTGGTTTTGGGTGTTCGAGGACGAATCGGCAGAGGTAGAACTGTCTTGCGTGCCGTCCGCCTGTGCCTGCTGATCCTGCGACTGGGTGTTGCCATTTGCATCGCTCTCGGTCGTGCGCGACGAAAGAATTGGCTCGGGACGCTCGCCCAGACCCTCACCGGCAGTGGTGATAAGGATGGCGCCGGCGCAGGCGATGACTGCGACGATGGCGATGGCGATCGAGAAGACGATGACCTTCTTTTGCGTCTGGCTGCGCTCTGCCGCCGCCTTGGCACGCAAGCTGTTGGGGGCAACGCGCGCCGTGGTCGCGCGTCCTGCAACCTGGCGCATCTCCTGCGTGGTCGCGGCGCCACCTAGGTGCTCCTCGACATCGGGCTCAACGGGCTCGTAGGCGCCGGCAGGGTAGTCGACAGCGGCATGCGTGCCCTTGATTGCTTCGGCGCTGGCGGAGATAAAGTGGCGATAGACCTGCGAGGACACAACGGTGATGACCGAGCTCACGGCGGCACCAATTACTGAACCAGCGATACCAATCTTGGAGGCAAGCGCGACGCTTGTGGCGGCGGCTGCGGCGCCGGCGATGATCTGGGGAATGGAAATGTCATCGAACAGGCCCTTTTTGGGCGCGATGGCCATGGTCTGTCCGATGGAATGGTTCTCGTGCACGCCGTTGTTGAGCGATGCCGGCGTCATGACGCGCGTGCGCGGCGCGTCGGTGTACTTGGTTGTCATGCGGGACCCTCCCGGTGTAAATCTGCTTCGTTTCATGTAGCCATCAGGGTACCCACCAGATGTGAATCGTACGTGACATTTAACAGATACCATCAACTCATCAAGGGGGGCTTGCTGTCTTTGGTGCAATAGCTTGATGCTAAACTGGATTTACGATTGCGAGGTGGTTTACGTGATGTACCCATATATGACATTCGAAGACGGTACCGAGGTCGTTCATTCTGACCTGATAACAGATGGGGATATCGAAAAGGTTATCGTGCATTTTGAACGACCGACGGCAGAGGGCTTCGACTCCGCTCGTTGTGAGTTGCCTTCCTGTTCGTGGACTGACTGGGAAGGGCATTTTACTCAGAGTGAAAAACGAGCTTTCGAAGAGTGTTTGAGCAAATCATTTAGATTAGTTCGAGTTTAGTTCGAATATAGAAGCCGAATGAGATGACCTAAAGCGTATGCATTTTTAGTATTAGATGCGTATGAAATGGAGGATGTGAATGGATGAGCTAATAGACTTTAAAAAACGATTTCTCAAGAATGGCGAGCTGGTTTCAATTCCAAAAAAGGAAAGCTATAAAAGAATCATGCTGCTATGGGCCGTCTCTTTCTTTGAATTAAATACAAGTTATACGGAGCTTCAGGTTAATCGTGTGCTGTCACAGCTCTATCCTGATTATGCCGTGTTGAGGCGGTACTTGGTTGATTATGGATTCCTATTAAGGGATGAACGAGGCCTGAAATACGAGGTTAATCGTGATGTTCACGGTATTGAGAGCTAGCCATCCGGTTCGGGTCCTATATATTGCTAGAGGGATAAGCGAAATAGGCAATTGGTGTGCGAATATTGCTTTGCCAATGCTGATTTACGAGGTAACTCACGATGTTTCTGCAACTGCTTTGATGGTCTGCTGCAGATTTGCCCCCTCTCTGTTTTCAGTTGCGCTCGCGCAGCTGCCTCAGAAGATGGGTATCGGGACACTGCAGGCCATGAGATTGGCAGACTTAATTCGCGCGGGATTATTCGTTTGCTATATTTTTGTTGATAGTAAATGGAGTATGTTTGCTATTACGTGCGCGGTATCGCTTTGCCGAACGGTTGAAATGCCCTGCTTTTACTCGTTGTTAAGAGCCAATACGAATAGTATCAATCGCGACGTAATTAATAATTCGTTTGGGTTTCTGCAGAATTTGATGATGGTTCTGGGGCCAGTTGCCGGCGGTTTTGTTGTCGCTCAATTTGGGGCGGAGGCTGTTCTTGCATTAGACGCGCTTTCTTTTGCCGCGTCGTTCTGGTTGCTGCGAGATGTTCCGTCGGTTATCGAGGTTAATGATAAAGAGGGGATAAGCAAAAATGAAAAAAACAGGACTGCATTTAGTGATCTTAGCGCGAAGCACTTGGCAATTGGTTTCCTATTAATCGATATTTCTAGTGGCGTGGCATTCGGCTCTCTGAATTCTCTTTTGCCAGCTATAGCGCAATTGCAATTTGACTCGTCATCGATACAATACGGATTCCTTCAGAGTAGTCTTACAATCGGACTGTTGTTCGGAAATACAATATATGGTCGTTTAATCAGTGGTTCCGATTGCGTTAAATCATATTGTTTTGTGACGTATCTTGCGCTCGGTGCGTATCTGGCGTTTGGCTATCGCTATGCGTCTGGGATATCGTTTATTTTCCTTTTTATCGTCGGTGCCGGAAACGCCATTCAAGATGTGCTTCTCATAACATCGCTGCAGGATTTGGCGAGAGACGGATCTGAATCGATAAGCCTGTTTTCAATTAGGGAGTCTTTGCAATCGGTTGCTGTTGTTATTTCAACACTCCTTGTTTCGCTGTTCACGAGCATCGCGATGTTCTCAATTCTCGTTACAGGACTTGGTGTATTTTCAATTATGATGGTAGTTGTGTTTCAATTGAATTATTTGCGAAAGATGTGACGTTGATATGCCTAAAACGCTTTTAGTACCTTGATTCTCATTTTCATTGCAACAGCCTCAGGACTCAGCGCAACGCGTTGC
>DAWDYI010000042.1:0-20128 GCA_052344885.1 Collinsella aerofaciens
GCGTCCTCGGGCCTCCTGATCTCGTGCGGGCGCATCAGCGCCCGGTACGCCTCCCAGGACGACGTCCCCTCCATCGCGACGCAGGCCGGCTCCCCGGCCGCCGCGATCGCCCCGGCGAGCGCCTCGTAGCCCGCCGCGTCGGCGGGGAACTGGCGGGACAGGACCTTGCGGCCCCTCCAGTCCAGGACGTACAGCCAGTGCGAGTCGGCGTGGGTGTCGACCCCGCAGAAGACCGGCCCGCGGGCGCCGGGTGCCGATTCGTTTTGCATGTCTCGCTCCGTTCTTTCCGTGCTCGCCTGGACCGGGCAGACGGCACACTGACGGGGCGCGATAGAATGCGGTTGTTCGGGTCCGCGGTATCGCTCCATGCTCCTATTAGGTCATGCGGCGGTCTCGGCTCGTCGCGGCCCGCGCGGGACATGTCAGGAAACGAGGGCAGCCCTGTGGGCGCCAGCGGAATGTGGGGTCACCGCGCGGTCCGCATCTGATGGTGTCGACGTCAATGGTATACGGGTGCATCATCGACGTCTTCAATACAGAAAATATCAGTGCGGAATGTTCCGGAGAGAAGTCCCCGTCCCGCCCCCGGATTCCCTGCGTTTACGGCCTTGAGGTCGGCGTGGGCGGAGAATGTGGTTGATGGGGATACGTGTCCCTTTCGCTGTTTCGCGGCTTTGCCGCGAAAAGCGCGTTACTTTGGGATGGGTGGGGAACGTGGTTGTTGCGGCAACTGATCCCCGCCACAAATTACCCTTGGCATACTTGCGCGAAAGCCTACTGGTGCTACACTTGCAAGTGCTGTTTCAGGGCGGGGTGAAATTCCCCACTGGCGGTAAATCGGGCGGTGCCAAAGGGGTGCCGTGGCGCAGGCGAGGCGTCTGCGACCGAGCCGATGAGTCCGCGACCCGTGTGTGCGTTGGTTCGCATGCCGGCTGAACTGGTGAGATCCCAGTACCAACGGTTAGAGTCCGGATGAAAGAGGCAGGTGATCTTATGTCTGAACAGTCGCAGCATATCCATTTTGAGAACACGAATAGGTGGAGCACCAAACAGCTCGTTACCATGGCGTTGATGTGCGCCTTGGGCGCCCTGTTTATGTACGTGCAGCTGCCTATCCTTCCTTCGGCGCCGTTTTTGACGTATGACCCGTCGCTGGTGCCGGCGATGGTGTGCGGTTTTGCGTATGGTCCTGGCGCCGGCACTGCTGTTGCCGCCATGGCGATCGTTATCCATGCGCTCACCACGGGTGACTGGGTCGGCGCGCTTATGAACCTGGTTGCCACGCTGGGCTACATTCTGCCCGCGGCTACCGTTTACCAGAAGATGCACACCTATAAGGGTGCCGTGATTGGCCTGGTGCTCGGCGTCATTGCCGCTACGGCGCTGTCTATGGTCGCAAACCTTACCATTGGCGTTTGGTTCTGGTATGGCTCGGTCGATGCGATCGCCCCGCTCATGATTCCTGCCGTACTGCCGTTCAACCTTATCAAGACCGTGCTTAACTCGGTGTTGACGCTGGTGGTGTATAAAGCAGTCTCCAACCTCATCACGCCTAAAAAGGACCAGGTCAAAGGCCGCGCATGATTGAGTGTCGGGGCGTTTCCTTTAGCTATGACGGTGCCGTGTCGGCACTCGACGGTGTCGATCTGAACATCGAGGACGGGGAGTTTTTCTGCATCCTCGGTGGCAATGGGTCGGGCAAGTCGACGTTTGCCAAGCATCTGAATGCGCTGCTGCAGCCCGATGCGGGCACGGTGCGCATTAACGGCATGGATGCGTCCGATCCCGAGCTGGTCTACGACATTCGCTTGACTGCTGGCATGGTGTTCCAGAATCCCGACGACCAGCTTGTGGCGACGCTTGTCGAGGACGACGTTGCGTTTGGTCCCGAGAACTTAGGGGTCGAATCGGCCCAGATCGCGCAGCGCGTGCGCGAGGCGCTGAAGGCCGTGGGTCTGGTGGGCTTTGAGCGCCACGAGACCCATGCGCTCTCGGGTGGCCAAAAGCAACGCGTGGCGCTTGCCGGCGTGCTCGCCATGGAGCCGCGCGTTCTCATTTTGGATGAGGCCTCCTCGATGCTCGATCCGCGCGGACGCAAGGGTCTTATGAAGGCCTGTCATGCGCTGCACGAACGCGGCATGACCATCGTGATGATTACGCACTTTATGGAAGAGGCCGCTGAGGCCGATCGCGTTGCTGTCTTCCAAGCGGGCCGCGTTGCCATGTTGGGCACGCCCGAGGAGATCTTGACGCAGGCGGACGAACTCGCGCAGCTCAACCTTGATATGCCGGAGTCGTGCCGTTTGGGCGTGGCGCTTCGTGCGAAGGGCGTGCCCGTTTATGCGCAGGTGCGCGAGGCGGATGTGGTCGCCGGTATAGCGCAGGCTTATGCCGAGCGGAGTAGGACAGGCATCGCCGGGTGGCCTTTCGCATTCGATCCTCGTATTCCCGACAACGTTTCCTCTGCGCTCGATGGCGCAGACGCGCTGGAGCCCGTTATCGAGATTTCGCACCTTTCGTTTAGCTATTCGCTGAGCGCCCGCGAGCGCCGCCGCTGGCATAAGCGCTCGGCCACTGCGGACAAATCGAGCAAACAGGCTCTCTGGGGAAACGTCCCCAGCAGCCCGTGGGCGCTGCGCGGTGTATCGCTGACGGTGCGTCGCGGCGAGTTCCTGGGCTTGGCAGGTCATACCGGTTCGGGTAAGTCGACGCTGGTCCAGCATCTCAACGGTTTGATTCGCCCTCAGGAGGGATCCGTTCGCGCGCTGGGGCTCGATCTGTCAAACAAGAAAGACGCCGCCGCGGTTAAGGCCAAGGTCGGCGTGGTGTTTCAATATCCTGAGCGTCAGCTGTTTGCCGAAACCGTGGCGCAGGACGTGGCGTTTGGTCCGCATAACCTTGGCTTGCCGCAAGATGAAGTCGACCGTCGTGTCGAGTCATCGCTCTCGCGCGTGGGCCTCGACCTTTCCACGGTCGGCGACAAGAGTCCCTTTGAGCTTTCGGGCGGTCAGCAACGGCGTGTGGCATTCGCCGGCGTGCTCGCCATGGAGCCCGAAGTCCTGGTGCTCGATGAACCCATGGCGGGGCTCGATCCGGCTGCGCACAGTGATTTCCTGGAGCTCATCGATCGACTCCATCGCGAGGGCCTGACCGTTGTCATGGTTTCGCACAGCATGGATGACCTGGCCAATTGCTGCGACCGTATCGTCGTAATGAACGAAGGTGCGGTGTTTGCCGAGGGAACCCCCGCTCAGGTGTTTGCGCATGCGGATGAGCTTAAATCAATCGGCTTGGGTGTTCCCGCTGCCCAGCGCATGGCGCTGGCGCTTGCGAAGGCAGGCGTGCCGCTGCGCTTTGACGGCCTCTATACGGTTGAGTCGCTGGCAGACGAGTTGGTGGACCTGCTAATCGGTCGCTCGGGCGGTCCTTCTAACGTCGCGGACATTGCTAAATCCAAGACGGTCGCGCGAGAGGAGGGCTGCTAATGGAGGCGTTTTCGTTTGGCAGCTACTATCCCGGCGATAGTGCGATCCACCGCCTGGACCCGCGAACTAAGTTGCTCTTGGGCTTTGTGTTTCTGATCACGACGCTCACAGTCAGCAGCTTCCGCGGACTGGTCCCGGTCGCAATCTTCGTTGTCCTGATCTATACCGTGTCCCGGGTGCCGTTGCGCCGGGTCCTATCATCGATGGCGCCGCTGCTGGCAATCGTCGTCGTGGTCGCGGTGCTCAACTTGTTTACCGATCAGAGTGGGCGCATCTTGTGGCAGCTCGGCTTTCTGCAGATAAGCGAGGGCTCGCTGCGTTCTGCGGCGTTTATGGCGTGCCGCCTGACCCTGATGATGGCCGGCATGAGCGCCATTACGCTCACCACCCCCACGCTCGACCTCACCGCGGGCTTTGAGCGTCTGCTCGCACCGTTTGCGCGCGTGGGGCTTCCGGCGCATGAGCTCGGCATGATCATGGGTATCGCGTTGCGCTTTATGCCGCAGTTCGCTACCGAGATGAAGCAGACGGCCGATGCGCAGGCGAGCCGCGGTGCGCGCGTGACGGGAGGCCCGCTCGGCGGCGTGCGTATGCTCGGCAGTGTGGCCATTCCGCTGTTCACGGGCGTGTTCCGTCATGCCGAGACGCTTTCGGCCGCCATGGATGCGCGTTGCTATCACGGCGAACAGGGACGCACGCGTCTGCATGCACTTACGTTTGGCCGCGGCGATGCGTTGGCGGCGGTGGTGACGGCGTTGCTGCTCATCTGCGTCATCGTCATCAACCTTCAACTTGTTTAGGCGCGATTCGAGCGCAAGAAAGGGGTCCCTATGACCGACAACGACCGCACGGCTCAGCTTGAGCTCGCCTGTTCGTATCTCAGGCGCATTCCGGCGTGGTATCTGGCCACGACCGATGTAGCCGACGGGCATCAGCCTCGCGTGAGGCCGTTTTCGTTTGCCATGGTCGATGACGGTAAACTGTGGTTTTGTACGTCGCGCGACAAAGATATGTGGGCGGAGCTGAGCGCGAATCCCAAGTTTGAGCTCTCGGGCTGGAAGCCGGGGGAATGTTGGATCGTATTGACCGGCGAAGCCGCACTTGAGGACGACGCAGTTGCGAGCGACAAGGTGCGTCAAGCGGGTTTTAAGCACATGGTGGGCATTGGCGAGGAACACGAGAGTGCCAACGACGGCCGCCTTGCTTTCTTTTCGGTCCGCAACATTGCCGCGCGCTTCTGTGATATCGACGGCAGCGAGGAGCGCCTGGAGCTCTAGCTCGCACAAACCGGGCTCCCAAACTAGCTAGTACAGGAGGAAACGTGGACGGATTGAATACGGTGTTGGAGTATCTGACGTCGGTGCCGGCATGGTATTTGGCGACGAGCGTTGACGGACAGCCTCATGTGCGTCCGTTTTCGTTTGCGCAGATCCAGGATGGCAAGCTGTGGTTTGTAACAGCGCGCACCAAAGATGTGTGGCAAGAGCTGCTGCAAAACCAGCGCTTTGAGGCCACGAGTTGGTGGCCGGGCCATGGCTGGCTCATCTTGCGCGGGCGTGCCGGCTTGGATGACCGGGCTTTAGACGAAATGCGCGAAGCCGGGTGGAAGCATCTAGAGCACCTGGGCGAGCACTATGAGGGGCCTAACGACCCCACGCTCGTCTTCTTTAGCGTCGAGGATCCCGAGGCTTTTATCTGCAATCACGACGAATGGGTGCCGGTCGAGCTCTAGCCAGCTGGCTCATCCTAACAACTTGGTTTTCGCATGGGCGGGCCCCGTATTGCCCGGCGCCGTTAGGAGCGCCGGTCAATACGGGGCCCGCTCCATTTGTCAATTCCTTCAAGCGAATGTGTCGGGAATGTTTCAATGCATGAATATGCAAGCCATTTACGTGTTCATGCATCTTTTGGTGCTAAAGTTTCAACCCACTTCATAACGACCGCTGCGAAATGCGCATCGGTGCATAAATCGCAGACAAGGAGTCTGATATGTCTTTGAAGGTTGGAATCGTCGGCGCGGCTGGATATGCCGGCGCCGAACTCATTCGCCTCATGCTTGGCCATCCCGAGTTTGAACTTGTTGCCATTACGTCCAACGCCGATGCCGGCCAGCCGCTGTCCGCGGTGTATCCGAGCTTTGCTGGCGTGAGCGATCTGGTTTTCACCACGCATGACGCCCCCGAGCTCAAGAGCTGCGATGCGGTTTTTCTTGCCGTGCCGCACACGGCTGCCATGGCACAGGTGCCCGCGCTGCTTGCCGCGGGCGTTTCCTGCTTTGATCTTTCGGCCGATTACCGTCTGAGCGACGCGTCCGTCTTTGAGGCATGGTATGCCGCTGAGCACACGAGCCCCGAGTTGCTCAAGACCCGCGCTTTTGGCCTGCCCGAGCTGTTCTGTCAGGACTTAGAGACTGCTGCTTCCAGCCATGCCGCCGGAAAGCCCGTGTTGGTCGCCTGCGCCGGCTGCTATCCCACCGCAACGAGCCTTGCAGCCGCTCCTGCCGTGCGTGCGGGCTGGGTGGCCGAGAGCGGTCCCGTGATCGTTGACGCTATCAGCGGCGTGACGGGTGCCGGCAAGTCCTGTAACGCCCGCACCCATTTTTGCAGCGCGGACGAGAACCTGGAAGCCTATGGCGTGGGCAAGCATCGTCATACGCCCGAGATCGAGCAGATACTCGGCCTAGCCGACCGCATCGTCTTCACCCCGCACTTGGCACCGCTCAAGCGCGGCCTGCTTTCCACGGTGACGATGCCGCTCGCGCCGCAGGCTCTCGACGCGCTGGTTCTTGAGGATGTCGTCGACCATTACAAGAAGTTTTACGCCGGTCGCACCTTTGTGCGCGTGCTCGATGCCGGCCAGCAGCCCAAGACGGCTTCGGTCGTCGGTACCAATGCCGCCCAGATTGGCCTTGCGCTCAACAAGCGTGCAGGCGTGCTGGTGGCGACGGGCGCCATCGACAATTTGTGCAAGGGTGCTGCGGGCCAGGCGGTCCAGTGCGCCAACATCGTTTTTGGCTTTGACGAGCGACGAGGCTTGCTCACAGTGGCGTGCCCGGTGTAGCACATTCGATTGTTAGCGATTTGGTAGTCGGGTATCGAGTTGGGCGCCACTTTTAAGCTGGTCTAGTAGTTGCGACCGGTATGGCGTGCCAGCCGATGCCCGCTTTTTTGTTTGATATAAGGAGTCGTAGGGACGATGAACACCGACCTGATTGATATCAAGATTCGCGCCGTCGAGGGCGGCGTTACGGCGGCTGCCGGCTTTAAGGCCGCAGGCATCCATGCGGGATTCCGGAAGAATCCCGAGCGCTTGGACTATGCGCTCGTCGTGCCTGATAAACCCTGTCCCGGCGCCGGCGTGTTTACGACCAACCGCTTTTGTGCGGCGCCCGTGCAGGTGAGCCGTGCCAACCTGGGCGGTGCGGACAAGGGCTATGGCATTATCGCCGGTGTTTCGGTCAACTCTGGCAATGCCAACGCCGCCACGGGTGAGACAGGCCTTGCATGCGCGCGCGAGACGTGCAGCATCGCATCGCAGGTCATCGGCTGCGAGCCCCAACAGATCCTGGTTGCCTCCACGGGTGTGATCGGGCAGATTCTGCCGATCGACACGTTTGAGACCGCCATTCCTGCTGCCTACGAGGCACTCTCCGCCCACGGTGGCGCCGATGCCGCTCGCGCCATCATGACGACCGACACGCACTCCAAGGAGTACGCCGTGTCCTACGTCAGTGAGGCCGCGGGTCATGCGGGCAATGTCTATACGGTAGGCGGAATGTGCAAGGGCTCGGGCATGATCATGCCCAACATGGCCACCATGATCGCAGTTATCACCACCGATGCCCACGTCGAGCCTGCGGCACTTCATGCCCTACTGCTCTCGACCGTCAAGCAGACCTTTAACAAGGTAACGGTCGATTCCGACACCTCGACCAACGACACCTGCATCATGCTTGCCTCCGGCGCCGCTGCCGCAGATGCCGAGCCTATCGTCGAGGGCTCCGATGCCTTCGACGAGTTGGCATTTGCCGTGCACGAGGTGTGCGAGAGCCTGGCGCGCAATATCGCCGCCGATGGTGAGGGCGCATCCAAGCTTGTTACGGTCAACGTTACCGGCGCCGTGAACGACGAGGAGGCCGATATCGCCGCCCGTGCCGTTGCCAACTCGCCGCTCGTCAAGACCTGCATCGCCGGCCACGACTGCAACTGGGGCCGTGTTGCTATGGCGCTTGGCAAGTGCGGCGTTAAGTTTAATCAGGAAGACGTTTCCATCGACATGATGGGCATGCCTGTCTGTCGCGACGGTCTGACTGTTCCCTTTGACGAGGACGAGGCTCTACGACGTTTCGAGGCGCCCGAGATCGTGATCTCGGCCGACCTGGGCGCAGGCGACGCGGCAACGACCGTGTGGACCTGCGACCTCACGCATGAATACATCTCCATCAACGGCGACTACCGTTCCTAGATTCCAGGCATGCTGCGCATCTTGCCGCGATTGCGGACGGCGGAGTACGGCGCGATAACGATACGAAAGACGAGGCAGATTATGAAATTCGCACGCGATTGTCGTTCGAGCGAATCCAACGAAGCAACCGCGCAGCTGCTGTTCGAAGCGCTGCCGTGGATTAAGAACCTGACCGGCAAGACGGTTGTTATCAAATATGGCGGAGCCGCCATGGTTGATGAGCAGCTGCGCCGCGACGTGATGAGCGACATCGTTTTGCTCAAGATCATCGGTATGCGTCCCGTCATCGTGCATGGCGGCGGCAAGGCTATCAACGAGGCGCTGAGCCATTACGATATTCCCGTCGAGTTTAAGAACGGCCAGCGCGTGACCACGCCGGCGACTATGGATATCGTGCGCGAGGTGCTGGGCGGCAAGGTCAACCAAGAGCTGGTTGCTGCCATCAACCACCACGGCAACCTGGCCGTGGGCGTGTCGGGCAGCGATGCCGGCACCCTTATCGCCGAGCCACTCGACCCAGAGCTCGGCCGCGTAGGCAAGGTCACGCACGTCAACACCGACTATATCGAGCGCCTGCTCGATAGCGAGTACATCCCCGTCATCGCTACCGTCGCGGCGGGGGAGGACGGCGGTTTCTTCAACATCAACGCCGACACCGCCGCCGGTGCCGTTGCCGCGGCGCTCCACGCGCATAAGGCAATCTTTTTGACCGACGTCGATGGCCTGTACAAGGACTTTAGCGACAAGGACTCGCTTATCTCCAACCTAACGCTCGACGAGGTCAACGAAATGCTCTACGGCGGCGAGGTCGATAAGGGCATGATTCCCAAGCTGCGCGCGGCCGTCGATGCGCTTACCGGCGGCGTATTTCGTGCCCACATCATTAACGGTACTACGCCGCATTCGCTGCTCCTGGAGCTGCTGACCGATGCCGGCGTCGGCACCGTGATCCATTCCACCGAGACGGCTTACGAGTTCGATACGCATCCGCATCCGCTTTCGACGTTTGCTGCGCGTCTGACCGAGAACCTTGACGAGGTCGAGAAGCTTCAGACGGTCTAGCTGACCCGCAGCCGCCCCATTCCTGCACCCATAGCCCCGCGCCGTCTGGCGCCCAACGAAAGGCATCCCATGTCACTTGCAGCTCAGCAATCGCTTGAATCCCATTACGTTATGCATACCTTTGGCCGCTCTCCGGTCGAGTTTGTCGAGGGTCACGGCATGAAGCTCACCGGCGACGATGGCCGTGAGTACCTCGACTTTCTTGCCGGCATCGGCGTGTGCAGCCTAGGTCATGGCGACCCGGCTGTGCTCTCGGCGCTCGAGGCACAGACCAAAAAGCTCATGCATGTCTCCAATTACTTCTACATTGAGCAGCGCGGACAGGTCGCGGCGCTGCTGTCCAAGCTTGCTAACGACGACGTAGATGGTGCGCGCGTGCTTGCCGATGCCATTGCCGCCGGCGATGAGACCACGGCAGCTGCTCTTGGTGCCCCGGCTGCGGATGAGCAGGTTTGGGAGACCTTCTTTGCCAACTCTGGCGCCGAGGCCAACGAGGGCTCGATGAAGCTCGCGCGCCTGTACGCCAAGCGTGCCGGTAATGGCGGCAACACCATCGTGTGCATGCGCGGCGGCTTCCACGGCCGTACGCTCGAGACCATTGCCGCCACCATGCAGGATTGGCTGCAGGACAGCTTCCGCCCGCTGCCGGGTGGCTTTGTGGCCTGCACGCCCAACGATGTGGATGAGCTGCGTGCGATCTTTAAGCAGCTGGGGAGCGAAATTTGTGCCGTGATGCTCGAGCCGATCCAGGGTGAGAGCGGTGTGCATCCCATGACCGAGGAGTTTATGGCTACGGCGCGCGACCTGGCACACGAAGTGGGCGCCGTGCTTATCGCCGACGAGGTCCAGTGCGGCATCTTTCGCTCCGGCAAGCCGTTTGCGTTCCAGACCTATGGCGTGGAGCCCGACATCATGAGCCTTGCCAAGGGCATTGCTGATGGCGTGCCCATGGGTGCCGTCGTGGCGAAGAAGGAGATTGCCGACGTGTTTAAGCCGGGCGACCACGGCTCGACCTTTGGCGGTAGCTGCTTGGCCATCGCGGCGTGTGCCGCGACGCTCTCCGCGCTTGTGCGTGGCGATTATGCCGAGCATGCTGCCAAGGTGGGTGCCTATATGGAGGCAAAGCTCGCCAAGCTGCCGCACGTGACCGAGGTACGTGGTCGCGGCTTGATGCTCGGCTGTGATTTGGATGATGCCGCGGGCGACGCGCATGGTGTTGTTGCCCGCGCGCTGGCCGCCGGTGCCGTGATCAACGCTACGGGTGCGCATACGCTGCGTTTCCTGCCGCCACTCGTCTGCGAGGAAGCCGACGTGGACAGTCTGATCGAGATCCTGTCGGGTGTTTTGGGCTAACGCGGCGCAATAACTCAATTTGGACCGAGTTCCGGACTGCGGACGTGCCCTATGCGGCATGATTCAGCGGTCTGGAGCCCGTTTTGCCTTAGATTTGCTAAGGCAGGGAGACCTGCTGGTCAAAAAACATCAAATATGAGTACTGTTACCGATTTGGTAGCAGCAATTTTGGACTAATAAGGCCAGATGGCAAGTCGAAATGGCGATGAATACACGATTTTGATCTGACTGTTAGTCCTTATAATGGACATATGTTGCGTAACCTAAGCAAACACTATCTGTTTATATGTTGCAAGCAAAGTAGCAGTACTCATTTTTGCCATTATTTGGCCACGGCCTTTGTGACAGACGTGCTGGCGGGTTCGAATCCCATGCGCTGGGCCCAAAAAAGAAAGGCTCCCATTGCTGGGAGCCTATCAAATCAGTGGTGGGCGATGAGGGATGTCCGCGTGCGGCTCCGCCGCCCGCATCCGCTTCGTCGCTTCGCTCCTCGCGTGCTGCGCTGGAAAACGCTTCGCGTTTCCTCAGCTCCGCACCCTTGCGGGTTCGAATCCCATGAAATGGGCCCAAACAAAAACGGTCCCCTTTCGAGGACCGTTTCCAATTCAATGGTGGGCGATGAGGGATTCGAACCCCCAGCCTTGTGCGTGTAAAGCACCTGCGCTAACCGTTGCGCCAATCGCCCGTGCGGAGAGAGTATAGCAAAACAATCGCCTCATTCACCTCATATCCATTAAAGGTAACTCGCGCGTGTCACAGCGGAGCTGATTCAGTTGAGATTGCCTGAACATTCCGCCCCTCTTTACGCCCTCGGGTATACTCAAAAGCTACTGATTCGATTTGATGCCCAGCAACAGCAGAGGGGATAGTATATGTGCGGTTTTGTCGGTTTTGTCGGTGGGACGGATAACCAATCCGAGGTGCTCACCAAGATGATGGACCGCATCGTCCATCGCGGTCCCGACATGGGCGGTCAGTTTATCGACGGCCGCGTTGCCCTCGGCTTCCGCCGCCTGTCGATCCTCGACCTGACCGAGGCCGGCGCTCAGCCCATGGCCAATGAGGACGGCAGCGTCGTCATTGTCTTCAACGGCGAGATCTACAACTTCCAAGAACTCCGTTCCGAGCTCGAGGCCAAGGGCTACAAGTTCCACTGCGGCGCCGACACCGAGAGCCTCCTGCACGGCTACGAGGAGTGGGGCGAGGCCGTACTCGATCGTCTGCGCGGTATGTACGCCTTCGTCATCTGGGACAAAAAGAAGAACAAGCTTTTTGGCGCCCGCGACATCTTTGGCATCAAGCCGCTCTACTACTATCCCATGGCCGATGCGGGCGACGGCGCTCCGGGCGTGCTCTTTGGTTCCGAGATCAAGAGCTTCCTGGACTACCCGCACTTCCACAAGGCGGTCAACAAAAAGGCTCTGCGTCCGTACATGACGCTGCAGTATTCGGCGACTGAGGAGACCTTCTTCGAGGGTGTCTACAAGCTGCCGCCGGCGCACTACTTTACCGTCGATATCCCGACCGGCAAGATGAACATCGAGCGCTACTGGGATTGCGATTACTCTGCCGTCGAGAAGCCGTTCGAAGAGTATGTCGATGAGCTGGACGAGGTCGTGCACGAGAGTGTCGAGGCCCATCGCATCGCCGACGTCAAGGTCGCGTCGTTCCTCTCCGGTGGCGTCGACTCCAGCTACATCGCCGCTTGCCTCATGCCCGACAAGACCTTCTCGGTGGGCTTTGACTACAAGAACTTCAACGAGACCAACTACGCCAAGGAACTTTCCGATAAGCTCGGCGTCGAGAACGTTCGCAAGATGATTACCGCCGACGAGTTCTTCGGTGCGCTCGAGGACATCCAGTATCACATGGACGAGCCGCAGTCCAACCTGTCTTCCGTGCCGCTGTGGTTCTTGGCCGAGATGGCCCGCAAGGACGTTACCGTCGTGCTTTCGGGCGAAGGCGCCGACGAGCTCTTTGGCGGCTACGCCTACTACGAGGACACGGTCCCGGTGCGCAAGTACAAAAAGATGGTGCCGCTGCCCATCCGTCGCGCGCTCGGTAACCTGGCGCTGCATATGCCGTACTTCAAGGGACATAACTTCCTGGTCAAGGGTGCCGAGATCCCCGAGAAGTCGTTCCTGGGACAGGCTCTGGTATGGCCGGAGCGCGAGGTCGACGGCGTGCTCAAGCCCGAGTACAACACCGGCGATGGCGCCTTTGAGCTCGCCGCACCCATCTACGCACGCGTGAAGGGTCAGCCCGAACTGGTCAAGAAGCAGTACCTGGACATGAACATGTGGCTCCCGGGCGACATTCTGCTCAAGGCCGACAAGATGTGCATGGCGCACTCGCTGGAGCTGCGCGTGCCCTTCCTGGACCGCAAAGTCATGGAGTTCGCCGAGCACATTCCCGATCGCTACCGCATCAACGAGAACGGCAACAAGCAGGTACTCCGCCACGCTGCCAACAAGTCGCTGCCCGATGAGTGGGCCACCCGTCCCAAGGTGGGCTTCCCGGTGCCGATTGTCTACTGGCTGCGCGAGCAAAAGTGGTACGACTATGTCAAGGAGTACTTCACCGCGCCGTGGGCAAGCGAGTTCTTCAATACCGACGAGCTCATGCACCTGCTCGATCTGCACTTTGCGGGCAAGGGCGATTTCCAGCGCAAGATCTATACGCCGCTCGTGTTCCTAGTGTGGTACAAGCGCTTCTTTATCGACGAGGACCAGCCCGCTGTTCAGGCTGCCTAGCCTCGGCTTACGAACGCCTGCGCGTAACGGCTCCTCCGGGAGCCGTTTTTGCGTGGGTGCGTTTCAGTTACTATAAAACCGTCCCTGCCAAATGGCTGAGAAAGGTGAAAGATGCACCATTCGGATTCCGCGACCGTGACCACGGTCGATACGCTTGCCAAGCTGCTCGATGTGTGCGGCGAGCTGCGCGCATCAGAGCAGGTTGACGGGCGTGCCGTGACCGGCTGCTCGTTTGATTCGCGCGCGGTCTCGGCAGGTGACGTGTTCTTCTGCAAAGGTGCTGCCTTTAAGCCCGCGTTTTTGAGCATGGCGCTCGATGCGGGCGCCGTCGCATTTGTGTGCGAGGAGCCGCTGGTCGAGTCTCTGGAGCCGCTGGCGCAGGAGAGCGGTGCTGCGATGCTGGTTGTTGATAGCGTGCGCACGGCCATGGCCCTGCTGCCGCCGGAGGTCTACAACCGCCCCGACCACGACGTTAAGATCGTGGGGATCACCGGTACCAAGGGAAAGACCACGGCCGCTTTTATGCTCCAGTCCATCATCAAAGCAGCGGGCGAGTCCTGCGGCATGATCGGCTCGGTGAGTACCGACGATGGCATCGAGTGCTATGAGAGCACCAATACTACGCCCGAGGCCCCCGAGGTCTGGCGCCATATCGCCAACTGCCGCACGTCCGGTCGCCAGTCCATGGTCATGGAGGTCTCGAGCCAGGCGCTCAAGTACCAACGCGTCGAGAATCTGCCGTTTGACGTGGCGTGCTTCCTCAACATCGGCCGCGACCACATCTCGCCGATCGAACACCCCACGTTTGAGGATTATTTTGAGAGCAAGCTCAGGATTTTTGACCAGGCAAAGACCGCCGTGGTGAATCTGGGCACCGAAGAGGTCGACCGTGTGCTGGAGGCAGCGTCGACGGCCGAGCGCTTGGTGACCGTTGGCGTCGAGCATCCCGAGGCAAGCCTGTGGGCGAGCGACGTACGCATGGTCGGCTTTAGCATCGAGTTCAACTTGCATGGCCTGTGTGCCGACGAGTCCGAGGCGGGGGAGAAGGTCCTGCTGGGTATCGCGGGAGACTTTAACGTGGAAAACGCGCTGGTCGCTATCGCCGCTGCGCGCGAGATCGGCATCGGTATCGAGGCTATCAAGAAGGGCCTCTCCAAACTGCGTGTGCCGGGCCGTATGGAGGTCGTGGAGTCGAAGGACGGCCGCGTGATTTGTGTCGTCGACTACGCGCACAACCAGCTTTCGTTCCGTTCGCTTTTCTCGTCGGTCAAGCGCGCGTTTCCCGCTAGCCCCGTCATTGCGCTGTTTGGCGCTGCCGGCGGCAAGGCGCAGGAGCGCCGCGAGCAGCTTCCGCGCGAGGCCGCACCGTATTCCGACCTGATGATCTTTGCCAACGAGGATCCAGCTCACGAGGACCCGATGAAGGTCTGTCGCGAGCTTGCCGAGCATGTTCCCGACGATACGCCGAACAAGATCATCCTCGACCGCGAAGCCGCTGTGCATGCGGCGTTCAAGGCGGCGCGCGAGGAGTACGTCAACCCCGATGCTCCCACCATTGTCTTGCTGCTGGCAAAGGGTGACGAGGAGCTCATGCACGTGGGCGACGAGTTCGTGCCCATCGAGAGCGACCTTTCGCTGGCCAATCGCCTGATCGATGTTACCCAGTTTGACTAATGAACCATGATGGCGGCGGCGCCCTGAGTGCGCTGTCGCCATAAGCGTGTTCCCTCAATCAAAACATGCCGTCCAAGTCCAAACCCTTCTACGTAAACGGAGTAACCATGTCCCACAATACCCTGCCGACCGTCGCTGAGCTTTCGGGCGAGATGCGCGAGCGCTTGGCCAAGGTCAAGTACGTCTTTACCGACCTGGATGCCACGATGCTCGCACCCGGCTCGTGCGTGCTGCGCGACAACGACGGCAACCCCTCGACCAAACTCGTCGAGGCCGTCGTGGCGCTCGCTCGCGCTGGTATTCAGGTGGTTCCCACCTCGGGCCGCAACCGTACCATGATCCACGAGGACGCGCGCGTGCTCGGCCTCAACTCCTACATCGGCGAGATGGGCGGCCTGGTCATGTACGACCTCAAAGCCAACGATTGGGAGTATCTGACCGGCGACATGCCCTACGACCCCTCTTGCGGCCTCACGCCGCACCAGGTGATCGAGCAGACCGGCGTGTGCGAGAAGATCCTTGCCCGCTGGCCGCACAAGATCGAGTACCACAACGACATGTCGACCGGCTACAAGTACCGTGAGGTCACCGTCGGCATGCGCGGCGATGTGCCCGACGATGAGGTCCAGGCCATCCTGGACGAGGCCGGCTGCGGTCTGATCTGGGCTTGCAACGGTCACCTGACGCATCTGTCCAAGCCGACGACGCTCGAGCTCGATCGCGTCGAGGACGGTCGCGCATTCAACATCAATCCCGCCGGCCTCAACAAGGGCGTTGCCATTGCGCGCTTCTGCGAGCACCTGGGTATCGAGCGCGAGGAGACGCTCGCGCTCGGCGATTCCGAGTCCGATTTCTACATGGCCGATCACGTGGGCACGTTCTGCCTGGTCGAGAATGGCCTGACGAGCGCCGGCGCGCCCGAGTTCCTGGCTGCCTGCGAGAACGCTTTCGTTACGCGCGGCAAAATTGTCGACGGTTGGGCGGCGACGGCAGAGCTGCTGGTCGCGGCGCGTTCGTAGCGCGGCGTCGCCGCACTTGGACATGTCTTTTCGAGAGAGACTGGTGAGGTAATGTCCGATATCGAGAATCCGGCAGGCGACACGCGCCCGATTGGCGTGTTCGATTCTGGTTTGGGCGGTCTGACGGTTGCGCGCGCGATTGCGACGGCGCTGCCGCACGAGTCCGTCTACTACTTTGGCGACACCAAGCGCTGCCCCTACGGCACGCGCACCGAGGATGAAGTGCGCTCGTTTGCGCTGCAGGCGGGCCGTTGGCTTTCGAAGCACGACGTCAAGATTATGGTCATCGCCTGCAACACGGCGACCGCTGCGGCCTTGCGTTTGGCTCAGCAGGTGCTCGACGTTCCCGTGATCGGCGTGATCGCGCCGGGTGCCCGTGCAGCAATCAACAGCACGCGTACGCGTCGCGTGGGCGTGCTCGCTACCAACCTCACCATTCGCTCGGGCGCCTACACGCGCGCCATTCAGGATCTAGATGCCGGCGTCGATGTATACGGCTGTCCTGCCTCGAGCTTTGTCGAGGTTGTCGAACACGAGCTCGCCTCGGGTGCACATCTGCAGGAACAGTGGCTTGAGAACGAGGACATCTTCGATACGCCTGCCGTGCGTGCGCTGGTGGGTGCCACGGTTGAGCCGCTGCGCGACCACGGTATCGATACCGTGGTGCTCGGCTGTACGCATTTCCCGCTGTTGGTGGGACCTATCCGCCATGCGCTGGGGCCTGGGGTGCGCGTCGTGAGTTCCGCCGAGGAGACCACGCGCGAGCTGACCGATATCCTCACGCGCCGCGAGCAGCTGGCGGGCGACGCCGCCGAGCCGCAGCATCGTTTTGCCACGACGGCTGATAACATTGCCGAGTTTGCGGTGGCGGGCAGCTTTATCTTTGGTCAGCCGCTCAAGAGCATTGAGCATATCGATATCGACGAACTGAAATAGATATAGGGTCGCCGACCAAAGGCTCACGTTCACCTTTTGCCGAAAGGATTTTTCCATGGAGTATATGCAGGTCAACCGCGCCAACGGCCGCGCCGCCGATGAGCTGCGCCCCATCAAACTGACTCGCGGCGTCATGAAGCACGCCCACGGCTCGTGTTTGGCCGAGTTCGGTGACACGCGCGTGCTGTGCGCCGCCACTATCGAGGAGGGCGTGCCGGGCTGGCGAAAGGGAGCTAAGGCCGGCTGGGTGACCGCGGAATACGCCATGCTGCCGGCGTCGACCGGCAAGCGCTGCAAGCGCGAACACGCCAACCGCAAGGGTCGCTCCATGGAGATCGAGCGCCTCATTGGCCGCAGCCTGCGTACCGTCGTCAACATGAAGGCGCTCGGCGAGTACACCGTCACCGTCGACTGCGATGTGATTCAGGCCGATGGCGGCACGCGTACAGCGAGCATCACCGGCGCCTGGGTGGCGCTGCACGACGCCCTCGCCATGTGGGTCGAGGCGGGCAAGATCGAACGCATCCCGCTTATCGGCCAGGTGGCTGCCATCTCCATGGGCGTTGTCGACGGCAATACTCTGCTTGACCTCGATTATTCGGAGGACAGCCATGCCGAGGTCGACATGAACCTCGTCGCCACCGACACCGGCGAGATGATCGAGCTCCAGGGCACCGGCGAGCAGGCGCCCTTTGACCGCAAACGCCTCAACGCCCTGCTCGACCTGGGCGACAAGGGTATCGCCGAGCTCATCGAGCTTCAGCGCCAAGCCATCGCCTAACCTGCCAAAAGGGACGGGTTTATTTTGGTAGGTTTTATCTGCGGAGACGTCTAGACACAAGACTGCCGTTGATTGAGAGGGGAGAGGCAGAGGCCCTCGTCGCCCTCGGCGCGGCATTGCTATAGAGACAAGGAGGCCACTCATGGCACTTGAGAAGATCGACATTGACACTCTCGACTCGGCGGCGACCATCGTCGTGGCAACGGGCAACGCCCATAAGCTCACCGAGATCGAGGCCATTTTGGGCAAGGTCATGCCCGAGGTGCGCTTTGTGGCGCTCGGCCAGCTGGGCGATTTTGAGGACCCCGAGGAAAACGGCACGACGTTTTTGGAGAACGCCATCATCAAGGCGCAGGCTGCGGTTGAGGAGACGGGGCTTATGGCCATCGCCGACGATTCCGGCCTGGTCGTCGACGCGCTGGACGGCGAGCCCGGTGTGTATAGTGCGCGCTATGCGGGCGTGCACGGCGACGATGCCGCCAACAATGCAAAGCTGCTCGTTAACCTGGAAGGCGTGGCGGACGAGGATCGCACCGCGCGCTTTATGAGCGTCGTTGCGCTCATCGACACGGATGGTCTGGTTACCTATGGCGAGGGCGCCTGCGAGGGCGTTATCGCGCACGAGGGCCGCGGCGACCATGGTTTTGGCTACGACCCGCTGTTCCTGCCGGTCGACACGCCGGGCAAGACCATGGCCGAGCTGACGGCGGACGAGAAGAACGCCATCAGCCATCGTTTCCACGCGCTCGAGCATCTGTCCGCCAAGCTGACGGGCGAGGAGTAGACCGTGCGTGCGGTGGTGCAGCGCGTGCTCAACGCCGGCGTGACGGTCGACGGCGAGTGCGTGGGCCGCATTGGACGCGGCTACCTGGTGCTGCTGGGTGTGGGCCATGGCGATACGCGTGCCGAGGCCGACAAGCTGTGGGGCAAGCTCCGCGGGCTGCGTATCAACGAGGACGAGAACGGCAAGACCAACCTGGCACTTGCCGATGTCGACGGCGAGGTGCTCGTGGTGTCGCAGTTCACGCTGTTTGCCGACTGCCGCCACGGCCGCCGTCCGTCGTTTACGGATGCCGGCGCCCCCGATGTCGCCAACGAGCTCTACGAGTACTTCTTGACGCTTGTGCGCGAGGACGTCGAGCAAGTAGCACATGGCATCTTCGGCGCCGATATGAAAGTCGATCTTGTCAACGACGGTCCGTTCACCATCGTCTTGGACACCGATAGTCTGTAAGTAGTCAATTTGGGACCGGGCTTTTTAAGCTACTTGCGTATGACGGCAGCAGGGTGCTATAGTATTAGAGTTTTGTCTATCTTAGGGGTATTATCCCCTTTTTGAATTGCACCTTCTGGAGGCCCTGTTCATGGAAGAGATGGAAGTCAATCACGTCGACGACATCCACGAGAAGCTGACCGATATGGTGGGCGATCGCGTTAAGGTGAAGGCCAACATGGGCCGCACCCGCGTCGTCGAGCGCATGGGCACCATCAAGAGCGTGCACCCCGCCGTCTTTATCGTCGAGGTTGACGAGCGTCGTGGCCGCAAGTCGCGTCAGTCCTACCAGTACATCGATGTCCTCACCGGTCAGGTCGAGCTGTTCGACCCCGAGAGCGGCGAGCACATTTTTACCCCGCTCGGCAATCAGCTCGAGGAGCACTAGCGGTGACCGATTGGTCCCTGACCCTTTCCGCGCCGGCAAAGATTAACCTCTACCTGGGGGTTCATACCGAGCGCGATGACCGCGGCTACCACAGGGTCGATTCCCTGATGGCAGCCGTCAGTCTTTCCGATACCGTGACGGTCACGCCGGCGCAGGCGCTGACTGTCCAGACGGTTCCAGCATCAGATTTTCCCATGCAAAAGAATACGGCGTATCGGGCTGCGATTGCTATGGCCGAGCATTATGGTCGCGAGGCAAACATCTGCGTGACGATTGAGAAGCGCATTCCATTGTGCGCCGGCTTGGGCGGCCCCTCGACGGATGCGGCCGCGGTCATTGTCGCCTTGGCGGAGCTCTGGGGAATTGATCGCACCGACCCCGTGCTCGACGACATCGCGCGCGGCATTGGTGCTGACGTCCCGTTCTTTTTGCACGCGAGCCCTGCGTTCTACGTAGGTGGGGGAGACGTGCTGGCAACTGAGTACCCCGCGCTGCCCGCAACGCCCGTCGTGTTGGTCAAGCCGCGCGAGGCAAGTGTTTCGACAATTGAAGCCTATCGACGTTTTGACGAGGCCCCGGTGCCTGCGGACGAGCCCGGCGCGATAGCTTCTGCCTTGCGTGCTGGTGATGCCGAGACGGCATATGCACTCATCCATAACAACTTGGGTGTCATTTCCGCACAGATGGAGCCGCAGATTCAAACGGTTCTCGATTGGCTGCGTAAACAGGACGGCACCGTTGCTGTAGATGTGTGCGGATCGGGTGCCTGCTCGTTTGCCATTTGCGGCACCGCCGCCATGGCCGAAAGGCTTGCCGACGCTGCCCAGCAAAACGGCTGGTGGTCCTGCGCGACGCAGTTCATTCCCAACACGGTTCGCGTCGAAGGGTTGATTTCCGATCTCAGCCGAACACATTGAGCGGATAGGCCGTTCCCGCAGTT
>DAWDYI010000043.1:0-3159 GCA_052344885.1 Collinsella aerofaciens
AGGCAGATGGCAGCAAGCGACTCCCGCTCAAGGCGCATGCCGCCTGGGAGCCGGTGATTCCCGCCGCCGCGGCAAACGTTGTCTGGATCGTCGGCGCCTCGGGGCTGGGAAAGCCCGTCGCCGAGGTTGTCCACCGCCCCGAGCTCTTCTGCGAGCGCTGCGGCTGCGAGCCCACCGACGCTGCCACCCCAGAGCACGTCGCTATGGTGCTCAATGCCGAGCTGCGGATGCTGAACCTCGACAATGCCCGCGTCATGCTCAACCAAGTCGACACGCTTGCCGACCCAACGATGGCAGATCGATTCGAGACAGCCCTCGGCCGCTCCGTCGTCGCCACCAGCCTCAAATAGCCGGCGCCGCCCCAGCAGACCTATAAGTTGCGGTGAAATAGTTCCTAAAACGGCCTATTTGGCAGCTAAACAGGAACTATTCCACCGCAACTGCGGAGGGGAATCCGGTGATCTTCCTGCTAGCGGGGGACGTAGCGGCCGGGTTGGGCTCCGGTGGGCTCGCCGTCGCGCGCAGCCAGCACGCCGTTCACAAACACAGCCTTGGCGCGGCCATGTGCCTCAAAACCCTCGAGTGGCGTGTAGTCCACGGCCTGATGCTGCGTCGCGGCACTAATCGTCCAGCGCACCTGGGGATCCCACACGCACACGTCGGCATCGGAGCCCTCGGCAAGACAGCCCTTGCGCGGGTACATGCCAAACACGCGCGCCGGGTTCTCGCTCATCAGGCGGCAGAGGTCCTCGGGGCCCAGCTGTCCCTCAAAGCTCGTGGCAATCGCGACGGGACGATGCTCCACGCCGGGCCCGCCGTTGGGAATCGCACGGAAGTCGTCGCGCCCGCGGTCCTTTTGCCCGTGTAGGTTAAAGCTGCAGTGGTCGGTGGCGATGGTATCGATCTCGCCGGCCACAAGCGCCTCGCGCAGTGCCGCACGGTCACCCGCATGGCGCAGCGGCGGGCTCATCACATATTTGGCGCCCGCAAAGCCGTCCTCGCCCTGCTCCAAATAGCACGTATCGTCGAGCATCAGATACTGAGGGCAGGTCTCGACATAGATATTCTTCTGCCCG
Source organism: Collinsella aerofaciens (assembly GCA_052344885.1). GTDB lineage: Bacteria > Actinomycetota > Coriobacteriia > Coriobacteriales > Coriobacteriaceae > Collinsella > Collinsella aerofaciens_CC. The sequence goes on from DAWDYI010000043.1 coordinate 1,077, forward strand.
CGCGCCTTGGCGGCACGAATGGCCTCGAGCCCCAGCTTGGTCGAAAGGTGCACCACGTTGACCGGTGCGTCGCCGGCCAGGTGCGCCAGATATAGCAGACGGCTCACTGCCTCGGCCTCGCACACGTCCGGACGGCTGAGCGCGTGGCCCTCGGGCCCGTGGATACCCTGCTCAAACACGCGCTTCTGCAGCTCATTCACCAGCGTGCCGTTCTCGCAATGCACGCACAGGATACCGCCCAGGCGCTTGAGTTCCTCGAGCACCTCGAGCGTCTCGGCATCGTCCAGGCGCAGGTGGTCATAGGCAAAGTAGGTCTTGAACGACGATACGCCCGCCTCGCGCATGGCCGAAAGATCGGCGCGGTTGCGCTCGTTCCACTCGGCGAGTGCCATATGAAAGGCGTAGTTGGCCGTACAGGTTCCCTCGGCGCGGCGATGCCACTCGGCCAAGGCATCGGGCATGGTCACGCCGCGATCGGCCGTCGCGTAGTCCACAATGGTCGTCGTGCCGCCGCAGGCAGCCGCGCGCGTGCCGGTCTCAAAGCTATCGGCTGTCCAATCCATGCCGGTCCAGCACTGCATGTGCGTGTGGCCGTCGATAAAGCCGGGAAACACCCAGCAGCCCGCGGCGTCCTCGACGGTATCGCCCTCGGCCGGCTCGATCGCCGCGGCGATCCGCACGATCTTATCGCCATCCATGGCAAGATCGGCGCGGCGAAGCCCCTGGGGCGTCACGAGCGCGCCGTTTTTTATGATGATCATAATTGCTCCTTATTGATTGATGCTGTTGGCCACGCGATCAAAATACGAGCAAGCGGCGATATGCTCCGTTATGCGTCGCTGTCCCTTGGCGGTATCGACGTCCCACAGCTCGTAAGCACGCGCATCGACCAACACCACGTCGGTACGGTCCTTGAGGATCGAACCGCCGCCGTCCTTGCCCTCAAGACACATAAGCGCATCGAACAGTTCCGCCGGAAAGAGCACCGGACTCGAAGGCTCACCGTTGCACGCCAAGCGCACCGGATGTTTGCGGCCACGCTCGTCAAACGCGCGAACCATGGCCTCAAAAGAATCCGAACTCACGAGCGGCTGGTCGCCCGGCAAAAAGAGGCAACCTTTCCAGTTGCGTTCGACTCCCCACGAAAGGCCCGCACGGACGCTTTCGCTGCGCAGCTCGCCATCGTGCAGCACGCACGGGCAATGCTTGTCCTCACAAATCTGGGCGACCTCGGGCCAACGCGTCGAAACCACGACGTCAAAGCCCCGGGGAACCGAATCGATGGTCCGAGCAATCAGCGGCTCGCCATAGATATCGGCAAGCATCTTGTTAGAGCCAAACCGCTTGCCCTCGCCCGAAGCCATAATGACGCAACCAAGTTTCATGGTGATACCTCCCCTGAAACCATCGTACCCATAACTCGCGCCGCGGGCATCTACATCGAAAGCGCTTATCCCGCACGCCCGCGATGCAAAAAGGGGCACCCCGCCGGTTGGCAGAGCGCCCCCTTTACATGGCTTACCTCAACCCGGCTTTAGGCCTGGAACCAACGGGCGGTGTTGCGCTCGTCGAGGGCCTTGAGGGTAGCGGCGGGATCGGCAACCTTCTGCAGGAACATCATGGCTGCGATGGCGTACGGCTTGTAGCTGGCCTCCTTGTACATGCCCACGCGGTGCATGTCGAAGACGTCGGCGTTGACCTCGCCGTGCTCGCAGGAGACACCGGAGATGTCGGCGGGCAGCGGGTGCATAAAGATGGTGTCCTGGCCGTTGGCAGTCTTCTCCATGAGCTCGGTCGTGGAGCACCAATCCTGATGGGTGGCGTTCTGAGCGAGCAGCTCCTTCTCGAGCGCAGCGATGCCGGCGTCGTCGCCCTCGGCGTACAGGTTGGTACGCTTCTCCATGGCGGCAAACGGAGCCCAGCTCTTGGGGATCACAATGTCGGCGCCTTCGAAGGCCTCGGCCATGGTGTTGACCTGCTTAAAGGTGGTGCCGGACTCGGCGGCATAACCCTTGGCGCGCTCGACGACCTCGGGCATGAGGTCGTAGCCCTCGGGGTGAGCCAGGGTGACGTCCATGCCAAA
>DAWDYI010000043.1:3259-20094 GCA_052344885.1 Collinsella aerofaciens
CCTCGGGCATGAGGTCGTAGCCCTCGGGGTGAGCCAGGGTGACGTCCATGCCAAAACGGGGCAGCAGGCTGATCAGCGACTGCGGGCAGGACAGCGGCTTGCCGTAAGAGGGCGAATAGGCCCAGGTAACGGCAACCTTCTTGCCCTTGAGGTTCTCAAGGCCGCCAAACTCGTTGATGAGGTAGAGCATGTCGGCAGAAGACTGCGTGGGGTGGTCGGAGTCGGACTGCAGGGAGATGAGCGTGGGACGGTGATCCAGAACGCCGTCCTCGTAGGCCTGCTGTACGGACTCGGAGACCTCGGCCATGTAGGCGTCGCCCTTGCCGATGTACATGTCGTCGCGGATGCCGATGACGTCGGCCATGAAGGAGATCATGGTAGCGGTCTCGCGGACGGTCTCGCCGTGAGCGATCTGGGACTTCTTCTCGTCCAGGTCCTGCAGCTCAAGGCCGAGCAGGTTGGCGGCCTTAGAGAAGGAGAAGCGCGTACGGGTGGAGTTGTCGCGGAACAGCGAGACGGCAAGACCGGAGTCGAAGATCTTGGACGAAACGTTGTTCTCACGCAGCTCGCGCAGGGCGTCGGCGACGATGTAGAGCGCCTTAAGCTCATCGGTGGTCTTGTCCCAGGTGTGCAGGAAGTCGCTGCCGTACATACCCTTAAAATCGAGGCCGTTCAGCTGCTCGACGAGCTCGGTAAACTTAGCGTCCATGGAAATGTCCTTTCTAAAGGTGAAACGATCGCAATGAGTAGATGTGCTCCGGCATGCGCGTGTGGCTATAACATGCAGAGCACCATGACGAGGACCCGCTACCGTTGAGGAAGCATGGGAGATAACGACCGCGGGCCCCAAGTCAACAGGGGGTGCCGGGGACACGAGCGGCCCCCGGCTCAACAAGATCGAGGAATGGGACTAGTCGATCTTGTTGTTGGTCAGACCGGCGCGGAACACGGTGGCATCGCCATCGGCCTGGCTCGGATCGTAGAGGTTCAGGGCAGCCACATACATGGCGGCAGCGGTGACCAGGTCGTCCTTGTAGGTGACCTCGTTGGGAGCGTGAGCCTGAGACTCAGCACCCGGGCCAAAGCCGACGCAGGGGATGCCATAGCGGCCCTGGATGGAAACGCAGTTCGTGGAGAAGGTCCACTTGTCGCACAGAGGACGACCGGTGCGCTTGTCCATGCTGGGCTCGCAGCCGATGCGCTCGTCACCGAACATAGCCTTATGGGCGTCGACGAGGGCCTTGACATGCGGAGCGGTCTCCTTGTTGATCCACGTGGGGAAGTAAGCCTCGGTCTCGTAGACCTCGCCGGTCCAGGACGGACGGTCGTACATGTACATGGAGACCTTCACGTCGTCGCCGTACTTCTTGGCGGCCGGCAGGTTACGGATCTCGTCCAGGCAGGACTCCCAGGTCTCACCAGCGGTCATGCGACGGTCGATGGAGATGGCGCAGGAGTCAGCGACAGCGCAGCGGCTGGGGCTGGTGTAGAAGATCTGGCTGACGGTGCAGGTGCCGCGGCCCAGGAAGCGGGCGTCCTCGAAGTGCTCGGGGTTGTACTTGGGGTCGAGCATCTTGACGAGACCCTTGATGTCGGTCGACTCGTCGCAGCCGTTGTTGTTGAGAGCGCGAACGTCGGCGATGATGTCGGCCATCTTGTAGATGGCGTTGTCGCCGCGGTCGGGAGCGGAGCCGTGGCAGGAGGTGCCGTGAACGTCGACGCGGATCTCCATGCGGCCGCGGTGACCGCGATAGATGCCGCCGTCGGTGGGCTCGGTGGAAATGACGAACTCGGGCTTAATGCCGTCCTTGTTGTAGATGTACTGCCAGCACATGCCGTCGCAGTCCTCTTCCTGGACGGTGCCGACGACCATGATCTTGTAACCCTCGGGGATGAGGCCCATGTCCTTCATCATCTTGGCAGCGTAGGTAGCGGAAGCCATGCCGCCCTCCTGGTCAGAGCCGCCGCGGCCGTAGATGATCTCGTCGGTCTCGTAGCCCTCATAGGGATCGGCGTCCCAGTTCTCAATGTTGCCGATGCCGACGGTGTCGATGTGGGAGTCGATGGCGATGATCTTGTCGCCCTCGCCCATAAAGCCCATGACGTTGCCCAGGCCGTCGACCTTGACCTCGTCATAGCCAAGGCTCTCCATCTCGGCCTTGATGCAGGCAACAACCTCACCCTCCTCGCAGGACTCAGAGGGATGGCTAATCATTGCGCGAAGAAAACGCGTCATATCAGCACGGTGGGACTCAGCAGCAGCCTTGATAGCGTCGAAATCGAGTTCTTTAGCCATTGTTCATAACCTTTCAAACGAAGGAATCTACCTGTGAGGTGGCGGAGCGATACCTATTTACTCCGCCCCAACGATTAGCAAGTGGGATATTCGCCTTCCCAAACAATGCGGCGATACTGGTCGGGATCGGTGTCGCCCTCGGTGGAGAAGCAGAGCACGGAGCTCGTCTTGTCCAGGCCGATGAGCTCCTTGAGCTCAGCGTACTCGGGATCGAGCATGAGGGTCTCGACCAGGCCGGTGGTCACTGCGCCGGACTCGCCGGAGATGACGCGCGGGTCGCCCTTCTCGGGAGCGCCCAGGGTGCGCATGCCGCGAGCGGTGACCCAGTCGGGGCAGGACACAAAAGCGGTGGCGTGGTTGCGCAGGATATCCCAGCCCAGAATGTTGGGCTCGCCGCAGCACAGGCCGGCCATGATGGAGGGCATGTCGCCGTCCACGATGCGCGGGTCGCCGTCGCCGGCGGCAGCGCCCTTGTACAGGCAGGCGGCAGGCGCGCACTCGACCACGACGAAGGTGGGCGGGTTATCGGGATACAGGTTGGTGAAGTAGCCCACCACGGCGCCAGCCAGCGAGCCTACGCCAGCCTGGACAAAGACGTGCGTCGGGCGGTTGATGGCCATCTCGCGCAGCTGCTCGGCAGCCTCGGAAGCCATGGTGCCGTAGCCCTCCATGATCCAAGACGGGATCTTCTCGTAGCCCTCCCAGGCGGTGTCCTGAACGATGACGCCGCGCTCGCAGGCGTCGGCCTCGGCGGCGGCCATGCGCACGCACTCGTCGTAGTTGACTTCTTCGATGGTCACCGTGGCGCCCTCGGCGGCGATGTTATCAAAGCGGGGCTTGGTGGAACCCTTGGGCATGTGCACGACGGCCTTCTGGCCCAGCTTGTTGGCAGCCCATGCCACGCCGCGGCCATGGTTGCCGTCGGTGGCGGTAAAGAAGGTGGCCTGGCCAAAGTCCTTGGCAAGCTGATCGGAGGTCAGGTAATCGAAGGTGCACTCGGCAACGTCCTTGCCGGTCTCGTCGGCAATATAATTGGCCATGGCAAACGAACCGCCCAGGACCTTGAAGGCGTTGAGGCCAAAGCGATAGCTCTCGTCCTTAACGCACAGGTTGGACAGGCCCAGGCGCGCAGCCTGACCGTCCAGGCGGGCAAGCGGAGTAACGGTATATTGAGGGAACGACTGGTGGAAGGCACGGGCCTTCTTCACGTGGTCGAGGCTCATGATTCCCAAGTGCTTGTCATCGCTCTTGGGCATCGTGTTGCCCGCCCACTGGATCTTATCGGCCATACGGTGAACTCCTTAAGTCCTCTCTTGCCGGCCCCCGCATACGCGTTTCAGCCCGATCCCATTCACACGACTGAACTTTTATGTGGATGCCAAACAAAAAGTTTGTTATTAATGTTCTATCACACTTTTTGATTGGTATATCTAACGAATTGTTTGTTGCCGTAATCGGTACTTTTTCGCCGCCGAACGGTCATGAATTGCCTTGTTGATGGATTTGTTTGCGGTCATGTGTGGTTTATGGCACAGTGAGCCCAAACTAATTTTTAGGAAGGTACCCATGACCCCCGCACAGATTGAGTTTTACAAGCGCCTCGCACACGGTCTGGCGCTCCAATTTGGCCCCAACTGCGAAGTCGTCGTCCACGATCTGGAGACCGAGGACGTGGACCACTCCATCGTAGTGATCGAAAACGGCCACGTCAGCGGGCGCAAACTGGGTGACGGCCCCAGCCATATCGTGTTTGAGTCCATGCACGAGGGCGCCACCGATGTACACGACCGCGAGCCGTACCTCACTAAAACCACCGACGGTAAGCTGCTCAAATCGTCGACGATCTTTATCCGCAACGACGAGGGCAAGCCCGTCGGCATTTTGGGCATCAATTTTGACATTACGCTCATGAAGGCTTTTGAGCGCTCGCTCGATGCCTTTACCGGCACCGGCGACACGGGCTATACCGAGCCAGAGCCCATTACCAAGAACATCGGCGACCTGCTCGAGGACCTGCTGCACGAGTGCGAGCAGTTTGTGGGCAAGCCCGCGGCGCTCATGACCAAAGACGAGCGCATTCGTGCCATTGGCTACCTCGACCGTCGCGGCGCCTTCCTCATTTCCAAGTCGAGCGAGCGCGCCTGCGAGTTCTTTGGCATCTCAAAGTACAGCTTCTATAGCTACCTCAATGAGGCCAAGGCGGCAGCCGGCGACAAGTAGGCACTCGCCTGGATTGCCCCTCCCCTTTTGGGCGCGAGTTCTGGAAAGCACGAATCCAAGACCGAGCCGCTTGGGAAGTTCCATATAATCGATGTCATTAGTATTTCGAAAGGATGGAACAGAATGGCGTTGAGCAAGGCATCATGCACCGGTCGCGGATTGATTCCGGCAATTGGTGGACATGTGCACCACATGTTCGATGAGAGTGAAGACGACCTGTTTTCGCTGAGCCTTGACGACGTGATGGATGATCGCCCGTGGACCGCCGACGAACTCATGGGCGGCGGCGCTCGCCCGTCAAGCCCCAATCCCGCACTTGCGCCTAAGACCGCATCTGCGCCGACTCCTGCGCAGTCGCCTGTTTCGACGCCCGCGCCTACGCCCGCACCCACTTCGGCGCCCACACCCGCTCCCCGCCCCGCAAGCGACCCGTCCGAGACGGCGGCATTTCTCGCTGCAGCGACGCAGGGCAAATCGGCCGACAGCACCGTTGTGTACAGCGCCCAGCAGTTGCCTGTTCCTGCGGCACGCAAGCCTCCGGTCGCAAGGCTCGATGAGCCCGTTGCCCATCAGGTTGCCTACGATTCCTGGGCTGCAGCCGATCTGGATGAGACCTCTACCGGCATGCCGGCGCTCGACGTTCCAGTTAACCCGCTTTTTGCCGCCAACACGAGCGCCACGGACAATGAGGGCGGTGCAGCATATTCCGATTATTCCGATGGCCATACTGGCACCGGTCGCATCGAGACCGAGGATTATGGCACCGCATCGAGCGATTATCTCAACGATCCGTACGCTGCCACGCCTGCACCGGAATATGACACGGAGGCCGCGTCCGCGCCGGCGTATACCAAAAGCACGGGCGAAGAGCGCTTCGCCGATTATTACGCCGAGGAAAAGGCACTGCGTTTCTCGGAATTTCCGCAGGCAGTCAAGGTTGCCTTTATCGCCATTGTCATTGCCCTGCTCGGCGTCATTGCGTTTGAGGGATTCCAGCTGTTCCGCGGCCCCACCCAAGCGGAGTCGGAGACCCAGCAAAAAGAGGACGATAACCAGTACCTGGACATCAACACCCTCAAGGGCGACCCCAACGACGGAGACGACGAGTAGCGAGAGCTGAAGGCGGCCGCAGGATCCCGCATCCAGCACCGGCTTCTAAGTGCTGTTTTGTCATCCAGCTACACTTTTCCGGATAATTTGCCTATTGAATTTGACACTTTTCCGAAGTTTTAAGGTGCCTATTTCAACACTTTTCCGGATGAAAGCCGAATAATCACTTGGGAACCAACGCCGTTCACGCGTCATTTCGCAGGCGGCGCTTGATTTCTGTCCGTACACGTTGATAGACTTCCTCTTGCCCGCAGGGAGCGGGCGCGTTTTATCCAGAGTCGGGGTAGAGAGTTGGCTCCACGATCCCGACGCCAACCGGCCAAGAGGCACGGTGGCCCTGCCAACATCGATGAAAGGAGTCCGTATGGACAATTTCTCCGTGCGCAGTGAGCGCAACTTCCACAACCTGGCAGCCAAGCCAAAACGAATGCATCTTCTGGACGAGCCGAGCGGCTATGCCTCGGCCATGGTCAAGAACAGCCTCTCCCACCAGATGCGCTTTACCGTGCAGGTGCTCGAGGAAGAGCTCTGCGCCGCCGGCGACCCGCACGTGCTGCAGATCAAGCTGCTCGGAGATGACCCTCGTGAGCCGTCCAGATGGATGCTCTTCGCCGACAGCGTGTGCGTTGCGGACGGATCCGGCGCCTTTGCCCGCGAGTGCTTCTGCGAGGGCGCCGAGGTGTTTTTGGATCTGTGCCACGACGCCGTCGAGGCTGCCGAGCTGCGCCAGTGGAGTCAAAGGGAGTACGAGCTGCTGAGTGCCGCGCGCGGGATTGCGAGGGTGTAGGTGGGCAGATAAGCCATCGGCAATTCCGAGATGGCAAGGGCCGAGAATTAGATTCCCGGCCCTTGCCTAGCACTGCTTTATAAGATCGAGTACCGCGGGAATGTCATCGGCATTCCGAAGGGCAACATAGGTTGGTAGGCCCGGGCCAAATCCACCCTGCGTGCGTTTGTCCTGGCATATGTCCTCTGGATCCGTTAGATCATCCACACTCTTTGCCAGACCGACGGCAATCCAACCACCGTTGCTGGTCCTGCCTTCTAGCACGGCATGCAGTTTTCGCTTGCCCGATCTGAAGCCTACATAGTACTTGGCTATGTAGGACTCCCACGAAGGACTACCACTCAGAACGGACTCGCACACCTCATCGAAAAGCTTCTGGTTGAGTCCACCCTCGGCAAAGGTTGGATGGTTCTCTTGCAAGGTCCAAATAGGCGCCTCGTCAGACTCCCCGCGAGAAGGACGGTACTTGTCGACGACGTCTGCCGGAAGGTCGGGGTATTTCCATATCTCGCACGCCTCTTTCGCCAGCTCGTCCGCGCGCTGCCTAATCTCTTCCTCGCCCCATTTTTCATGCGAGGCGATCGACTTGTTTAGGTAGAGCGGGCTGCACTTAAGTCCCACGTTCGGAAGATTGAGCTTGTCCGAGAACGACCGGTTTGAGTACTCCTGGTTGTAGCCCGTCAGTGTAAGATTTCCCAAGTTGTTGCACAGCCTGTCGTGGGTGTCTTCCCAGTTCTCGCCAAGCGATTCCTTCCAGCCGTGCACATCATCGATCGTCTGGGGCATGACATGCTCGATTTGGTAATTGTCAGCCGAGATGGGCTCCTTCGGGTGGTGCCAGTTCTCCATGCGCTCCAGGTAATAACGCTTTTTAGAGAAGCGATTGTAACAGTCACGCGTCTTAAACTCCTCGACAAAATGCTCGTCAGTCGGGAAGTACGCGGTCATACCGCTGCTGTGGATAAGGAGCATCGCCGTAACGTACTCCTCTATATCATCCTGCTGCTCGAGATTGCGATACATGCCGGCAAAGAAATTATTTAGGCCCGTGGTAAGCCTGCCGCAAACCGCCCGCCTGAACAGGAACGACTCGATAGTCTCGCAGATGCGTAGGAACGCATTGCGGTCAATCCTGCCTCCTTCATAAACCGAGTAAAGCAGCATCAGCAAAGGCCTGACCGATTTCACATAAAGACAGGCAATCCTGCCGAACACTCGACGCAGGCCCTCGTCTTTCTCCTTGCCAAGGAACAACCTGGCATATCTTTGCGCATATTCGCGGAGCTCTTTCAACAGGCCCTCGGTATCCCCATCGTAGTCGTCAGCGAAATAGCGTTTGAACTCGTGGTAGGCCTCGTTTTCCTTCGGCATCCTATTGGGAACCTTGAGCCACAGCCAGTACCAGATAAACGCATTGAACTCTTCTTCGCCGCCTTTTCCGAACAAACACTCGAGCGGATGCCAGTAGCCCTCGTAAAGCTTGGTCTGCTCGTCGTTGGGAAGCGACATAAGAACGTAGTTACGAATGAGGTCAATAGGCGTGAGCGGCTTGCCCTTGGAGTTCATGGACTCAAATATGAGCTGGGCGTTATCAACGCCAGCGGTGAGCTTAGTGTCGATGACCTGCACACGGTTTAGCCCCGCCCAAAGCCTTGCCGGGTCAAATGATTTACCACGCATCTTCTCGCGGAAGAACGCATGGTTCTCGACAATCCGATCCGATTTTTCATCTGGCACGGGAGACCCAGACACGATGGAGAACAGCGTCTCTTTATCGTCCTGCGAAAGCACCAGCTTGTAGCGCGCCAGCCCGTTGTAGTCGTCATCGTTAAAGAGGTAATTTTTCCTCAACGCCGAGATCTTGAGATCGCCAAGGAAGCCGGCCTTGTCGGGATTACCCTCCAGATAGTCAGCCAAGGCAGCGATCATCAACGAAAACGTCGTCATGCGCTGCTGTCCGTCAATCAGAAGCACGCGCGAAATACTCGTGGCAGAGCTCTCGGACTCGGGGATATAAAGCATTGACCCCACGAAGTGCGATACGTCATCACGGCCCGCTCGCATGACGTCGTCCCAAAGCACTTCGCACTCTTTTACACTCCACGAGTAAACTCGCTGGTACACGGGAATGACGAACTGCATCTTCGCCACGCCCATAAGGTCGAGTAGATTTGCCTCGGTTGCTTTCATTTGCGATTGCTCCCTCTTCTTGTTCTTATGACCTTAAATGAGTCTTCGACGGGCGGCGGACGCTAAAGATGGGCTTGCCGCCCGACTATAAATCAAGGCTCGCCAAAGAAAAAGATTGTCCCAAGGTGTTTCTTGGCACAACGTTGTCGGTAGCAACCTTAGCCTTCCGACGCAAGAACGCTACCGATAGTCAAGCCTAGCCGCCTCGTCTCCCAACAACCGCTCAAAAATAATGCGAAGATCATCCTCGTCTAAATAACCGTCCTCAAGGTAGCCACCGTCGATGGCGTCGAGCATTATCTTCTCTTTCTCCTTTAGGCGCTCGTAAATCACCTTATCCAAGGAAAAGGGTATGCCATCGCTTTCAAAGATCGTGCGCATAAAGTAGTAGCGGGTCTTCTGATCATCGGGGAGTCCAAGACGATGAATGCGGTCCTTAGACTGCAAGAGATGTACGAGGTTATAGCTGTACTCAAAGTACACGGCGTCATGGCACACCGAATGCAGGGAGACAGACTCGGCAAGCGTCTGTGGATTGGTCACCAGCACCGTAAAGCGTCCGGCGCGGAAGTCGTCCAATATCGCGCGTCGATCCTCTTGTGGCGTTCCGCCGTAAATCGCCCGAGCGTCGACTCCCTTTTCGGCAAGTCCGCGCCGCAAATTGCTAATGCTGCGCACAAACAGGCACCACACCACAACAGGGCGGCCCTGAGCAACAATACGTTCAATTAGCTGCTCGCACGCCAAGAGCTTTGAAGTCGGCCGAGCTCGATCAATGGACTCGTAAAATGTTTGCGAGAAGTCAACATAGTCGATATCGGAGAACCCCCCCCCAACCTGATCGAGCACATACTCCAAATCTTCTTGATCGATAGCCTGCTCGAGCATGGCAGGGTCGCTCTCAAGCTGCAGCGTACGGATGATACGCGAAAATGGGCTAGAACATGCACTGGACAAGATATGCAGAAGCGAGTTTTCGTCAGCAGTCGCTTCGACTTCCACGATTTCGTCGGGCTCGGGCGCAGGAACACCAAGCTCGTTCTTATTTGTGCGGCAGAAGAAAGGCGCAAGGCTTTTGTTTAGCTGCTCAATCTCATCCGCCCCGGGAGACTTAAGTTCACCCGGCTCATAGCCAAAAAAGGTGTCGTAGTCCTCGGGATAGAGAATGTGCAGCAGGTTGTAAATATCCTGGTAGGTATTAGGTATGGGTGTGCCCGTAAGTGCAATCACGTACTTCGCGCCCTCATTTGCCTCAAGTGCCGAGGTCGCGCGCCTACCCTTGATCGCCTTGATGCGATGAACCTCATCAAATACAACGAGTGTTTGGTTGGAAACGATGGGGTGCAGCTCCCTCACATAGCCAGCAAGGGCTTCGTAGTTGAACGTAAACAGATTGCACGAACCGCTGTCCAGCGAAAGCGCATTTCTGCGCCGCTCAGTCGACATTGCTGCTATATGCGGGTCTCCCAGCGAAAAACAGCGCAGGGGCAGTTTGTCTCCAAAGGATGCCACCCACTCCTTTTCCCATGCTTCAAAGCCGTTTTTTGGACAGACGACCACGATGCGCTTTGCAAGCCCCAAATGCCTTAAATATGCAAATACGCCGAGCACGGTTGCGGTCTTGCCCGCACCAGGCACCGAGAAATCGGCGGCGCGGCCGACGGCGGCCATAAAGAACGCATCGAGCATCTGCCGGTCGCGCAAGGGACGCACCATCGAGGCGTTCACTATGTCGCGGAACTCCCGGAAACGCGGCCCCAGCTGGGGGTCGTCGGCTATGCCCTGAGCAGTCTGGGCCTTAATGGCAAGACCCACTTCCGAGCGCTCTCGGATGTACGTCTCCGTAGCGCTTGCATACGCCTCGAAGCTCCGGTCAACCGCAACCTCAACGCCATGCTCAGTGGCCTCCTGCACCGCCTCGAGCATCTCCTGGCACTCGCGCAAGCCCATGGCGCCATCGAGCAAAATGCAGTCGCCCTCGGTACCCACCACAGCGCTTGCGGGATAGTAAAGCCAGGCGCGCCACACCGTCGAAGCCATGAAATCCGCAACGCTCTGCCCCTCGATACGCAAGAACATGCCTGGACGGGCATCGTCGTAGCCGACGATAATCCTAGGAGCGGTCATCGATTTCACCGATCAGCTCATCGGCCTTATTCCTCACGGCAACAAGGTTAGCGCGCACTTTCGAAAGTTCGATTGCATTCAGTACGTCGAGCATCTCGGGAAGGATCTTATTAAGATCGGAGAGGCACTCGGCAGACTTCTTAGCCGGAGTATCCATAAGCTTGGAGCGGCGCACAACCTCTCGAGCCCTATCGCCCGCACGCGAGAAGCTATCGACCAGATCTCGGTCCGCGCGAAGCTCACTCACCTTTTCGCGAGTAAGGGGACCGGGCCCCATCTTCTCGAGCAACTCAGACATCGCCTGCTGCTCGGCGGCCTTAAAATCCGCCTCGGCAGGGGTGCCCGCCACGTTTCCAAAGTCTCTGACATAGCGAGTAATATCGCCCTCGGGCTGCACGACCATATTCGAGAACATCGCGCGCTTAACAAATTGCTGGTCGCGCTTGTTGCCATACTTCTTCAGGACACGGCCGAATTCGCCCAAGGGGCCGTCGACCTTAAGGGCGCGGGCGAGATGGTATTGCTCGGGAGCTTGGCAGAACTCGAGAAACTCCTCCATGAACTGGGCGCGGTCGACGAGCTTCTTGACCTCGGCTTCGGTCATGCCCGTCGCGGTTCCGTACTCGGCCGGAGTGATCAGGTGGTTCTTAACCACGTCGCGGTACACGCCGACAAGACGATCGACGGGATCATAGGCGACCTTTTCCTCCTCGCCAATTTGAATGGCGAGCTCCAGCAGCTTGATGCGCTTGGGGTCGCTGCCGGTGGCATCGTCGATGACGGCTGCCTCGAACCAGCCGGCCTCGTTGTTTTGGCGCGCAAGGCGACGAATGCACGTCAGGCGGCGGTTGCCGTCAATGACGCGGCCGTCGTTAAGCACGATGCCCGGCCTCAGCTGACCGCGGAGCGCAATGCTCTTCTCGGTCTTCTTAAGCGCCCCGGGGTTGCTCTCGACGATAAAGCCCTCGATGGCCCCGTTATACTCTTCGCGACCAAGCGCAAGCAGATCCGCATCCTGCGCGGCGTTGTACTCGCTTACCCACGTTGCGATGCGGTCGTTCTGGTCGTTGTAGAACAGCAGGTCGCACTTGATGCGGTAGATGTCGAAGTCGCGCGTCACGTTGTCGATGGAGTGCTTTTCTTTGCGTCCCGTCGGCAGAACGTTGCCGGTTGCGATTCCTTCCTCAAGCAAGCTCATTGCGTGCCTCCCTTTTCCATGCTTCCATGGATGAATAGTATGCGTCTCCAATGTCATCGTAGTAGACATCGGAATTATGAACGGTCGTCGTCAGGAGCGGCGCCGGACAGGCTATGCCAAAGTCGCTCGCAAGCAGACGCGGCAAATCGTCACGTTCGATTCCCTCATGGCGTGCAACAACCCACTCAATAAGGTCGGCGGCAGAGAAGCGTCCCTCGCCGCCGACAACAAACACTTTAATGCCGGCAAGCGTGCAGCTCCGAAATAGCCCAGCCACGTCGAGCAGCCCTTCGTAAAAGTCATCGGGCATATCCAACCCGTACAACGGGTGCACAGTCGCGCCACTCGCACGCAAGCTCGCTATGGTGAAGGGCTCTCCCTCGCGCGCATCAATACAAACCGTGGACGCATACGACTCAACGTCGGCCATACGCAGGCCCAACACGTCGTGCAGCCGCGTGAACGAAATGTAGCTGTCGTCTTCGTAGGCAAGCACGCGATGGTCCGAAAGCGCCTGGCGCAGCACGTAACGGAAGGCAGGATGTTGCCACACGGCATTCTCAAACCCGGTTTCGCCTTTCGCAAAGGACGGATGCGCCGCCAATAGCCGCGTGAAGTGGCCGTTCGGGGCGTCCCCTTCTTGGAAAAGCAGGCCATGGTCCTCGTAGTAGCCCGCGGCATCGATACCGCGATCGAGCGTCTCGGGCTGCTCGCCGGGAAACTCAAAAGCAAAACGTCGGCGAACAAGACCCACGTCACAAATCTGGTCGGCAAGCTCCCGAGCGAGGAAGTCCTCAAGGGTAAGCGCCTTGCATTCGACGTTGTCCCTCCCAGGCACCTCCGAGCAAGAGACCGGCACGTCCGCCGGGTGCTCAATAGACTTGACACCAAGCCACTCCGAGACGCTCACGTCCGCAGGCTCGGCGAACAGGTCGAGCCATATCGCGGCGACACCGGCGCTAAAGCCATATTCGCGCTCGTAGGCCTTCGCCAGAACGTTTTTGGGTTCGACCGCATGACGCTCGGCAAAGGCGCGCACCTGGCGACGGCGATCGACCACGCCGAATCCGACAGAAAGGTGGTCCCCCAGAGTGACGCCTTCGTCGGCATTCCAAAAGACTTGCTTCAGCTCGTCATAGAGCACGGCGGGCGTGGTGATCCCCGCGCGCCTCAGCTCATTGCGCGAGACGCGAAAGACTAGACGGGCGCACAGCTCGGTATCCTCACGCCGTGCCGCACTCACCGCCGCTCGCGCAGCCTCTGCACGCCCATCCTGTTGGCTGTCGACTACGTCCGCCACGCGCCTATGCCTCGCCCATCTTAGGCCCGAAGACGCGCTCGACGTAGGCGTCCAGCGTACCCTCCTTGGCAAGCTCCGCGGAGTCCGCGAGCTCGAAGTTAGAGACGCATCCCTGGCCCACCTCATCATGGAAGCCCAAGATGAAGTGGGTGGCGATCTCGTAGATGATCTTGGTGGGCGCGATGCCGAACACCTGATGCTCCAGGATGTGGTCCAAACGCTCGCGGTCGTCCGGGAAGGCGGCCTTCATGCCCTTACTTCGGTACAGGCGCTTGATGATCTCGGTGATGTAGAGGCCAGACTTCATATACAGGTCGGCGAAGGTGTGGCTCGGGTCGTCGAAGCAGCCCGGGTTCTCCTTCTCGAAGAGGTCCACCATCTGAACCACGACGCGGCGCGGCGTGAAGATCTGATTGGTCTTCTGGGGTGGCACGTAGTCGAAGATATCCTCCGTCTGGGACCCGTCAAAGTAGTTGGCCAGGCGCTCGCGCAGCTTGATGAACTCGCTCACGGAGTCGTTGAACACGACCTCGTCGAAGAGGTGCCCGACGAAGCGCTTTACCTCGCCGGTCTCGCCATCGGTGTAGTCGCCGCCGTCGCGCAGGAAGCGGAACTCATCAACGGTGATGCTCGTGACGTCCTGGAAGACGTCGGCGGGGATCACGGTGTCGAAGTTCGCGAGCGTCGTGCCCTCCTCACCGTAGGCCATGAGGAACGACGGGATGGTGCGCGAGAAGCCGCGCAGGTGGGCGCGCACCTTGTCCTCGATGCCCTGCTTCTCTTCCTCCTTCTTCGTTGTCTCCACCTCGCGCACCACGGTCTCGCCGGCGCTCTGCACGAGCTCCTCGCGGGAGTCCTCGAGCTTCTGGTTGAGCGCCTGGAACGCCTCGGCCTTCTGCTCGTCATGCCGTTGGTTCACCTCGGCGCGCTCGGCCTCGCTTGTCGCCGCCTTGAGCTCGTCCTTGCGCGACTGCTCGATGCGGCGCGCCTGGATCTGGTAGTCGCCGACCTGGCGGTTGAGCTGGATGTCGGCGTCTGCCTGGATCTTGCGCTCGATCTGCTGTTGCTGGCGCGGTTTGAGCTCGCTGCCGTAGCTCTCCTTGGCGGCCTGAACCAGAGGCGCGGTCACGCTCTGTTTGAAGGCCTCCTTGAGGTTGTCGAGCATTGCCCTGTCGTCGTCATCGGCTGCGTGTGCCTTCGCGATATCTTCGACCTGGCCCGAGAACTCAACGACGACATCGCCGTAGACCTTCGGCCCGAAGATGTCCGCCGCCTTGCCTACGACCTGCTCGTCGGGAATCTCCACCTCGCCCTCGTCGTTGATGGAGAGCTCGTCGGCCGTGCCCTCATCGATCTCGACCTTGTTCTTCTCGGCGTTCTGCGCCTTGCCCTGCTCGTAGGGATCGAAGCGCTGGATGATCTCCACGACCTCTGCCGGCGCGCGGAAGACGCTCGCGATGTTCTGGAACAGGAAGTTGCTCATGAAGCCGCGCCTGACCACCTCGCGGGCATGGATGCGCCTCGGCACGCTGAGCACCTGCTCGGCGTCGAGCTCGACCATCTGCCCCTCTTCGTCCTCGCCGTAGACGGGGAAGAAGTTCAGCAACTGACGGATATGGCGCTCGCGCGTTTCGACATCGCCGCCGCCGCGCGCGGTCTCGCCGTACAGGTCGTTGGCGAACTGCTCAAAGATAGTAAGCGTGCGCGCCGGGTCGAAGTCGAAGACGTAGGCGTTCTCCTTGCGCGCGTAGTTGCCGCCGCCCAGGTCGAACAGGCACGGGTTCTGGCTGCGGAAGGCCGCCTGCATGTACAGTGCGGGGCTCGCCATGTTCGAGAGCATGAGCACGGCGGTCCACTCCGGCACGGTCACGCCCGTGGTCAGCTGGCCGACCGAAAGGGTGATGGTCCTGTCGTGGTCCTTGATCGCGCGGCGTACCTTGTCGAGCGATTTCTCGTTCTCGTCGTCGGCGTCGATCTTGCCGTCGCCAGCAGCGAGTACCACCTCGTAATCCTTGAAGACGGGGTGCGCCTGCAGCTTCTTGGCGAGGGCGCGGGCGGAGTCGACGCGGTTGAGCATCCAGAACGTATGGCGCAGCTCGTCGCGCAGCCCGGGTGTCGAGAACGGGAACTTCTCCTGCGTGGTGAGCGCGTCGAGGAACTTGTCCACGTCGGCGTCGTGCACGAAGCCGCCGTTGTGCTTGGTCGAGAAGAACTCGTTGAGGTCGAAGGCGAACTCGGTCTGCTCGCCATCGATCTCCATGCCGCCGCGGGCCTCCTGCTCGACGATGTCGCTCATCTGGTAGGTGAGCAGGTTGAGCTTGGGGAGGTTGGCGTAGGGGTTCGGCTGCTCGGAGTCAGCGGGCCAGTCGCGCTTGGCCTGCTGCTCGTCGGCATAGGTCCAGTTGTAGATGGCGTCGTCGGCGAACTTCTCGTTTGCAATGGCCTTGAAGGGCGTGCCGGAGAGGTGCAGCGTGAAGCGGCGCTTAATGTGGTCGAATGCCACGTCGGTCTTGAAGGTGTCCACGCCCTCGTGTGCCTCGTCGATGATGAGCACGTCCCAGGTGAGGTCGGCCACCTCGTCGAGCTTCTGGTACACGCCGCCGAAGCGGATGGAGCCCTTGAGGTCCTGAAGGCTCACGAACTCGATGAACCCCTTGGGGCCTTCCGGGTCGTTGCGGATGGCGCGCAGGTACTCCTCGCGGCTGAGGCAGTAGGGCTTGCCAGCCAGGGCGTCCACGCCGCTGGTGAAGCGGTAACCGCCCTCCAAGCCCACGAACTTCACGTAGTCGTCGTACCAGGAGTTGGCGATGGCGGGGCGGTTGGTGACGATGAGCACCTTCTGCGCGCCGATGCTGCGGCACAGGTCGTATGCGGTGAGCGTCTTGCCGAAGCGCGGCTTGGCGTTCCACAGGAACTCGCCGCCGTGCGCGCCGCCCTCGTCCCAATGGGCGCGGGCGAAGGCTCCCGTCTGCTCCACTGCGCGCTGCTGCTCGGCGCGCAGGGTGTAGGAGGCAGCGCCGGGTGCGTCCAGCACGCCGTCGGTGTCGCGGAACCGGTAGAACTGCTGGTGTGACTCCTCGCCGCTAATCTTGAACCATTCCTTTTTGGGCTCGCGCTCGATGCCCTGCTTTTCCAAATAGGCATGAAAGTCGGTGTCGCGGAAGGTGCCCGCGCGGTGCTCCCACGTGGCGTTGCCGCTCCACTCCAGATGCCACTGAACATCGGCGGTGTGCGTCTGCTGCTTGATGCGCTCGCGCACGTCTTGCTCGGTGTAGCCGATTTTGGTCCAGCCGTTGTGGCGAGCGATCTCGGGCGTGGTGTAGGCGTAGATCTGCGGCACCGCGGGAGCGGTGGTCTCGATGATCTGGGAGATGTCGATGCTCGCCATGTCTAGTCCATCTCCTTCACATGGGATTCGATGAACTGAATCTCCTCGTCATCGAGGCCGTGCTTTGCGTAGAGTTGGCAATCGATGTCGGCCACGGATTGCGACCAGTCAATGTCGGAGTTAGAGGTGAAGTCCTGGAGTGGGACGTAAGCCCATTTTTCGGGAGGGGACTGCGGACGATTTCTTGGACCGTTACGCGGCCCTTCCCAGCGCGGCGCG
>DAWDYI010000044.1:0-19681 GCA_052344885.1 Collinsella aerofaciens
ATGCGGACTCCAAACCGGACCTGATGGTCCAACTTTTTGTCCGCAGTCCCGTTTTGCTTTGGGCGGTGTGAGCGCTCAAAATCCATGGCTCAACAAAAAACGGGTTTCAAAATGCCATGCGTCGCCGCATTGTGCAGGCGCCGAGCATGGCTATTTTGAAACCCGTTTTGTTAGGCCCACTTAGAGGCCGAAGGCGGATAGGATGAGGCCCCAGCCGGCACCGATGACGTACATCATGATCAGGAACAGGACGTTTTCGCGGGCACTGCGGTTGGTGCGGAACAGCACCAGGTAGCCCACACCGGCGGAAATGAGCGTGCCGGCGAGCATCGGCGCCAGCTGTAGCGCGCCCTCCAGGTACAGCTGCGTGATAACGACGCTAGCCGAGCAGTTGGGGATCAGGCCGACGAGTGCCGAGCCCAGGACCGCAAGCGTCTCGTTACCGCGCAGGAACTGCTCGATTGCGGACTCGCCGAACGTCTCGAGTACGGCGACCAGAATCAGCGTCACCAGAAAAATGAATACCGAGACCTGCACGGTGTGCGAGATCGCGCTGCGGATGATCGACAGGACAGGCGTCCCTTCGTGGGAATGAGAGTGACCGTGACCATCATGGTGTTCATGTTCGCCCTCATGACCGTGATCGTGGCCATGTCCGTGTTCGTGCTCGTCCTCGTCTTCATCGCAACCGCAATGGTCGCGCTCGCACAACTCGTGGATGTGGTCGGCGCTCACGCCCGCCTCGGCCACTTCATCAATGATGTCGCCCCCGGTATGGTCGTCGTGCGCGCAGTTCACATGAGCCGGATTGGCAGCGGTCCCCAGCACGGTACGGCGAATCGCCGCATGCGCGCGGGCATTACGACGCAGGCCGCGAATGGCGGCGTCCACGATAAAGCCCGTGATCAGCGCGATCAGTGCCTTCGAAGCCAAAAGCATCGCCATGGTCTGCACGGGCACCTGCTCGGCGAGCAACAGCGGCAGCATCTCATCGGAGGTCGAAAGGAACACCGCCACCAACGTGCCCAAGGTCACGACACGACCGGCATACAGCGTGGCCGCCATTGCCGAAAAGCCGCACTGCGGCACCATGCCCAGCAACGAGCCAACCACGGGGCCCGCGGCACCGGCGCGCTTGATGGCCCCGTTAACGCGGTCGCCCGCAACGTGCTCAAGTGTCTCGAGAGCAAGATACGTCACCAACAAAAACGGCGCCAGCGAGAGCGTGTCCTTGCCGGCGTCGAGCAGAATATCAATCAGCAAATCCATGACGGATGGAACCTTTCATGTCTTTCGGCAGCATTGTAAAAGTCCTAGCGGTCAACTAGGGTATTGTAGTTGTCCTAGGCGCGATGCCAATAGTTGCCCATGGTAAACTATCATCTCGCCATAACTCAATGCCACCGAGCCGCGCGACACGGCCCGTCCAAGGAGCAGTTATATGAACGTTTCACAAGCACTCGAATACGAGCGCCAGCCGTTTATTCCCATGTTTATCTATGGCGATCACGGCGCCATGGAGTCCGAGCGCCAGAAGGGCGAGGAGGCCCTTAAGGTGCTCGAAACCGAGTACTTTACCGCCGAGGGCGACCCCAGCTTCGACTTTGCCACCGTGCGCGACCTGGCTGACCGCAACCGCGACCTGTGCGACCAGATTGGCGAGGCGCGCCTGCGCAACGTGACGCCCGCGACGCTTTCGCGCGGCCTGTCCGATGCCGACACCTGCGCCGCCATCGGCAAGATGCAAAAGCGCACCGCCGCGTCCGTTATGCGCGAAATCCGCGGCGACCGCGACGCGCTCGGCGTGGCCTACGCCCGCAAGCCCATCCAGGGCACCGTGCTCGGTATCGACATCGAGACCACCGGCCGTGCACCCGAGCGCGGCTATATCATCAACGTGGGCTGGGAGATCATGGAGCTCACCAGCGACGCCGTCCCGCATGACGCCGAGGCACACTACTGCGGCCTGCCCGACATCTACCGCGGCGAGGATGTGCCGCTATCGAACATCCATCACATTACCTGGGACGACATCGACGGCAAAAAACCATTCCGCGAGAACAAGGAACTGCAGAAGCAGCTGCTCAAACTTATGAAGAAGTACCCGTACATGGCGCATAACGCCGCGTTCGAAGACAGTTGGTTCAAGATCCACCTGGACGGTTACGCCGAGGCACGCCGCGCCGGCAAGATTATCGTCATCGACTCGCGCCAGATCTGCCGCAGCCTGGATGCCGACGTCCGCTCGCTCCCCCGCGAGTCCGCGCCCGCCGCGCTCGAGAACTGGGCCCGCCGCCGCGGCACCCTCGCCGCCGACGCCAACGAGCAGCACCTGGGCCTCGACGACACCGACCTCATGCTCCGCACGGTTCAGGCCGAGTTCAACCTCAAGAACCTATTCGCCAAGTAGAAACGCCTGCGACAAACCCCGGCGTAGATCACGAGCGGTCTCGCAGCGGGAAACCCCGCAGCGGGGCCGCCCTACGTTCCACAGATAGATTTGCCATCACAAATTCTGAACACTCATTGCGAACGATTTCGGCCAATTCCCGACACGTAATTCGTTGTCGGATGGTGATGCATCACTATCAAATGTGCGGCAATTGAGTATTTATATGCTATAGCTAAGCTGCGAAAACTTTTATTTAGGGCATACCAACTCATAATTGCGTCAAGCTTTTGGACAGCATTTGGTTAGACCTCTAAAACGGCTTTTCCACTCAGCGCCGTCAACACGGCATTAGCTGACACGATATATATCATGAGTATCGTATTGTCACATACCACTGCAAAAGCGGTCTACCAGGCCGCGCATTCGGTGTCTGCGAAAGGCATCGAGTCCTGTAGTCCTGCCGCGATTTACGGATCATGTCCCACCGGAACGCTCCTTGACGCAGCCACAGAATGGCTCACCAAAAATGATGTTTCCCTCGACGCAAATGATTCCCTCGAGGTGATGGTGTTTGATCGCAGGAATGCGCGCTATACAATGAACTGTCAGTGCCACGTTTCTTCAAAACGATTCTCAAACTCACGCTTTATAGAGATCAAAGATGGCATCTTCATTGTTGGCGTTGAGCTTTGCGCACTTCAGGCCGCCACCTATCTTTCTTTTCGCGAACTAGTGGAGTACTACTTTGAACTGTGCGGCGCTTATTCCCTTGGAACCGACTCTTCCACCTCCTATACCGAGCGTTTCGCGCTCACCTCGACCGAGAGGTTAAAGCAGTTCTTTAATTCCATTACCAGATGCGACGGTTTGGCCCTTGCCCGAAAGGCGATCCAATGTGTACGCGACGGATGCCGGTCTCCTATGGAAACAGCCTTTGTCATGATTCTAACGCTGCCCAAAAGCGAAGGAGGGCTTGGTATTAAGGGAATTGAGACCGATTACGAGGTACAGGTCACCGCTGCCGCAAAGAATCTCACGAGACGCAAAAAGTTCTTTATGGATGCGTATCTAAAGAAATCTCGCACAGACATTGAATACAACGGTTTTTATCATGACGCGGAAGAAGACCGCGCCATCGATGAGGAGCGCAAGAATGCACTTGCGTCCATGGGGTACGGAATCATCACCGTCAGTCGTTATTCCTTTATGCATGCCAGCTCTTTCGTTAGGGTCATGGAAGCAATCCAGCGGAAAGAGGGCGTACGCCCCTCGCGTCTGCCAAAAGACTTTCAAATCATGCAAGAGGACCTGAGACAGTTTGTGCTCAGAAGGTTTATAGAAGAGAAAAAGCGAATTCAGAAGCAGCTTCGCCAGGATTCCGAAGATCGTCAACGAATCGACCTCGAAAAAGCAATGCTCGAAGGCACTACGTTGGATGATCCAACGATTAACGAAGCGCCGGCAATCGATGACATGCAAACAGTCAAAATCGACAGCCCATCATTTGCTCAAACAAGCAGCCTCGCGCCCGAGGGCAGGATCTTCGGGGCCGGAAGCTAGACCGGCTAACAAGGTGGGTACCCTAGCGATGTGCAAAATTGCGAGTATTCAGCAGGGTCGGGTGTCTATCACCCTCGAGTGGATCCAAATGTGAAGCGAAATCACTCTTGCGTGAGAGCGTTAGGCAACATTTGAGGAAGAACTCATCGGATTAACACCCTAAGATAACTCTTGAACTGCATTATATGACCTGCAATAAATTAACAGACCCCCTATAGTTGCAGAATACTCCATTTTTTGCACGGCTCAGGGGCACCCACCCCGGCATCGGCTATCAAAACCGCTCAGTCCGGGATCTCGTCCACTATTCCCCATCATTTTGTGCAACGAATTACCTGAACGTCATTGACACATGAACATACACTCATATAATCGAAAGTAAATTATATGAGCGCATGTTCATATGAAAGGATATTGCAATGAGCATCCGCGTTGATGAAACGAAACCCGACATCGAGGCCACCGAACCCGCGATCCCCACCACCTGCTCGCCCGAGGACCTTCCCGACGAGGAGCTGCTGTACGACCTTGCCGACCTGTTCAAGGTCTTCAGCGACACCACGCGCATCAAGATCCTCTACGCCCTCATGGGCCGCGAGCTCTGCGTGGCCGACATCGCCGAGGCGACCGCGACCTCGCAGTCCGCGGTGTCGCACCAGCTGCGCACACTCAAGCAGTCGCACCTGGTTAAATTCCGGCGCGACGGGCGCAATATCCTCTACTCGCTCGCCGACGACCACGTCTACACCATGCTCAACCAGGGCATGAGCCACATCTGCGAATAGCAGCCAACCACGGTACCAGCGCGGCCTGCACCCAAGCCGCAAATACAGGGAAAGGAACCCACCATGAAAAAGCAGTTTAAGCTCGATGAGATCGACTGCGCCAACTGTGCGCGCGAGCTTCAGGACGAGCTGGCCAAGCTCGAGGGCGTCAAATCCGTGTCCGTCAACTTTATGACCCAGAAGTTGACGCTCGAGGCCGATGACGCCGAGTTCGACGAGGTCCTCGACCGCGTTGTGGAGTTCACCGCCGACGCCGAGCCGGACTGCGAGATTATTCTCTAGCCCAGGTTTACGCCAACCTGCAAGGCCGCGCTTGCTGCGGCCTTTGCTCGCGAAATTATATGAGCGAATGTTCATACATTCAAATGGGAGGATACGAGTCATGGCCACCGCCGACCCCAAAAAGAAAAAGAAGAAGCGCAAGAAAAAAGAATCACTCGAGCATAAGCGCAACCGCATCCTGGTAGCGCTGGGCATTTTTGCCGTGGTGTACGCCCTCGATGAGTTCGGCACCCTTACCGCCGCATTCGGCACCCCGGGCGACATCTACGCCAGCTTTGTGCTGTTCCTCGTGCCGTTTTTGATTGCCGGCTACGACGTACTGCAAAAGGCATTCAATAACATCCGCCGCGGCAAGGCCTTCGACGAGAGCTTCCTCATGGCCGTCGCGACCATCGGCGCGTTTGCCATGGTGCTCTTCCCCGATACCGACCCGCACATGGCCGAAGGCGCCGCCGTCATGCTGTTCTACCAGGTCGGCGAGCTGTTTCAGGCGTACGCCGTGGGCAAGAGCCGCAAGTCGATCAGTGCCATGATGGACATCGCGCCCGACTACGCTAACGTCGAGCAGCCCGACGGCACACTCGAGCAGGTCTTCCCCGATGACATCGCCGTCGGCACCGTGATCGTGGTCAAGCCCGGTGAACGCGTGCCTATCGACGGCGTCATCGTCGAGGGCGAGACACAGCTCGATACCGCCGCCCTTACCGGAGAGTCGGTCCCCCGCCCGGCCAAAACTGGAGACGATATCATCAGCGGCTGCATCAACATGACGGGTCTCCTCCACGTGCGCACCACCAAGCCCTTTGGCGAGTCCACCGTCGCGCGCGTCCTGGAGCTCGTAGAAAACGCTAGTGAGAAGAAGGCACGCACCGAGAACTTCATCACGCGCTTCGCCCGCGTCTACACGCCCGCTGTCACCGGCGCGGCCGCGGTACTCGCGCTCGGCGGTGGCTTGGTCACCGGCGCCTGGTCCGACTGGATCCTGCGCGGCCTGACCTTCCTCGTCGTCAGTTGCCCATGCGCGCTCGTGATCAGCGTGCCGATCAGCTTTTTTGGCGGCATCGGTGGCGCATCCAAGCTGGGCGTCCTCATCAAGGGCTCTAACTACCTCGAGACGCTCGCGGATGTGGACACCGTCGTCTTTGACAAGACCGGCACGCTCACCAACGGCACGTTTTCGGTCGTGGCGGTACACCCCGATGCAGGCTATACCGAGCAGTCGCTGCTCGAAGTCGCGGCCCTTGCCGAGTCATTCTCCGACCATCCCATCGCGCAGTCGGTACGCACCGCCTTCCAGGGCGAGCTCGATCCCAAACGCGTAAGCGACTCCACCAATGACGCGGGCCATGGCGTGACGGCGATTATCGACGGCAAGCGCGTCATCGTCGGCAACGCAAAGATGCTTGCTGTGGCCGGTATCGAAGCGCCCAATTGCGAGATCGTCGGCACCATCCTCCACGTGCTGGTCGATGATACGTACGCCGGCCACATCGTAATTGCCGACACCATAAAGACCGATGCCGAGCAAACGATTCGCGACCTGCACGCCGCCGGCGTCAAGCGCACCGTCATGCTCACGGGCGACCGTGAGGAGGTTGCGGCGTCTGTAGCCAAGCAACTCGGTCTCGACGAGTTCCACGCGCAGCTGTTACCGGGTGATAAGGTCGAGCGTGTCGAGGCGCTGCTTGCAGCAGAATCGGGCAAGGGCAAGCTCGCCTTTGTAGGCGACGGTATCAACGACGCACCCGTGCTTACCCGCGCAGACGTTGGCATCGCCATGGGCGCTATGGGCTCGGACGCCGCAATTGAGGCGGCGGACGTCGTGCTCATGGATGACAAGCCGTCCAACATCTCCCGCGCGATCCGCGTGGCGCGCAAGACCATGTCGATTGTTTGGCAGAACATCATCTTTGCGCTGGGCATTAAGTTGCTGATTCTGGTGCTTGCGGCACTGGGCATCGCCAACATGTGGCTTGCTGTGTTCGGCGACGTGGGCGTGGCGATTATCGCCATCCTGAATGCCATGCGCGCGATGGGTGTCAAGAACCTGTAGCGTTCGTGGGCTGTCCGGCCGGGACCGGGCTTGGTTTTGAAAACGTCCTCGCGCATGAGGCCCGTCTTTCCTGCTCCTGCGGAGCAACGGAAAGGCGGGCCTCGCGCTGTGGAGTGTTTTCAAAACCAAACCCGGCCCCGGCCTGCGGTGACGTAGGTGGCAGTTCTTGGGCATCGCTTGCTGGCGGGGTTCCTTTGCTGAAATGGACTTGGCCGAAAGGACCGCTGGTCCCGGTCGCTGGTTCGCGCTTTGCGCGAACTCCGCGCTACTGGGGGTTCGTTAGGATTCCGCCGCTTGGCCCGTCGCCTCGCCCCGGTTCAGCATCGCCCTCAGTTTCTCGAAGCTTTCCTCGCTCAGGCAGTGCTCCATGTGGCAGCCCTCTTGCGACGCGACCTCAGCCGAAACACCCGCATCCTCCAGCAGCCCCACGAAAAAGCAGTGACGCTCCCACATTTGGCGAGCGACCTCCAGACCACGCTCCGTCAGATGAACGTCGCGCTTGCCCATTTCGACATAGCCGTTGCTTTCCAGCGTCGCCATGGCCTTGGAAACGCTCGCCTTGGTTACGCCGAGGTACTCCGCAACGTCGATCGAGCGCACGATGCCCTGGCGTTCCGACAGAACGTAGATCGATTCGAGATAGTCTTCTCCGGATTCACGTAGGGCCATGGGCCGCCTTTCGCGATGATTGCTAGTTAGCCTTTGGATACTTTCCACGGCTTACTTTACCGCAAAAGTTGCCCATGTCTTACTACTTTGCCTAAAAGTTAGCCGTGTTTCACAAAACGAGCGGGACGAAAACAAAATGGGAACACGCCCCGCAAGGAGTGTCCCCAAGTGCCGAGCCGCAACTATAGCAGTCCAAAGTACTTCGCGGCGTTGTAGATCCCATCGTCGTCCACGGCGGTCGTTACGTAGGTCGCTGCGGCCTTCACGGTCTCCTGCGCGTTGCCCATGGCCACACTTGTGCCCACGGCCGAGAACATCGACAGGTCGTTCTCGCCGTCGCCAAAGGCAATCGCCTCGCTCGCGTCGATGCCCAGGCGCTCCAGCGTCGCCGCCACGCCCAGGTCCTTGCCGCCGTTAGCCGGAATAATGTCACAGAACAGGTCGCACCAGCGCGTGGTGAGCGAATGCGACACGGCATCGGTCACGATATGCTCGTCGGCCGGGTCCACAAAGGCGCAAAACTGGTAGACCGGCGCGTCAAAGGCGTGCTCAAACGGCTCCTCGTGGTAGACGATTCCAGCGTTGCTGCCAGCCGTCACCACGCGCTCGGACAGGCGGTTCACAAACGAGTTCTCGCCCTGCATGCACAGCGAGTCATAGCGCCCCTGCGCCACCTGGTCCACAATCACCGCGACGTCGTCCGAATCGATCGGGCAGCTGCGGTAGACGCCCTTGGCATCAAAACAGTGCTGGCCCGAAAGCGTAATGTACGCATCCCAGCCCAGGTCGAACAGCCAGTCCGGCATCTGGTAGGTCGGACGGCCCGTGGCGATCACGCACGCAATCCCCTGCTCGCGAAAGCTGTCGAGCACCTGCTGCGCCGACGCCGGAATCCGGTGGGTCTTAAAGCTCAGCAGCGTACCGTCGATATCGAAAAACGCGGCTTTGATCATTCTCGCCTACTCCTCGCCCTCGAGCTTTTCGCTCGCCTCGAGCCACGCCATCTCCAGCTCGTCCATGGCGGCGTGAGCCTCGTCGATCTTTGCCTGCTGCTCGCCGAGCGCCGTGTAGTTGGTGGGATCGACCTGGGCCATGGCGGCCTCGGCCTCCTCCACGCGGGCGCGCTGCGTCTCCATCTTGCGCTCGAGCGAGCTCACCTCGCGGCGGAGCTTCTGACGCTCGGCGTTGGAAAGGCCGTTGGGCTGACCGCTCGACTTGGGCTTGTCGGCAGCAGCCGCCGCACCGGTGTCGAACGTGCCGGTCTTAGCGCTCGGCGCGCCCACGGGCTCGCCCTCGGCGGTAGCGTTGCACAGGCGCAGGTACTGGTCCACGCCGCCGGGCATATGCGTCAGATGGCCATCGAGCAGTGCCCACTGTTGGTCGGTCACGCGCTCCATCAAAAAGCGATCGTGTGTCACCAGGATCAGCGTGCCGGGCCAGCCGTCCAGCAGGTCCTCGACAATCGCGAGCATGTCGGTATCCAGGTCGTTGCCCGGCTCGTCCAGGATGAGCACGTTGGGCTCGTCCAGAATCGTCAGCAACAGCGACAGGCGACGGCGCTGGCCGCCCGAAAGATCGCCGATGCGGCTCCAGAGCTGCTGCGTCGTAAAGCCCAGACGTTCGCAGAGCTTCTCGGGCGAAGTCTCCTTGCCGTCGATGACGTAGTACTTCTTATAGTTGCCGAGCACCTCGCGGATCGTGTCGCCCATGTAGGGCTTGAGTTCCTCGAGCTGCTGCGACAGCACGCCAAAGCGCACTGTCTGGCCAATCTTCACGCGGCCGCGCGTGGGTTCAATCTTGCCCTGGATCACGTCGAGCAGCGTCGACTTACCGGCGCCGTTCTCGCCCAAAAGGCCATAGCGGTCGCCCGCACCAATGAGCCAGGTCACATCGGTGAGCACCTGCTTGGGCGCGCCGTCGGTATCGGCATAGCCGGCATCCACGTCGACCACATCGATAACCTGCTTGCCCAAGCGGCTCACGGCCAGGCGCTTGAGCTCCAGCTCGTCACGCACGGGCGGCACGTCGGCGATCAGCTCACGAGCGGCATCCACGCGAAACTTGGGCTTGGTGGAACGAGCCTGGGCACCGCGGCTCAGCCACGCGAGCTCCTTGCGCGCCATGTTGCGACGGCGCTCCTCGGTAACGGCGGCCATGCGGTCGCGCTCCACGCGCTGCAGGATATATGCGGAGTAGCCGCCCTCGAAGGGATCGACCTGGCCGTCGTGGACCTCCCACATGCTGGTGCAGACCTCGTCCAAGAACCAGCGATCGTGCGTGACCACGAGCATGGCGCCCTGACCGCGCTGCCAGCGAGCCTTAAGATGGCGTGCAAGCCAGTTGATGGTGCGCATGTCCAGATGGTTAGTGGGCTCGTCGAGCATGAGCACGTCGTAGTCGCCGATCAACAGGCGCGCGAGGTCCACGCGGCGGCGCTGGCCACCCGAAAGCTCGCCCACCGTGCCCTCCCAGGGCACATCGCTAATGAGACCGGCGAGGATCTGGCGCGTGCGGGGGCTCGACGCCCACTCATACTCGGGCGTGTCGCCCACGACGGCATGGTGCACGGTGTCGGTGTCGACAAGCTGGTCCTTTTGGCCGAGCAGGCCGATCGTGGTGCCGCGACGATGCGTCACGC
Source organism: Collinsella aerofaciens (assembly GCA_052344885.1). Taxonomy (GTDB): domain Bacteria; phylum Actinomycetota; class Coriobacteriia; order Coriobacteriales; family Coriobacteriaceae; genus Collinsella; species Collinsella aerofaciens_CC. Next base: position 10,380 of record DAWDYI010000044.1, read on the forward strand.
GGCCGTCGTCGGGCTCCAGCGTGCCGGCGAGCACGCTCAGCAGCGTCGACTTGCCGTCGCCGTTTTTACCGACAATACCAATACGGTCGCCCTCGCCCACGCCGAGCGTCACGCTATCGAAAATATGCTTGGTGGGAAACTCTAGGCTGACGGAATCGCATCCCAAAAGAATCGCCATATGCCCTGCTCCTTCGTAGAAATTCAACGTTGTCCATAATAGCAGCGAAAAGGCGGGCCGCACACGACACAAAAAGGCGGGCCATCTCCCAAAAGAGATGACCCGCCTCTCCAATCAGTCCCGTGGCAACCGTGGCCGCCGCGGGCCTCAAGCATGTCCCGGACTAGGAGAACATGCCGGTGAGGTAATCATTCAGCCGCTTATCCTTGGGCCGTTGGAAAATCTCGTCAGTCTCGTCGTACTCGACCATATCGCCCATGTAGAAGAACGCCGTGCGGTTGGACACGCGCGACGCCTGCTCCATGTTGTGCGTCACGATAACGATGGCGCGGTCGGCCACGATCGATGACATGAGGTCCTCGATCGCCAGCGTCGAGATGGGGTCGAGCGCCGAGCAGGGCTCGTCGAACAGAATCACGTCGGGGTTGAGCGCCAGCGTGCGCGCGATGCACAGACGCTGCTGCTGGCCGCCCGAAAGCGCGTAGGCGCTCTTGTCGAGCTTGTCTTTGACCTCGTCCCAAAGCGCCGCGCCGCGCAGGCTTTCCTCGACCATGCGGTCGAGCTCGTCGCGGTCGGTGATGCCGTGGCGCCTAGGCGCAAACGTGATGTTGTCGCGAATGGACTTGCGGAACGGGTTGGGCTGCTGGAACACCATGCCAATGGAACGGCGCAGCTCGTAGGTGTTTTCGGTCTTGGTGTTCACGTTGCGCCCGCGATAGTTGATCTCGCCCTCCACGCGGCAGCCGCGAATCTCGCGATTCATGAGGTTGAGGCTACGCAAGAAGGTCGACTTACCGCAGCCCGAAGGCCCGATGAGCGCCGTGATCTCGCCCTTGTGAAAGTCGAGCGACGTATTGTGCAGTGCATGGTGGTCGCCATAGTACACGTTGACGTCCTTGGTGGAGAGCACGACCTCGTCGCTCACGGCCTTGCCGCTCACGCGCACGCGCTTCTCGCTCTCCCCCACGCTCGACAAAAAGTCCTGGGTCTCGGACGATGCCGCCTCAGTTGCGGGCGTTGCATTTATCTCGCTCATTCGGCCGTCATCTTCCTTGCCAGTTGTTTGCCCACGATACGGGCGACTACGTTAAACAGCAGCACGCAAATCATCAGCAGCGCCGCGGTGCCCCAAACGATCTGCTGGGCCTCGGGGCTGCCCTCGCCATAGATCTTGTAGATGTGCACGGCGAGCGACTCACCGGGGCGGAACACGTTCCAGGCGCAGGTGGGGCTCGACAGGTTAAAGCTCAAGAAGTTCAGACGCACCGGCGAGCTCATGCCCGAGGTAAAGAGCAGCGCCGCGGCCTCGCCAAAGACGCGGCCGGCCGAAAGCACGATGCCGGTCACGATGGCGGGCATGGCCTCGGGAATCAGGATGTGCAGCGTGGCCTCCCAGCGGGTAAGGCCCATGGCCAGGCATGCATCGCGCTGGGCCTGTGGCACGTCCTCGAGCGCCTGCTGAATCACGCGCACCAGAATGGGGATATTGAACATGGTGAGCGCGACGGCGCCGGAGATGATGGAGTACTTCCAGCCCAGCTGCACCGAGAACACCAGGAAGCCAAACATGCCGACGACGATGGAAGGCAGCGAGGACAGCGTCTCGATGGCGGTAGAGGCGATGTCGCGGATAGGGCCGTTCGGCGCGTACTCAACCAGGAAGACCGCTCCGCCTAGGCTGATGGGCACCGAGATGATCAGAGTGATCAGCAGCAGGTAGAACGAGTCGAACAGCTGGTAGAGCACGCCGCCCTGCGTTCCGTTGGCACGCGACGGCTCTGTGAGAAAGCCCGGCTGGAACAGCGTCGAGATGTCCTCGAACAGGATATAGGCCACCATGGAGATGACGATGAGCATGACGATGGCGACAATCGCCGTCAGCACGCCCGTGGCGATGCGATCCTGCTTTTGGACACGCCCGAGCCTCGCCTCGTCGATGTGGATGCGCGTGCTAGCCACGAGCCTTCGCCCCCTTGCGGCCAATGAGATGGATGATCAGGATGAAGATGAGGCTCATGCCCATCAGCAGCAGACCGAGTGCCCACAGGACGTCGTCCTGGGCCGAGCCCTCGGCGTAGACCGCCATGGACGTGGTGAGCGTGGTGGTGATGGTCGAAGCCGGCGACAGCAGCGACGTCGGCATGGCCTCGATGCCGCCGATGACCATGCGCACGGCGAGCGTCTCGCCAAAGGCGCGGGTCATGCCCAAGATAACCGCGGTCATGAGCGACGGCATGGCGGACTTGAGCACCACGTGCCAGATGGTCTGCCAGCGGGTGTAGCCCAGCGCGAGCGAGCCCTGTCGGTAGCCGTCGGGCACGGCGCGCAGGCCATCGACCGAAAGCGTGGTCATCGTCGGCAGAATCATGACCGCCAGCACGATGGCGCCGGGCAAGATGCCCAGGCCCGTGCTCACGTGGAAAACGCTCTTCATAAGACCGACGACCACGTGAAAACCGATCAGGCCAAAGACGACCGAGGGGATGCCGGTCAAAAGCTCAATAAGCGGCTGAAAGACCTTGGAACCAAATTTGGGTTGGATCTCGACCGCAAAGATGGCGGAGCCGATGGCGATGGGCAGCGCGATGAGCGTGGAGAGCACCATGACCGCAAACGAGGTGACAATCAGGGGCAGGGCGCCGGTGTAAGGCAGACCGTTTTCGGCTGTGTTGGCCAGGTCCCACTTGGTGCCGGTGAAAAACTCGACGACCGAGACGCCGTCCTTGACAAAAGCCGAGAGGCCCTTTTGGGCGACCATAAAGATGAGCGCGGCCACGACAAGCGTCACGAGCGCTACGCACGCGCCCGTGACGCCCAGGCCCACGTTCTCAAGGTCGCGCTTTGGCAGCTGTTTTGCCATTGCAAACCTTTCCGGGGCGATTACTTATTTAGCAGAGACCTTGCCGCTGGCGTCCTTGACGACCTTCATGGCAGAGACGGGGATGAAGCCCTGCTCCTCGACGAGCTTGCCCTGGACGTCGTCGGAAAGCATGAACTCCAGGAAGGCCTTGGTGGCCTCGTCGGCGTCCTTGGAGCAGTACATGTGCTCGGTAGCCCAGATCTTGAAGGAGTCGTCGGTGACGTTTGCGCTCTTGGGCTCCACGCCCTCGACCTTGATGGCGTTGAACTTGGAGTCATCGAAGTGCGAGAAGTCGAGGTAGGAGATGGCATTGTCGGTGCTGCCCATCTGAGTCTGAACGTCGCCGGACTTGTCGAGCTCGGCGTCGCCCTTAAAGTCGACAGCCTCGTCGCCAAAGACGGCAGCCTCGAAGGTGGCGCGGGTACCGGAGCCGGCCTTGCGGTTGAGAACGACGATAGTAGCGTCGTCGCCGCCGACCTCCTTCCAGTTGGTGATCTGGCCAGAGAAGATGCCCTTGAGCTGCTCGAGGGACAGATCGTCGACCGTCACGTTCTTGGAAACGACGGGGCCCATGCCCACGACGGCGACCTCGTGGTCGACGAGGTTCTTGACCTGGTCGGCCTCGAGCTTGGTCTCGGCGAAGACGTCGGAGTTACCGATGGTGACGGTGCCGGCGGCGACAGCGGTCAGGCCCTTGCCCGAACCGTTACCCGAGCCGGAGACGGAGACATCGGGGTTGGCGTCCATGAACTTCTCGGCAGCGGCCTCGACGAGAGCCTGGAACGAAGAGGCACCGTCGTAGGTCACCTCGCCGGAGACGGACTCGGCAGCAGCGGCGCTACCCTTGTCGGCGGCATCGGATGCGCCGGAGCCGCCGCACCCAACGAGACCGAGACCGACGATGCTGGCAAGACCACCAGCGAGGCCGAGGAACTGACGACGAGAATAAGCCTGATCGAGCATGATCTTCCTTTCATACATGCGATTCGCGGGCACCCTGCCCGCTTTGCTGTTTGGAAAGATACGGCCTCGATCGGGCAGTGCCCGCGCCAACTGCGGTTTTTTACGGGCATCTGATAGACCCTTACCGCAAGCGCAGCACGGCCTTTACAAACGAATAACAATCCAGCGCCGAACATGGCGCACCTTTTACACCAGAGGAAGGTAGTTGTTGGGGACGTTCTTAAACGACTAGTCGTTGGGGACGTTCTTGTTTGACTAGTCATTTAAGAACGTCCCCAAGGACTACCTTGGAAACCCCACAGGTTGAGCATAAGTCAGCGAAAACGCCCCTAAGCGAGCAAGGTGACGTGAAAGAGGAGGGAAGCGTACTTTTGTACGCGACCGACGATTGAACGTCAGATTGCCGCTTGGGGGCGTTTGCAGCGTCGAGCTGTTACGCGGTTTGGTAAAACCGCGTAACCCTAAAGCTCTAATTCATTCAAACGGAGGATCGCAACAATATAGATCTTGAGCGCCTGCTTGAGCTGTTCCTCGTTGGCGCACTCGTTGGGGCCGTGCATCTGGCCGCCCCATGCGGGCAGCTCCAGGCCGGTCTCCTCGGGGCCAAACGAGACGGCGCGGGCAAAGTTGCGCGCGTACGTGCCGCCGCCCATGGCAAAGGGCTCGGCATGCTTGCCGGTGAACTCGTTATAGGTATCGATAAGCGCCTTCACGGCCGGATCGTCGGCAGACACCGAGAACGGCACCTTCGCACGACCCACACGGCACGTCACGCCAAAACGGCCCACGAGCGGCTCGAGCTGCTCGCGGATGGTATCGGCACTCGTGCTGTCGGGGAAGCGCACGTCGATGACCTGCTCGATATGGCCATCCGCCACACGGATGACGCCAGCGTTGCAGGTAAGCGGGCCAAACGCTGGGCTCGTCGCGTCGATACCCAGGCCGCGACCATAGGCATCCGCATGCACAAAGGCCAGGAACTTGACGAACTCGTGCTCGGCAGGCGTCAGCAGGCGCTCGTCGCGTGCACCAAACGCGTCCTCGGCCTCGCGCAGATACGACACGATCAGGCCGACGGCATTGATCGTCCCCTCGGGCATCGAGGCGTGACCGCCAATACCGTGGGCGAAAATCTGCACATGACCATTGTCGAGAGCCGTGATCTCCAGGCGGTCAGCATTCTCGACCGGCGCCGGCAGCTCATCGGCGGCAATCGCGAGCTCGCAGATAGACTGCGACGGAATGGCGTTGCTCGCCTCGGCACCGCTCCAGGACACAATGCGCCCGCCGTCGATCTTGGGGCTCACGAACGTCGCCCCAAACTGGCCCTTCTCAGCATTGCAGACCGGGAACTCGGCATCGGGCGTAAACAAAAAGTCGGGGTCTGCGTTGTTCTCCAGATAATGGTGAACGTCGGACATGCCCACTTCCTCATCGCAGCCCAGCAGCGCGCGGAAGGTGTAGCGCGGAACAATGCCGTGCTTGAGCAAGTAGGCGCCGGCGTAGAGTGACAATACCGCCGGGCCCTTGTCGTCAATCACGCCGCGACCGAGCAGCCAGCCCTCGCGGCGCTCCATGGTGAACGGGTCGGTGTTCCAGCCAGGGCCGGCGGGAACCACGTCCACGTGGCAGATAGTCGCGAGCTGTTTGTCGCCGCGGCCCGGGATATCGGCGATTCCCACATAGCCCTCGTCGTCGCTCGTCTGATAGCCGAGCTTCTGCGCGATGCCGAGCGCGCAATCGAGCGCGTCACGGACCGGGCGGCCAAACGGCGCGCCGGGCTCCGCATCGGCAGAAACTGCCACGGACGGATAACTCACCAGCTGCTCGATATCGGCGACGACATCCTCCCAGACCTCGTCGACATACTCGGCAACGCTCTGCTCCACCTGATTCATGGACGACCTCCTTACCAATGAGCGGCGAGCGTGCCCGCCCCTCACATCAAATACCTATATAGCGAAAAGTTTAGCAAGCTCGGCCGCCGAGTGCACCACTGCATCGGCACCCGCCGCCTCGTGCTCGCCCGGCGCCGCCGCGCCCGAATAGATACCAATGCACGGCACGCTCATCGCGTGCGCGCCCTCGACGTCGTTAAAGCGATCGCCGATCATCACGGCATCGCCCGCGGCCGCACCCAAGGCCGCCAACGCGTCGCGGACCGAATCGGCCTTGGTCTCGCGCCCCTGCGGCGGATTCATGCCAACCACCGCCTCAAACTGAGAAAGTCCCAGCTCTCCCACCATGTCAACGCACTTTGCCTCCATGCGCGACGTCGCCACGGCCAAGCGCTTGCCCTGGGCGACCAACCCATCCAGCAGCTCGGGGATCCCGTCAAACACGGGATACTCCTCCGGTCCCAGCTCGTCAAAAAAGGCGCGGTACTCGTCGGCCACCACAAGCGACTCCTCGCGGGAGAAGCCATAAAAGTCGTGAAAACTCTTCCACAGGGGCGGCCCGATCATGCGACGCAGGTCACCCATCTGCGCCTCCGAAAACCCGCGTGCAGCCAGCGTCTTGCGCGTCGAGGTCATCACCGCCCGACCCGTATCGGCCACCGTGCCATCAAAATCAAACAGCACGACCGGCCGTTTGCATATCTCCAGCGCCTCCATCGGCATCCCTCTTCCCCAGTTGACGATTTCCACACCGACACTTCAAACTGTTGACTATTCAACAATTGAACCTAGAAATGTGGAACGAATCCACTATACTTGTCGCACTTTGCTCTCAGAAGGCGGCGCCGTCGCGCCCCAACGAAAGGTGCAATTATGTCTTTTGCCATCATAACCGACTCCACGTCGGACATCTCCCCCGCCCGCGCCCAAGAGCTCGGCATTTACGTGATTCCGCTGCATGTGATTATCGAGGGCGAGGACCTGCTCGACCAGGTGCAGATTACCGCCCAAGAGTACGTCGCCCGCATGGCCGGCTCCGAGCAGCTGCCGCACACCTCGCAGCCGAGTGCCGGCGAGTTCAAGGAACTCTTTGACCGCGTGCGCGCCGACGGCCACGATAGCGCCATCTTTATCTCGCTGTGCAGCGAGTGGTCCGCCTGCTACGCCAACGCCAGCCTGACGGCCGAGACGCACGAGCTCGACGTGCGCTGCATCGACTCGCGCACCGGCTCGGGCGCCGAGGGCCTGCTGGTGGAGTACGCGCTGGCCATGCGCGAGGACGGCCGCAGCCTGGACGAGACCGAGGCGCAGATCCGCGCGACGCTGCCCGACGCCCACCTGCTGCTGATTCCCCGCACGCTCGAGAATCTCGTTAAGAACGGCCGCGCGCCCAAGCTCGCCGGCCAGCTCACGCAAATGCTCAACATTCGCCTGGCCGTTTCGCCGGAGTGGAAATCGGGCGAGATCAAGGCCATAAAAAAGGGCCGCGGTGCCAAGCGCATCGTTACCAACACCATGGCCGATTGCCTCGCATTTTTGGCCGAGTATCCGGGCTCCAGCGTGCGCGTGCTCACGACCGGCGCCGCCGAGGAGCAGGAGCTTGTCAACGAGGCACTCGCGGGTCAGGATTACGTAGACGCCGGCACCGGCCCCATCGGCTGCACCATCGCCACCCACGTAGGCGTCGACGCCATCGCCATCAGCTACTGCCCCCGCTACCAGCCAACTCACTAGGGACGCCCACATCAGTTGCGGTGGAATAGGGACTGTTTTTGGCTTATTAGCCGCCAATCAATCCCTATTCCACCGCAACTTAGAAATCGGCAATCAGCCCTGCGGACCCTGGAACAGCTCCTCATGAGAGCCCATTCTGACCAGCCGGATCACAGGATTAGTCTTATGCGGCAAGTAGAGAACGACCACGTCGACCAAGCCATCGGATAGATGGAAATCGATGTGGCCGTTGTAGTTGCCGCCCGGGTTTGAAAGCTCATTGGCGCCATATTCCGCGGGAAGCGAGCCGTGAGCTGCAAGCTCTGCGACCGCCGCCCTAAACTCGGTTTTTAGCTGCGGATGGATGCGCATCGTCCGTTTGTAATCCGCCTTAAACTGAGCCTCGACTTTAATCTCAAACATCGCTAGTCCTCATCGAGGAACGATATAAGCTCATCAGCGTTATTGAATGACGGGCTGTCGTCCGTCAAAATCCCCAACTCATGAGCCTCGGCGATCACCATGGCGCGTCTCGTCGCCTCGTTGGGCACCTCTGCCCTTCCTACGATCTCAAAAGGAATCTTTCGCTGATTTACCAGCTGCCGAACAGCAAGGTTGAGATACGAATTGAGACTTAGACCAACCGTATCCAAGAACTCAGTCGCCTGCTCCTTGAGCCCCTCTTCGATGCGAACCGTCGTAGGCTTAACCGTTGCAGTGGACATACGCGACCTCCTCGCCTCGTCTTTTGCATCAGTATACCCAATTTAGATGGCAGACTGATGTTAAATAGCATCAGTCTGCCATTCACAATACTACAACGACAGGCACGCTCGCCCTATATCAACCCGCTGAGCGCAATGTCGACGGACTCGTTGAGGTCATCGGTAATGTGTACCAGATCCGGATCGAGCGGGCTGATCATACCGGCGCTCATCACCGGGCCGTTGAGCCAGTCGAACAGGCCCTGCCAGTACTCGCTGCCCACCAGCACGAGCGGCATGCGCTTGACCTTGTGCGTCTGCACCAGCGTGAGCACCTCGAACATCTCGTCGAGCGTGCCAAAGCCGCCGGGAAACACGATGGCGCCCGAGCTGTACTTAACGAACATGGTTTTGCGCACAAAGAAGTAGCGGAAGTCCATACCGAGGTTTACGTATTTGTTGAGCCCCTGCTCGTGCGGCAATTCAATGCCCAGGCCAACTGACTTGCCATTGACACTCGCCGCTCCCCTGTTGGCCGCTTCCATGATGCCGGGGCCGCCACCGGTGATGACCGCCACGCCACGTTGCGCGATCTTGCGCCCGACGGTACGCGCCGCTTTGTAGAGCGGATCGGTCTTGGGCGTGCGGGCGCTACCGAAGATGGTCACCGCGGGCCCGAGCTCGGCAAGCGCGCCAAAGCCGTCGACAAACTCAGCCTGAATGCGCAGTACGCGCCACGGATCGGCATGCAACCAGTCGGTCGACTCCTCGGGCGCCAGCAGGTTGGCGTAGGTGTTGTCCTTGGGAATCATGGGACCGCGCATGACCACAGGACCGCGTCGGTACGTCTCGTCGTAGGCAGGCTCGCCCTCGACGTTCTCATTCTTAATCATGGGTACTCCTATCGAGAAAAAGAAAAGCGGGCGGGGTCGACGCCATGCGCCAAACACCCGCCCGAACATCAACTATTCGGTATGGTACCCACG
>DAWDYI010000045.1:0-19675 GCA_052344885.1 Collinsella aerofaciens
GGTAGACCCAGGTAAAGTCGTGGTTGGATGAGACCTCCATGCCCAGCAGCGCAAAAACGCCGGCGAGCAGCAGGCACAGGACGGCGGCGACGAGCGGTTTGCCCACAAAGGCGCCGCGCAGGCGGGCGAGCTTGCCGGTGGGGGCGGGGGCGTCGGGCTTGGCGAACGCAAAGACGCGCGGGGCGATGCGGTCGCGGGCGATGCTGGCCCAAGCGCAGCCGGTGAGGATGGCATTGGTCAGGATAAGCATCACAAAGGCGAGCGGCTCGTTTTGCGCGACGAGACCAATAGCGCCCCAGACGGTCAAAAAGAGCTGGAACAGGCCAAAGGCGACGCTCCAGGCGAAGGCGCCCTTGGTGACGGTGCCCGACTGAGCGCGAATGGCCTTGACCTCGCGCAAGACAAGGTAGACGGTCGCCGCAAGACCGACGAGCGAGATAGCGGCTGCGAACATGCTCAGACTCCTCACAAACTTAAAACCTACGAAAGCGGGGGTTTACCCGATTGTTACCAAGATATGCGCTGCAATTGGTGACTGCGCACAACAACCAGCCATATTAACGCGCACGTGTGGCGGTGTGGCGCAATGTAGTGGCGACCTGCGCGATAATGGACGGGAATTACACGGAAACGTAAAGGCTTCTTAAAGAAATGGCGAGGGTAGGGCGATGAGCGAGCAAGTTTGCAAGGCGGACATGGGCGGCGACGGAGCTGCGGGTGTGGATACGTGCGGCTATCCGGTCGAGACCACGGGCAACGTGGTGCTGGACATCTTGGAGCACCGTTCCTCCACGCGCGCTTTTGCGCGCGATGACGACGGCCGTCCCGTGGCGGTGACCGACGAGCAGCGGGCGGCGATTCTGCATGCGGCGAGCCGTGCGCCGTCGGCAGGCGCCATGATGATGTATTCCATCGTGAGCATCCGCGAGCAGGCCACGCTCGATCGCCTGGCCGACCTGTGCGACCATCAGCCTATGATTGCCAAGGCGCCCTGGGCACTTATATTTGTGGTCGACTATGCCAAGTGGATCGATCTGTTTGAGCACGTGGGCTGCTTTGAGCCCGAGTTTGTCGAGCGCACGGGTAAGGCGCCCCGCCGCGCGCCGGGGTTGGGCGACTTTGCCATCGCGGCCCAGGACGCCGTGATCGCCGCGCAAAACGCCGTGGTTGCCGCCGAGGCCCTGGGCCTGGGAAGCTGCTATATCGGTGATATCGTCGAGAATGCCGAGGAAGTTGCCGAGCTGCTCGATCTGCCGCCCTATACCATGCCGTTGTCGATGCTCATCATCGGCACGCCCCGTAAGGAGCGTCCGGCCATTGCGCATCCCGTGGTGAACCTGGTGCACGAGGAGCGCTACTGCCGCGCCGATGCCGCGACTATGGATGCGCAGGTGGCCGAGATGGATGCGATGTTTCGCCCGCATGCCCGCGAGGTGGGCGAGCGCGTGGTGGATATCTACACCCGCAAACACACCAGTCCCTTTATGGCCGAGATGAGCCGCTCCATGGAGTGGTGGTTCAAAAACTGGCTCGGAAAATGACGAATGTGACAAGGGGACGGTCCCTTTGTCACATTTCATATCGCCGCGGTAGCCTAAAGACTGTATAAATCTTTATCTAGCTGGGAAAACGGTGCATTAAACCATGGGCCGATTACCTATAATCCCTTCGAACATTAAAGTTGGGAGGAAACCGGCTTATGGAACAAAAGGCCAAGGAGGCAGCCTCGCACGCTGCGATTCCTGTGAGCATCTCGGCGATGCTCGTCACGCTGGGCGTGGTGTATGGCGATATCGGCACCAGCCCCATGTATGTAACCAAGGCGCTCGTCGCCGGCAACGGCGGCATCGGAAGCGTCACGGAGGAGTTCGTGCTCGGCGCGCTCTCCCTTGTCGTGTGGACGGTCACGCTGCTGACCACCATCAAGTATGTGCTCATCTCGCTGCGCGCCGATAACCATGGTGAGGGCGGCATCTTTGCCCTGTACAGCCTGGTCAAGCGCTGCGGCAAGTGGCTTATTATCCCTGCCATGCTGGGCGGCGCCGCGCTGCTCGCCGACGGCATCCTGACGCCGGCCGTTACCGTTACCACGGCCATCGAGGGCCTGCGCACCATCCCGGCGGTCCATGCCGTGCTGGGCGATGACCAGGGCCGCGTCGTCGCCATTACGCTCGCCATCATCATCGCGCTCTTCTTGGTGCAGCGCATCGGTACGGCCAAGATCGGTCACGCCTTTGGCCCCATCATGACGCTGTGGTTCCTGTTCCTGGGCGGTACGGGTCTGTTCTTTGTCTTCCAGCATCCCGCCGTGCTGCTGTGCCTCAACCCGGTGCGCGGCATCGCCTTTTTGCTGAGCCCCAACAACCACGCGGGCATCATGATTCTGGGCAGCTGCTTCCTTGCCACCACCGGTGCCGAGGCGCTCTATTCCGACATGGGCCACGTGGGCCGCGGCAACATCTACGCTACCTGGCCGTTCGTTAAGTGCTGCCTGCTGCTTTCCTATATGGGCCAGGGCGCTTGGCTTATCAACAACGCCGCCAACCCCGAGCTCATGGGTATCGCCGACCTCAATCCCTTCTACCAGATGCTCACCCCGGGCCTGCGTCCCTTTGCCGTCGGCCTTTCCACCGTCGCGGCCATCATTGCCTCGCAGGCGCTCATCACCGGCGCATTCTCGCTGGTGTCCGAGGCCAGCCGCCTGGACCTCATGCCGCACATGCAGGTCTTCTACCCTGCCGAGACCAAAGGCCAGCTCTATATTCCCATGGTCAACAACGTCATGCTCGTGGGCTGCGTCATCGTGGTGCTGCTGTTCCAGAACTCGGCGCATATGGAAGCCGCCTACGGCCTTGCCATTACGCTGACTATGATGTGCACCACGATGCTGCTCTTCTTCTACCTGCACGAGGAGCGCAAGCTCAAGGTTGCTCCGTGGATCTTCGCGGCCTTCTTCCTTTTGCTCGAAGGCTTCTTCTTCGTGAGCTCGCTCACCAAGTTCTTCCACGGCGGCTACTTCACCATCCTTATGGCCATGCTCATCATGGGCATTATGGTGTGCTGGTACAACGGCACGGCGGTCGAGCAGCGCCAGTTTACGCTGCTGCCGCTGCGCAGCTACCTGCCGCAGCTCAAGCGCCTGCGTGACGACGACCGTTACGAGCGCATGAGCGACAACGTCGTGTACCTGACCAAGGACACCCATACCGACTACATCGACCGCGATATCGTCTATTCGATCTTGGACAAGCATCCCAAGCGCGCCCGCGCCTGGTGGTTTGTGAATGTCGAGACTATGGACGAACCGCACACCTTTGCCTATTCGGTCGAGACGTTCGGCACCGACTACGTGTTCCGCGTGCATCTGTACCTGGGCTACAAGATCAACCAGCGCGTCAATGCCTACCTGCGTCAGGTTGTTCAGGACCTGGCTGCCACCGGCGAGCTGCCGCCGCAGACGCATGACTACTCGGTCTACAAGGATCCGGGTAACATCGGCACGTTCAAGTTCGTCCTGATTCGTAAGCTTCTGGCGCCCGAAAGCGATGTGGAGCCCAGCGAGCGTACGGCTATCACGCTCAAGTACATCATCCGCCGCGCCGCCGGCACGCCCGCGCGTTGGTACGGCCTGGAGAACTCCAACGTGAGCTTTGAGTACGTGCCGCTGTTCACCAAGTTCAAGGCCGTGAACAAGATGCAGCGCCTGGCTCCCAACGAGCGGCCGTAGTCGACGCTCGAGGTTTGTCTGCGAACGGGCGGGCTTGTATTGACGGGGATTGAGTCCTGGGAGGAAACCATGGATGCAAAGGTGCTTGACGGTTGCGATTTTGCTGCCGAGCTGGCGCGTGAGGCGCGCGTCGACGCCGCCGAAGATCGGTTCTTTACGAATCGTGCCAACATGGACATGGCCGACCGCGTGATTTCGATCGTGGTGACGGTGCTTGTCGCGGCGTGCGTGTGCGCACTGCTCGCGCACGTGTTGTTTGTCTAACGACCGCAGGTTGCAAAGGCTTTACACTTGGAACCACCACAAGGGGAAACCACCACAAAGGTGCCTGTCCCCTTTGTGGTGGTTTTTGTTTTTGAGAGAGGGGCGGGACGCTGATGGACGTTCGTGCGGACGGCGATATCGCCGATAACTTTTGGTGGCGGCGCACAACGCTGACGCGCCGCACTCCTCTGTATGACGCCTGCGTATCGGTGGGGCTGCTGGTCGCGGCGACGATTGTGGGCGCGCTGCTCGACCATCCGGGTCTCGCGCCGAGCATCATGATCGTCTATGTGTTCGCCGTTCAGCTGTGCGCATTCTTTACCTGGAGTCGCCTGTATTGCTTGCTGAGCTCGGCTGCCGCCGTGGCGCTCTACAACTTCTTGTTTGTCGACCCGCGCTACTCGCTGTCGCTTATCGACCGCGGCTATCCCGGCATGTTCTTCATCATGTTCGTGGTCTCGCTCGTGTCGAGCTCGATTGCGTTGGCCCTGCGCCGCGCCTTGGCACAGGCTGCCGCCAGCGACCGCCGCACGCATATGGTGCTCGAGACCAACCGCATGCTGCAGCGGTGTGCCGACCAGCAGCAAATTATCCATGCCATGGCAACGCAGCTGGCGCGTCTTTCGGGCTGTCCGGTCGTGTGGTACAGCGCCGACGCCGACGATGATGACCTGCTGCCGCGTGCGACGTACACAGCTGTGGGCGATGCGGCACCGGTGCACGAACTGGCGCCGCAGATGCCGCCGCGGCTCTCGGCGTCCGCCTATGTGGGAACGCCGCTCGATGCTACGTTCGGCGGCTCGGCGTTTTATGGCATCTACCTGACGGTTCGCACAGGCGACGGCTTCGCGCGCTCGGGCGACCCCGCCTCGGTGGTGGGCGTGCTGGCTATCGTTGCCGAGCCCGACGTGCTGACGCACGAGGAGCGGACACTTGCCGATGCTATCGTGAGCGAAGGCGAGCTGGCGCTCGATCGCGCCCGCGCCATGGAGGCCCGCGAGGAGGCGGCGGTGCTTGCCAAAAATGAGCAGCTGCGCGCCAACCTGCTGCGCTCCATCTCGCACGACCTGCGCACGCCGCTCACCAGTATTTCGGGTAATGCCGATGTGCTGCTCGACCAGGGCTCGACCGGCACCGCCGTGCTCGACGCCCAAACGCGCCGCGGCCTGCTCTTGTCCGTTCGCTCGGATGCGCAATGGCTCAACGCCACCGTCGAGAACCTGCTCGCCATCACCAAGCTCGAGGGCGGCGGTATGCGCCTGTCGACCACGCTCGAGCTCATGGACGATATCGTGGAGGAGGCGCTGCGCCACGTGAACCCTGCCGTGCGCGAGCACGACCTTAAGGTGGTGGCGTGCGATGAGCCGGCGCTCGTCAACGTCGATGCGCGCCTGATGGTGCAGCTGGTGGTCAATCTGGTGAACAACGCCATCACCTATACGCCCGCAGGCTCGCATATCATGATTTCGATTAGCGTCGACGATGGACGCGTGGCGTGCTCGGTGGCCGATGACGGCCCGGGCATTGCGCCCGAGGACCGCGAGCGAATCTTTGAGTCGTTCTACACCGCCAACCACGGTCTTGCCGACAGCCATCGCAGCGTGGGCCTGGGTCTTTCGCTCTGCCGCTCCATTGCGCTGGCGCATGGCGGTAGCATAGAGGTTGCCGCGGCGGACCCGCACGGCTCGGTCTTTACGATTGAGCTTCCCGTCGCCGACGTTTCGTTTGATAAGGAGTAGCGCTGTGCCGAACTCTGCCGTAAAACCGCTCATCTTGGTCGTTGAGGACGACCCCGCCGTCCGCAACCTTATTGTTGCCGCGCTCGAGGCGCACGGCTTGCGTCATATGGCCGTGGAGACCGCCCATGCCGCCATCGCCGCCGCCTCATCGCAGGCACCGAGCATTGTGCTGCTCGATCTGGGCCTGCCCGATATGGACGGCGTCAAGGTGGTGGAGTCGGTGCGCGCATGGTCGGGCATGCCGATTATCGTGGTCTCGGCGCGCAGCGAGGATGCGGACAAAATCCGCGCGCTCGATGCCGGTGCCGACGACTATCTGACCAAGCCGTTTTCGGTCGAGGAACTGCTTGCACGCATTCGCACGACGCTCAGGCGCCTTTCGTATGCGCAAACGGGTGGTGTTGCCTCCGAGGGCTCGTTCGATACCGGTGAGCTGCATATCGACTTTGATGCCGGCATTGCCACGATGGATGGCGAGGAGCTGCATCTGACGCCGATTGAGTACAAGCTCTTGTGCCTGCTGGCACATAACGCCGACAAGGTACTAACGCACCAGTTTATCCTGCACGAGATTTGGGGCACGGCAACTAAGAGCGACCTGGCGAGCCTGCGCGTCTTTATGGGCACGCTGCGCAAGAAGATCGAGTCCGACCCCGCGCACCCGCGCTATATCCAGACGCACGTGGGTATTGGTTACCGATTGGTCATCCAGGGATAGGTCGGCATCCGCCATCCCAATATGAGTTGCGGTGAAATACGGTCTAAATTTGCCTAATTCCAGGCAAAACAGTCCGTATTCCACCGCAACTTTGTTATTTGCCCTTGGGCTTGCTGGCGTAGAACTTCTTCTTTTTGAGCTTGCCGGCGGGGGAGGGCTTGCCAGCAAAGTTGGACTTGCCGTTGCCGGCCTGCGCGTGCGCGGGCGCCGTTGCGCGAGGCTTACGGGCCTCGGGGTTACGCAGCTCCTCGACGCGCTCGGCAATCTCCTCGGCGCTAAAGCCGACCTCGGCCATGGCGTCCCCAATGGGCAGGCGGCGCACGATATAGCAGTGGTGCACCTTCTGGTTGCGCGCGAAATCCTCGGGGATGGTCTGCGCCGTAATGTCCTCCAGCACGACGCCCGCGCGCGCGAGCTTGCGCGTCTCGGGGCGGAAGCCGCGCAGGTTGCAGCTAAAGATGGCGTGGCCGCCCTGTGCGAGCAGGCGCGATACGCCGGCCAAAAGCTCAACATGGTCGCGCTGGACATCCCAGGTGCGGCGGCCCATCTTGGATGAGTTCGAAAACGTGGGCGGATCGACAAAAATCAGGTCCCAGCGGTTGCGCGTCTGGCGCTGGTCGCGAATCCAGGCGAGCACGTCGTCGCGCACAAAATGATGCTGCGGACCAACAAAGCCGTTCTGGCGCATATTGCGCTCGGCCCAGTCCAGGTAGGTGTTCGAGAGGTCGACTGTCACGGTTTCCTCGACGCCGCCGTCGGCCGCATAGCAGGTGGCGGTGCCGGTGTAGGCGAACAGGTTGAGGAAGCGGCGCGCCTGTTTGGCGTGCTCGCGCACTAGGTTGCGGGTGACGCGGTGATCCAAGAAGATGCCCACATCCAGGTAGTCGTCAAAGTTGACGGCAAAGGTGAGCCCGCCTTCTTCGATGAGCGGCAGACGACGGCGCGCGATGTTGGCGCGCTCGCCCGATCCGCCCTTGCCGGCGCCCTGCTTGCCGTACTGCGAGCCGCCGCGCGAGCGCATGCGGGCCTTGGCGTGCACATGCTCGGCCGGAACATCAAGGATGCGCGGCGCGATGGCCAAGATGTCGAGCATGCGGGCCTGGGCCAGCGCGGGATCGATGGTCTTGGGCGCGGCGTATTCGGCGATGACGAGCCAGCGGCCCGGCGTCTGCGGGCAGCCCTCGTACAGGTCAATGGCGGCGGAGTAGTCGGGCAGGTCGGCATCGTAGACGCGGTAGCAGCTAACGCCCTCGCGCTTTGCCCACTTTCGACGCAGACGGGCGTTCTTGCGCAGGCGGTTGGCGAACTGCTCGGACTCCGGGATGAGCACGGGCAGCGGCTTGCCGTCGCCCAAGTCGAGCGTGGCGGTAGGTTCGGACATGGGGGTGTCGGCAGCTTCGTCCACGGCGTCCGCGGACTGTTCCTCGGCATCTACGCTGGTCGCAGCTTCGAATGCAGCGGCGGCGTGGTCGAGCGAGGGCCAAACCTCAATAGCCGCCTCCTCGTTATTGGGCATGACGGCGATGGAGTGCTCGGGCTCGGCGTGAAGGGCGCGTGCCATAAGGCTATCGCGGGTGAGCGCGGCGACCGGTGCCGAAGCGAGCTCGGGCGCGCGGCGCAGCTCGCCGACCAGCGTCATGGCGTCGTGCATGAGCGAAAACGGGGTCTCAGTGGTGTCTGCGACCACGGCGGCGCCGGCGACAGTGCCCGCGTGGTCCAGCACGGTGGCGGACTTAGCGGCGCAAAAATCGACAAAGCGCTTGTAGCCGGCACACTTGACCATGCGCTCGGCGGTCTTGCGGGCGGCGGGGTCGATGTCTGCGGCCACGATGCGCGCCTGGCGCTCGCGCGCTGCCGCCTCGCGCGAGCGCGCCTCGGCAAGCAGCTGCTCCCACAGGGCGGCGTCGTGTAGCTGCCAGCCCTCAAAGCCCCAGCGCTCGCGTGCGGCGCCCGGGGCGCGGTTGGTCAGAATGTTCACGGCCTCCAGCAGCAGACCGCCGCCGGCGCACGAGGCATCGATTAGCGTGGGAAGGGCTTCATTCTCGTAATCGTCAGCCGTTAACTCGCGCTCGCACAGTGCGGTCCAGCCGACCTGCGCCAGCACCAGGGCG
Organism: Collinsella aerofaciens; assembly: GCA_052344885.1. Lineage (GTDB taxonomy): Bacteria > Actinomycetota > Coriobacteriia > Coriobacteriales > Coriobacteriaceae > Collinsella > Collinsella aerofaciens_CC. The sequence continues at coordinate 8,560 of DAWDYI010000045.1, forward strand.
GCGTAGTCGGGGCGCAACACGTGTGCGCCCTCGCCGGCACGAGTCGCAGCGGGCGGCAGACGCTTGAACAGCGGGTCGCCCGAAAGGTCCAGGCTGATGCTCGCGCGACGCTGACGCAGCGAAAGCAGTAGGTGAACATCGGGGTCGGCGGCATCGACGTCGGCACGACGTCCCGTGGTCTCGGCCAGGCGGTCGCACAGCGCGTCTTTGGCGCGCAGGGCCGAGAAGCGCGTGTTGCGCAGCTGCTCGGTCACGCCGCGGGCGGTGATGGCGATGGTGGCGCCGGGGCGGACGATGCTCTCCCAGGCGATGTCGTAAACGCTATCGTACAGTTCATCGGCATCCTGCGCCTCAAAGCGCCCGAGTACCACGAACACACGGCTCGCCAGGCGCGACCACAGACAGGCGCGGTAGCCTTCTTCGAGCTCGCCCTCAAATGTAGCGCGGCCCTTCAGCCGGCGAACATGCGAAAGCCCGAGGCGTTTAAGCTCATCGGCGAGTGCGGACTCAAAGCCCTCGGGGCAGCTTGCGTAAAATTCCATGGGTGACCTCTCTGGTTGCGTCGCTCCATTATATGATGGATACTTCGTTTACTCTCGCCCCCGAAAGGAACCCATATGATTGATGCGTGCCCCGATTCCGCCGTGCTCTTTTTTGACGTGGACGGCACGCTGACGTCGTTCGATCCCGACAACATGACCGACAAGGACTTTTCGGCGGTTTGCCCCTCGCAGGCGGTCGTCGAGGCGTTTCATCGTCTGCGCGACGCAGGGCACAAGGCGTTTATCTGCACGGGTCGTCCCTTGTGGCTGATTGCCGATGGTCTGCGTGCTTTGGAGCCTGCGGGTGTCGTTGCCATGGCGGGAGCGACGCTCGAGGTCGAGGGCCGCGTGGTGCATGAGGACTGCTTTGACGAGGACGTTATTGAGGAGCTTGCGCGCCGTATGGCCGCGGCAGGGATTGAGGCCTTTTTCGAGACCAACGTGGCTACTTTTGCCCTGGAACCCGCGGGTGTTGAGCAGTCGTCTCTGATCGGCACTTCTGTGGTGCACAGCACCGAGGAAATGCGCGTCGACGGCAGTCTGCGCGTGGGCAAGGTATGCCTCAGTGTGCCCAGTTTGGCTCGCGTGGCCAACGATGACGGCTTTATCGATCGCGAGTTTGAGCTGTGCAACACCGGTGGCCAGAATCGCGAGCTGAGCCCCAAGGGCATTGACAAGGGCGTGGGCGTGGCGCGAGCGCTGGAATACCTGGGTCGCACCGGCAACGCGCGCACCTTTGGCTTTGGCGATTCCGGCAACGATCTGGGTATGCTCGCCGCTGTCGAGACGGCCGTGGCCATGGGCAACGCTATGCCCGAGGTCAAGGCGCTCGCCGACTACGTGACTGATGATGTCGCACACGACGGCACCGTCACAGCGATGCAGCATTTCGGCCTCATCTAATGAATCCCACGTTCTGACGTTTGCTCAAACTGCGACTCTTTGCTTTTGCATGCTCAATCGATTTATCAATCCAAACACTGAGGTGTTTATACCGTTCGCCGAGAAGATAAAAAACCGCAGCTCACGCTTTGATAAACGTAGGTAAAGTGTTTAGCAGTTTATCGGCCGTATGCTAACGAAAGGAATCAGGCAGATGGCAATCAAGGTGTTCGCTGACGGTGCAAACCTCGAGGGCATGCTCGACATGTACGAGAACGGCAACGTTCAGGGTTTCACGACCAACCCGTCCCTTATGAAGAAGGGCGGCGTGACGGACTACCGCGCGTTTGCCAAGGAGGTCCTGGCCCACATCACCGATGTGTCCGTCTCGTTTGAGGTTTTTGCCGACGACGTCGAGACCATGGAGGTCGAGGCCCGCGAGATCGCTACCTGGGCCGAGAACGTCTACGTCAAGATTCCGTGCGTGACCACCAAGGGCGAGTCCACCGCCGAGCTGGTGCGCAAGCTTTCGGCCGACGGCATCAAGGTCAACGTCACCACCATCTTTACGCCTAAGCAGGTTGACGAGATGGTCGAGGCCGTTGACACCGAGACGCCGTCCATCATCTCGCTCTTTGCTGGCCGTATCGCCGATACCGGCGTCGACCCCATTCCGTTTATGACGGAGTCGGTCAAGAAGGCCGCCGCCAAGCCCAACTGTGAGGTCCTGTGGGCGTCCACGCGCGAGCTCATTAACATTTACCAGGCAGAAGCCTGCGGTTGCCAGATCATTACAGTGCCCAACAGCATCCTGGCCAAGCGCAAGAACATCGGTCGCGACCCGTACGAGGTCTCGCTCGACACCGTGCGCGGCTTTGCCAAGGATATCGCCGCTTTGGGCTTCCATATCCTGCCGTAACGCGAACACTGGCTACGCCGCGGGCTGCTCGCCCCGGCCTTTCCTTTCCCTATCGCTCACGCGCTTCTCGAGGGTCGCGCTAGGCAAAGGAAAGGCCGGGGCTGCCGACACGAGCTTGCCAGCAAGTTGGCGCTTGGCTTCCATATCCTGCCGTGGGCAAAGGTACCCCTGCCTGCGCCGTGCAAAATTGAGAGTATTCAGCAAGGTAAAGGCTTTTACCAGTTGGGTGAAGCACGGAACGGCCCCCGTTTTGGCTCTGACGACGCTAAAACGGGGGCTGTTTTTTTGCTTTTTCGCCTCTGGGAGGCATCCGGAACAGCGGAATTTGCAGAATACTCGCGATTTTGCACGTCACTACAGGGGGTACCCCTGCTTTGGCGGTTTACTTCCCCTGTACCATGGTGAGCGAGATCTTCTTGCGGTCGCGATCGACCTTTTCGACCCACACCTTGACCGTGTCACCGACGCGCACCACGTCGCTCGGGTGCTTGACAAAGCGGTTGGCCAGCTTTGAGATATGCACGAGGCCGTCCTGGTGCACGCCCACGTCGACGAAGGCGCCAAAGTCCACAACGTTGCGCACCGTGCCCTTGAGTTCCATGCCGGGCTCCAGGTCATCGATGGAAAGCGCCGAGCGGCTAAAGACCACCTCGGGCGCGTCGTCTCGCGGGTCGCGGCCGGGCTTTTTGAGCTCGTTGACGATGTCGATGAGCGTGAGGGTGCCGCAGTCCAGGTCGCTTGCCAGCGCCGAGATGCTGCCCAGGCGGCGCTCGATGTCGGGCACGCCGCCGCGGCTGAGTTCACTGGCCGCCACACCGGCGCGCTCCAGGACGGATGTGGCCACCTCGTAGCTCTCGGGGTGGACGCTTGTCGCGTCGAGCGGGTTCTTGCCACCGCTGATGCGCAAAAAGCCCGCGGCGTTGAGATATGCCTTGGGTCCCAGCTTGGGGACCTTCTTAAGCTGACGGCGATCGGTAAAGGCGCCGTTTTCCTCGCGGTAGGCCACGATGTTTTTGGCCACGCTCGGCGTGATGCCCGATACGTATCCCAGTAGGCTCGCGCTCGCGGTATTCACGTCGACGCCTACGTGGTTGACGACGTCCTCCACCACGTGGCCCAGAGTGCGCGAGAGCTCGGCCTGGTCAAGGTCGTGCTGGTACTGGCCCACGCCGATAGACTGGGGCGGAATCTTGACGAGCTCTGCCAGCGGGTCTTGCAGGCGACGGCCCAGGCTCATGGCGCCACGCACGGTGACGTCCAGGTCGGGATACTCCTGGCTCGCGAGCTCGGAAGCGGAGTACACCGACGCGCCGGCCTCGTTAACGATGGTGTAGCGAAGGCTGGGCGCCTGCTCGGCGATGAACTCCGAGACGACTTCTTCGGTCTCGCGGCTGGCGGTGCCGTTGCCGATGACGATGGTGTTGACGCCGTCCTTCTTGACGAGGCGGGCGAGCTCGTGCTTGGTGCCGGCGACGTCGTGGCGCGGCTTGGTGGGATAGACCACGCCGTGGTCGAGCAGCTTGCCGGTCTCGTCCATGACGGCGACCTTGCAGCCGGTGCGGTAGCCCGGATCGAGCGCGAGCACGCGGGCGCCGCGCACGGGGCGTGCCGAGAGCAGGCTCTCGAGATTCTTGGCAAAGACGTTGATGGCCTCGGTCTGGGCGCGAACGGTGAGTTTGGCGCGGGCCTCGCGCTCCAGCGAGGGGGCCATCAGGCGCTTGTAGCCGTCGGCGATGGCGGCATCAAAAACAGGCGCGAAGACGCCCTGGCGTCGGGGCCAACGGCTGCCGAGGCGTGCCGTGGCGGCAGCGCCGTCGACGTTCACGCGCACGCGGAGCTTGCCCTCGCGCTCACCGCGGTCGATAGCCAGCACGCGGTGGTTGGGTATACGGCGCAGTGGCTCGTCATAGCTGTAGTACGGCTCGTAGGGGGTCTTCTCGGCGGGGTCGGTGGCCTCGACGACGATATCGGCGGTGTTTTGCGTAAAGGCGCGCAGGTCGGCGACGTTCTCCGGGTCCTCGGCTACCGTCTCGGCCACGATGTCGGCGGCGCCGGCGAGCGCCTTCTCGGGTGTGTCGAAGCCGGCCTCCTCGTTGACGTATTCCGCGGCGGCGTCGAGTGCGCTGCCCTTGGCCGACGCCTGCATGATGATCATGTTGGCGAGCGGCTCCAGGCCGGCCTCGCGGGCCTTCTGCGCGCGGGTCATGCGCTTTTTGCGGTAGGGCTTGTAGAGGTCCTCGACACGCTGGAGCTGCGTGGCCTCGCGAATCTGCTGCTCGAGCTCGGGCGTGAGTTTGCCCTGGGCGTCGATGAGCAGAATGACGTCCTCTTTACGCTGCTCAAGATTGCGCAGGTAGGACAGGCGCTCGTCGAGTGCGCGCAGGGCGACGTCGTCCATGCCGCCTGTGGCCTCCTTGCGGTAGCGCGAGATAAAGGGAATGGTGTTGCCCTCGTCGATGAGCTTGACGGCCGCCTCGATGTTGGCAACCTTAAGGTTGAGCTCGCGGGCGAGCTGGGCGATAAGATCCATGGGACTCCTTGTGTTTAAGGTGCGTCTGCAGCATAGGGCTACCAAGGATACCACCCGTCCCAAAAGGCTGTTTTGGGGCCGCGCCATGAAAACGGCCTATCTACTACGTTTTACCTGCAGGGGCTGACCATACCTGGGTTTTCCGAAAATATGCAACCCGTCTACCTGCGGTTTTTATTTCGAGAAATTTGGCATGGTTGAGGGCGATCGGCTAAACGTAGTAGATAGGCGCGTTTCGTGGCGAACGAATCAAGCCGAGGTGCAAAATAGCCCCCCGCTCCAGAAAAATCGTCGGCAAGGTAGCAAAATGCCCCGCGGGCAGGAGGCTGCTCGCGGGGCAAAGAAGAGGGGCTTGTTGGTGACGGACCGAAGGGTTCGGCATGGGGCTTCTGCCGCGGTCGCTCTTAAGGCATTACAGCTCGACGAGCTGACCGGTCTCGGCGGCCTCCTTGATAGCGTTGAGAAGCGTGAGCGTCTTAACGTTGTCGGCGGGGGTCACGACGGGCTCGACCTCGCGGCGGACAACCTTCACAAAGTGCTTGAGCTGCATCTTGTGCGGCAGTGCCGGGTCGACGGCCGGAATCTCCATCTGCAGCGGCTTGTGCCAGTTAGAGGCGCCGTCGTAGGAGAACTGGTGCAGGCGGGGCAGCGACAGGGCGCCCTTAGTGCCGCCGATAAAGTAGGCGTCGGCGTCGAAGGGGCGGTACTGCGGATCCTCGCGGGCGGTGGCCTCCCAGTTCCAGGGGCTGGCGGTGGCGTCGGAGATGGTCATGCTTGCGAGCGCGCCATCGGCAAAACGGACGTTGACCACGGCGGAGTCCTCGGTCTCAAAACCGCGGGCGGCGCTGGACTGCATACCCTGGACGGCAACGGGCTCGCCCAGCAGATAGCGGAGCAGGTCGACGTCGTGAACCAGGTTGACCAGGATCGGGCCGGCACCCTTCTTGCGACGCCACTCGACATCGAAGTACTCGTCATTCTTATAGATCATGTAGTGGAAGCTCGACACGGTGAGCTTGCCCAGCTCGCCAGACTCGATGATCTCCTTGGCCTTGTTGACGAAGGGGTTGTGGCGACGGTGCTGACCCACGAGCACGGGCACGCCGGCGGTCTCGGCCTCGGCGGCGAAAGCCTGGGCATCCTCCAGGTCGTTGGAGATCGGCTTTTCGACCAGCGGTACGATGTTGCGCTTCACAGCCTCGCGGGCAACGCCCAGGTGCAGATCGTTGGGGGTGGCGATAATGACGGCCTCGGGCTTGACCTCGTCCATCATCTGGGCGGGATCGGTGTAAAACGGCACGCCGGCGGCCTCGGCCGTGGCGCGGGCGCCCTCAAAGGCGTCGGCGATGGCGACGAGCTCGGCCTCGGGCTCTTCGGTGACAAAGCGGATGTGGTTGCGGCCCATGGCGCCGGCGCCGATAACGGCAATGCGGACGGGGTTGAGCTCAGACATTTCGACTCCTTAATACTGGTGACCGGTGGAATGCGACAAAGGGGCTGTCCCTTCGTCGCATCGGTAAAACTAGGCGGACTTCTTCTTGCTGTCGGAGACCATCATGTAGACGGTGAGCACGACGGCGATGGCGGCGATCACAATGGCGCCGTAGAAGGACTGCTGGTAGGCGGCGCTGCCGGCCTCGGCGTGATACAGCACGGCGGTGATGGGCTGGCTGATCCAGGTGGAAGCGGCATAGCCCAAAAACATGATGCCGTAGTTGACACCGATGTTGCTGGTACCAAAGGCGCCACCGGTGAGCGGCGGGTAGATGACGAGCAGGGCGCCAAAGCTAAAGCCGAGCAGGGCGAGCGCCACAAAGAACATGCTCTGCGTAAAGCTCATCGACATGATGACGAGTGCGACGATGGTGACGACAAGGCTGATGAGCAGCGACTTATAGGCGCCGAGCTTGTCGATGATCTGGCCAAAGGACAGACGGCCAACCAGGTTGGCGCAGGTGTTGACGGAGACGACCACGCCGCCGAGGGCGACGGCCGCGGCGCTCGTGGGGTCGGCGAAGAGCTGGACGGCGGCGATGGAGGCAACCTTGCCCACGAGCAGGGTGCCCGCGGTGGCGGCAAAGGCGAAGGTGATGATGAGGACCCAGAAGCGCGGGGTCTTGACCATCTCGCCCGGGGTGAGGTCGCCGAAGGTGCCGGCATGTGCGCCGCCCTTGGGGGCCTCGAAGCCCTCGGGCAGCCAACCGGCCTCGGGGGCCTTCAGGAACAGGGCGGAGGCAGCAATCGTCACAAAGAAGATGACGCCGAGCGCCTTAAGGGCGCCAAAGATGCCCAGGCTCGGGATGAGCAGCGAGGCGAGCACTGGGGACAGCACGGCGGGGCCGGCGGTTGAAGCGGCCAGGGTGATGCCGGAGGCGAGGCCCTTCTTGTCGATGAACCACTTTTGGCCGGTGGTGAGCGCCGGGTTGTAGCCCAGGCCGTTGCCGATGGCGGCGACGAGCGAGAACCACAGGTAGAACTGCCACGGCTCGGTGACGGTGCCGGACATGAACCAGCCCACGCCGTAGCACACGGCGGCGGCGATCACGACGTTGCGCGGGCCGATCTTATCGGAGATGCGGCCGGCGAAGATGCCCGTCACAGCCATGATGGTCTGAAAGACCGGGAAGGCCCAGGTAAGAGCGCTGGACCACTCGGGGTAGACGGCGAGCAGGTTCTTGCTCACGACGGAATACAGCGCGATGGAGCTGATGAAGAACATGGTGACGCACGCGGCGGAAAGCACGACGGCGCGACCCTTGTTGGAGTTGGTGGAAGCCATTGGACTCTTTCTAATCGATGCGGGGGAGGAGCGGGCGTGTCCGCGGGCCTCCCTGTTAGGTTGGTTTACTGGTCAGTCGGCTTGGCGACGCCGGACTCATCGGACCAGAGCTCGACGCCCTTGTTCTTAAGGTAGTTGTCGGCATATGCGCGACGGCCGCCGGGCTTGGCGGTGAGGTCGCCCATCATGTTGGAGAAGCCGCCGTCGACCTTGATGGCGTCGCCGGTGGTAAAGTCCGAGCGCGTGGACGCCAGGAACATGACGGCGTTGGCGATATCGCTGACCTCGCCGATGCGACGCGTGGCGATCAGACGGCTGCGGCTCTTCTCGACCTCGGGGTCGGCGTAAAAGCTTGCCGACATGGGGGTTTTGACAAAGCAGGGCTCGACGCAGTTGGAGCGGACGCCGTAGGGGCCCCACTCGGCGGCGAGCATCTTGGACATCATGTTGACGCCGGCCTTAGTGGAGCTGTACACACCCGAGAACGTCTCGGGGGAGTGGCTGGCAACGGTCGAGATGTGCACCAGACGACCCTGGCCGGCCTTGATCATTTCGCGACCAAAGCGCTGCGAGGTGATGAAGTAACCGGTGAGGTTGACGTTGAGCACCTGCTCCCAGTCGCTCAGCGGCAGGTCCTCCATGGCGGCGAAGCGCAGGATGCCGGCGGTGTTGACGAGAACGTCGACGCGGCCGAAGTCGGCGATGGTGGCATCGACGGCGGCCTGAACCTCAGCCTCGTCGGTGGCGTTCATCTTGTAGCCCTCGGCGTGGATGCCAAACTCGGCGGCGAGGTCGGCGGCTGCGGCCTTGACCTTTTCCTCGTCTAGATCGAGCAGGACGACGTTGGCGCCGTTGCGGGCGAACTCGCGGCAAATCTCGACGCCCATACCGCCGAGTGCGCCAGTCACGGCGCAGACATCGCCTTCGAGCTTGAGCCAATTGCTCATAGGAACTTCCCTTCTTGTGCCTCCCGGTGGGTCGCTCCCATTAATCGACCCACGTGGTTTTCGCTGGTTATCGTATGCTTTGCATTTGCGCAGGTGAATTGCATATTTGTTAGAATGGCGTTAACCGTAGGTTTACACCGTGCGATGCAGTTTTTCTCAATTAAGCGCGTGACCTGCGAAAACAACCCCCTGTGGCGCCATGTGGCCACGGGTGCGAAAACGGGAGATTGACGTGTACGATCGACGACTTGAGGCCATATCGGCCGCCGCGGAGCTGGGAAGCTTTTCGCGTGCGGCGGCAAAATTGCGCGTGTCGACCCCGGCGCTCGTCAAGCAGGTGTCGGGTTTCGAGGCCGAGTTCGGCATCACACTGTTCGAACGCTCGCACTCGGGCGTCAAGGTGACACCGGCCGGCGCGTTACTGGTAGACGACGCGCGCTCGATTATGCGCCAGTCCGAGGATGCCCTTCGCCGTGCCCGACGCGCGGCGGGCGATGGCGGCGCGGTGCGCCTGGGCGTGTCGATGATGTGCCCGGGGCGCCAAACGCTGTCGATGTGGTCGGGCATCCACGATCTGGAACCGTCGCTGCGATTTGAGATCGTGCCGGTAAGTGACCTCTACGACGAGCGCGAATCCGTCATGCGTAGCCTCGGTCGAGAGGTGGATGTGGTGCAGTCGAGTTTTTCGACCCCGCGCTGGGGCGATGCCTGCCAAAAGCTCCGCATTGTCGACGTGCCGTTTTATATTGACCTGCCGCGCACGAGCCCACTGGCGCGCAAGACACGCATTACGGTCGCCGACTTGGAGGGTATGCGTCTGCGCGTGCTGCGCCACGGCAACGACGCCATGGACAGCCTGCGCATCGACCTTTTGGCCGACGGCGGCGTGGACGTGATCGATGTGGATAGCTTCGACTTTGCGCTCTTTAACGAAGCCGAGGAAAAGGGCGACGCGGTGCTCACCTGTGGAGCGTGGTCGGGGGTGCACCCGGCCTTTGTGGGCGTGCCGTTCCTGTGCGGCCGCGAGGTACCGGTCTTTTTGCACTATCCGCTCGAGCCCACCCTCCAAGTCCAAAAATTCGTCAACGCCATGGCACAACTTCTCAAATAGCCAAAAGAGTCCCGTCCCAAATTAGCTACCCTTTGCTACGGGTTTAGCGGTCCTCGCGTTGCGGCCCGGCTGCCTCGGCTGTCTTTACGCGGTTCTTGTCGATGTACATGTTTTTGTCGGCCTGAGAAAAGAGCTCACGCATCATAGGCGGTTCATCAAAATCACTGGAAAGCGCGTAGCCCACCGCATAGCTGATAGGCATGTCGGGGTGAGCCCCGGAATACTCGTTCACGTTCGCACGAACCCGAGCGAGACAGGATTCCACAGCGGCTCGGTCGGCATCCCACAGCACCGCGATAAACTCATCGCCGCCGTCGCGACCCACAAAGCAGGTCTCGGACGCCACACTTCCCAGTTGTTGGGCAAAAGAGCGAATGTATTCATCGCCCTTCTCATGGCCGAAGTTGTTATTGACCATATGCAGATTGTTAAGATCGAAGACGCACAGCGCAACGGGCGCCTCCGCGGAGACAGGCTGCTCCTGCCCCAAGATCTCCTCGCACTTATTCTTATTGGGCAGTCCTGTGGCTTCGTCGAGATAGACTTTGCTCTGCAGCTCGCGGTTGAGCGCGGCAGTGCGCACCGCGCGAACAAGTTCGACCGCAAAGGTCGCCACCAAGCCCACGATGTCGATGATCACCAAGCCCTCGAGATAGTTGAGCGCCGACGCCTTCTCCTGAGAGTAGTCCTCTGCGAGTCGCGTAGCATCGTCGCAAATGCCAAAGAACTCCTCGCTCATGGAGATGATGTCGGTGCTCTCGTAGCCGACTTCGCGCACGCGGCTAATCTCGGCGCAAAGCTCATCATAATAATTTGCAAGCTCGGTCATCTTTGCCTGATACTCATCGTCGTCGAGACGGACGAGGTTGAGGTCGTCACTTCCGTAACGCAAGCCGTTGATGTATGAATCCACGGCTTTGAGCAGGTCATCTTGAGGCTGGCCCGCGTCCTCGAGCTTAACGATTCGCTGCGTGGTGCCGCGCACCAGGCCGGCGTAGTTGACCACACGCGCCGTGCCCTGGATATCGGAGACGAGCAGCATGACATTGATGAAGAAGAAGATGAGAACTGCCGTGAGCACCATCATGAGCAGGCGCACCGCCTGGCTGGCCTTCTTGGCGACAGAAGTATTCACAAGTTCACTTCCCTAAATGACAAAAGAACAGGTAGCACGCAGTGTGCTGAAATTCATGGGTGGTTAACTCTACCATATGGGCCAGCAGCCTTAAACTGCAGCAGACGCTCGTCCAAATTGGCGTGACGCTTGCCTTGTTGTTCTTGACCTGGCCGCGCTATCGGACATGCTTCTGGTCTTGGATCACCATGGGACAGCTCATCCCGTTTTGTGCGTGGGACTGCGGACAAAAAGTTGGACCGTTGAGGTCCGGAACGGAGTCCGCATGGCA
>DAWDYI010000046.1:0-19369 GCA_052344885.1 Collinsella aerofaciens
GCCGAGGATGCGCCAAGGCACCGTTAGCCAAGCGCGGCCGCGCCGCACCCATCGCACATGCCGCAGCACGCGCGTCCCTCTCCCGCCCCTCGCCTACTTACGCACCGCCCCTCCAATAAACGCGCTATCATCTTGACCCATGAACATACGTAAGGAGCAATCATGCCAAACGAGAACAGCTACGAAGTCGCGCTGCAAAAGAGCAACGCCATTCGCGAGGGCCTGGCCAAGACGCCCGAGAAGTTCACCATGCTTACCGGCGACCGCCCCACCGGCCGTCTGCACCTGGGTCACTACTTTGGCACCCTCAAGGGCCGCGTGGAGCTGCAGAACATGGGCGCCAGGACCAACGTACTCATCGCCGACTACCAGGTCATCACCGACCGCGACACCACCGAGCACATCCAGGACAACGTGTACAACATGGTCATGGACTACCTTGCCTGCGGCATCGACCCCGACAAGACCATGATCTACGCGCACTCCGCCGTGCCCGCCGCCAACCAGCTCATGCTGCCGTTCCTGTCGCTGGTGTCCGAGGCCGAGCTGGCGCGCAACCCCACGGTCAAGGCCGAGATGGAGGCCTCGGGCCACGAGCTCACCGGCCTTCTGCTCACCTACCCGGTGCACCAGGCCTGCGACATCCTGTTCTGCAAGGGCAATGTGGTGCCCGTCGGCCGCGACCAGCTGCCGCACATCGAGCTCACCCGTACCATCGCCCGCCGCTTTAACAACCGCTACGGCAAGGTATTTCCCGAGGTCGAGGCGCTGCTGTCCGAGACCCCGCTGCTGCCCGGCCTTGACGGTCGCAAGATGAGCAAGAGCTACGGCAACGCCATCAATATTTCGATGACCGCCGAGGAAACGGCCAAGCGCATCAAGAAGAGCCAGACCGACTCCGAGCGCATGATCACGTTCGACCCCGAGAACCGCCCCGGTGTGTCCGGCCTGCTTTCGACGGCTGCAATCTGCACCGGTCGCTCCGAGGTCGAGATTGCCGAGGAGATTGGCATGGGCGGCTCCGGCCAGCTCAAGAAGTACGTGACCGAGGCCGTCAACGAGTACTTCGCACCTATCCGCGAGCGTCGCCAGCGCTACGAGAACGATCTGGACTATGTGAAGGACGTCCTGCATGAGGGCAACCGTCGCGCCAACGAGATCGCCGAGCAGACCCTGGCCGAGGTTCAGGACGCCATGGGTATGGTGTACTAGGCCGATCTGCTGACTTGAGCTTTCGATTGCTATAGGGCGGGCGCTACGGCGTCCGCCTTTTTTGGAGCGGACCGCTTCGGCTCCGTCCATCGCACTCCCCCGACAAACAGGAACAGGCCCGCTGGCAGTTAGTTGCCAGCGGGCCTGTTCCCGAAGTACACCGTTGAATCGCACAGAGGGGAGGAATGCGAATCAAACTCAACAGGGCAGGCTTTTTCATCGCCTATTGCCTGCTCCGTTGCTGAAACCAATATAGTTCACCGTGGTTTACTTTGCAGCATCAATATCCGCCGCCATAGCTTCTCCATAAGTTAGCCCAAGTAAACTAAACCACCACAAAGGGGGCAGGCACCTTTGTGGTGGTTTTGGCCACGGCAGAGCGCTAGAGCCCTGCTGGCCAGCGACAGGCGGGCAAGTCGACGTGCATGTCGTCCTTAAACGCCACACCCTCCCCTAGCAAAAGCTCACGTTGAGCATCGGGACCGCCAAAAGCGAAGCCCTCGCATATGTGCCCGTCGGCAAACACCACGCGGTGACAGGGAATCTCGCCGGGACGCGGATTACTATGCAGGGCATACCCCACGTACCGCGCACTTCGTGGACGACCGGCAAGCAGCGCCACCTGACCATACGTGGCGACCATCCCCTCGGGGATCTGCTCGACCACCTCGTACACCCGTTCAAAAAAGCCCTCAGACGCCATTGCTCGCTCCCTTCCACCCGGAAAAGCATAAACCACCACAAAGGTGCCTGTCCCCTTTGTGGTGGTTTATGGCAGATCGGTTAGTTGGCGGGCTGGAAGAAGGCTACGGCGACGGCGCCGGGGCCTACGTGGGTGCCGATGGTGGCGCCGATGGTGTGAACGGGCAACTCGCCTTCGGTGTGGCCAGCCCAAAGTGCCGCGCTGTCCTCGATATACTTCTTGAGCACCGCATCCGAAAGGCCCGTATAGCCGAGCGCCAGCGGCATGGAAAAGTCGATGCCGCCCGCTTTTTCGACCTTCTGATTGAGCAGATTGCGGCCGTTCTTGGAACCGCGCGCCTTACCCAGCTGCACGATCAGACCGTCCTCGACAGCCACCACGGGCTTTACGTTGAGCAGCGTGCCCACGGCGCCGGCCGCAGCAGACAGACGACCGCCGCGCACCAGGTACTCCAGCGTCTCGAGCAGGCCGATAACCACCACACGGTCGCGCACGGCCTCGACGGCCGCCGCGATCTGAGCTGCACTACGACCCTCATCCACCAGGCGCAGGGCATACTCGACCATGACACGCTCGCCCAGAGTGACGTTATTGCTATCCACCACGTAAACGTCGCCGCCTGGCGCCTCGGCAAGTGCGGTACGGGCACTCTGATTGGTGCCTGATAGCTTAGCGCCCACGGTAATAATCACAGCCTCATCGCCGGCTTCACGAACCTTGGCAATCGCCTGCGAAAACGCGTACGGGTTGACCTGGCCGGTCTTGGGCAGCTCATCGCGCTCCACGAGCATCTCGTAAAAGCGCTGGTGATCGATGTCGATGCCATCCATGTACACATCGGTGCCAAAGGTGACGGACAGCGGCAAAACGGCCAGTGCTGGGTGCTCGACCGGCGACATATCGCTTGCGGAATCGGTAATAATGCGGACGGACATAGCGAATCCTTTCTTGCGCAGGTCCCGCGCAGGGAATTTTGACAGCAAGGCCCCGGCACGGTATACGCGCTCAAACAGGACTATGCAGTTGTTAATTGGAAGCAAAAGCCTTGGCGGCCCTACAGCTCGCGCAGGGTGTTGAGAATCGTGCGCAGCGACGCATACATCTGCTCGCGCTGCTCCACACCCATAGCCTTACCGGTGGTATCGAGCACGTCGCGAATGATGCGGTCCGCTTCGCTCATGCTCTCGCCGCCCAGAGCGGTCAGGCGCACCGGAGCACGATACTTAACGGCGGCATCGCCCGAATCGTCGACCTCGACGTAGCCGCCCTCCTCCAGATGCGCGAGCGTACGCGAGACGGCGGCGCGGGTCACGCCTGCCATGCGAGCCAGGTCAGCGCCAGTCAGGCCGTCCTTGCTGCGCTCAAGATAGTAAAGGCACATAACGTCGGAGCCCTTGAGGCCCAGCCTTGCGCCCTCGGATGTCTTAATGCGCTGAATCTCCTTGTAGAGCCCGCTGATCAGTCCGACAAAGTCCTCGAAACGTGTCTCGTCGTTCTGCTGCATGGGAGACGACCGCCTTTCGCTTGCATAATGCTTACGGGTAAACATCTTAGTCGCATAAGGCGACACCCGTACCCAAATACCCCATTTGTTAACCCATCAACATAAAAACCACCACAAAGGGGACAGGCACCTTTGTGGTGGTTTTGACCGGCGAACATGATCCGCAGGCGTCGCTACAGCTCCACGCAGGGATTGTCGCGGGTCACAAGCGTCTTAACGACAACCGTCGCTCCCAGATAGCGCTCGAGCAGCTCGGCTAAGCGATCAATCGCGGCCTGGCAATCCCCCATCCGCTCGGGCTCCACGCACTCAATCGCCAGGAACGCATCGGCCGAATCATCGGACAGCGCCGTGCGAACGCCGTCGCGCCAGTTCCAGCAGCGGCACACAGCGCCCGCATCGTCGATGTAGGCGAGCTCGCCGGGCAGCGTCGGATCGTCCGCCTCCTCGCCAAGCGGCAAGAACGTATCGCCACCGTCGGTCACCTTCAAGCGAAGGTCTCCCTCGATCGCATGCAGATCCTCGCCTCCCACGGGCAGCGCGTAGGTCAGCGACACCGTGTTGTAAATATCCACCGCGGGCGTAATGTGGCCCACCGGCTTGCCTTTGAGCACGCGTTTGAGCAAGTTCTCGATCGAGCAGCGCGCGCCTTTCTTGGTCTTGAACAGACGATAGGCCTCGCGCCATGCCTTGACCGGTGCGTTCTCGCTGATGGTATCGCTTGTCAGGTGACGCTCCGCATCGATATTGGCGCGATTGAGCAACGTGGCGATCGCATCCACGTCCTCCTGGGGAATCTGGGCCGCGGGCTTCATGCCCTTTACGACCACGACGCCGACCGCCGCCTGCGGAAACAGCTCCCAAAACGAATCCTCGGCAACGAAACTCTTCATATGCTCTCCCTTCATAGCGTACGCCCGAGCGAGGGCGCCTAAACAAAAAGCGCCCTCACGACGGCCACCTTCAAAGTCCTACGGTGCCGTCACAAGAACGCTTGCGCTGTCCCCATCCGGAGAAGGGGACGATATGTCAGGCGTATTGTAACCCGAGTCATCCACGCGAGCAAAACCACCATAAAGGTGCCCCCTTTATGGTGGTTTTGAGTCTGAGGCGACGCTAGTGGCGGAGCCCCAGCAGGCCGCGGCCGCGATGACGGGCCTCGGCGGACACCTGGGCGTGCGGGCCGGCGGCTTTGACGGACTCGGGCAGGTGCGAGTACTTCTTCTCGAAGTTCTCCTCGAACATCACCGCCAGGTTGTGCGCGGCCTCGTCGTAGCGCGCGGTGCTCTGCCAGTATTGGCGCGGCACCAGGATGCCATCGGGCACGCCGTGGCACGTCGTGGGAATGTCAACGTTAAAGATGTCGTCGTGCACGAACTCGCTGTCCTCGATGGTGCCGTCGAGGGCGCGCGCGACCAGCGAGCGCGTGTAGGCCAGCTCGATGCGATGACCCACGCCGTAGCCGCCGCCAATCCAGCCGGTGTTGACCAGGTACACGCGCGTGCGGCCGTCGGCAATGCGCTCGCCAAGCATCTTGGCGTAAACCATGGGGTCGAGCGGCATAAACGGCTCGCCGAACAGCGAAGAGAACGTGGGCGTGGGCTCGGTGACGCCGACCTCGGTGCCGGGAATCTTAGCCGTAAAGCCCGTCACAAAGTGGTACATAGCGGCATCGGCCGTCAGGCGTGAGATGGGCGGCAGCACGCCAAAAGCGTCGCAAGTCAGGAACAGCACGACACTCGGAGTGGTGCCCATGCCCTTAGTCCACGCGTTAGGAATGTGCTCCACGGGATAGGCCACGCGCGTGTTGTGCGTGATCGAGATGTCATCGTAGTTGGGCTTGCGGTTCTCGTCGAGCACCACGTTTTCGCAGATCGCGCCAAAGCGGACAGCGTTGAAGATCTCGGGCTCGTGGAAGGCGTCCAGGCCCTCGCATTTGGCGTAGCAGCCGCCCTCGATGTTGAAGATGCCCATGTCGGACCAACCGTGCTCGTCGTCGCCGATCAGCAGGCGCGTGGGATTGGCCGAAAGCGTGGTCTTGCCGGTGCCGGACAGGCCAAAGAACACGGCGGTCTCGTGCGTGACGGGATCCATGCTGGCCGAGCAGTGCATGGGCAGCACGTCGTCCTCGACGGGCAGCAGATAGTTCATGACGCTAAAGATCGACTTTTTAATCTCGCCGGAGTAGCCGGTGCCGGCGACCAGAATCACGCGTTCCTGGAAGTTGATGACCACCGCAGCGCTGGAGTTGAGGCCCTTGATGGCGGGGTCGCACTGGTAACCGGGCGCTGCGAGCACGCAGAAGTCGGGCTCGCCGGTGCGCGCGATTTCGCGGGCAAGCGGTCGGGCGAGCATCTGCTTGATAAAGAGTGCCTGGCTGGCACGCTCGCAGGCAACGAGCAGTCGACGTGTGTGGTTGCGGTCGGCGCCTGCCATGCCGCGGGTGACGAACACGTCGCGCTCGTTGAGATAGTCGACGATGCCGGCCTTGATGGCCTCATAGCTCTCGACGGACAGCGGGCAGTTGACCGCGCCCCAGGCAATCTTGTCGTGAACATCGGGGGTGTCAACGATAAAGCGATCGTTGGGTGAACGGCCGGTGCGCTCCCCCGTCTCAATCACCAGCGCGCCGTTGGATGCCATGCGGCCTTCTTCGCGGCGGATAGCGTGCTCGACGAGCTCCGCGGCGGGTAGATCGACCAGCAGACGGGGTTGATTCTCGGCGGGATCTTCGACCAGCGTAATACCAAAGTTGGACAAAACTTCTGCAGGGGTAACACCAGGCATGGGGCCTCCTTTAAAAACGCGACACATGGACGCGGCGCGCACTTTACTCACGTAAAGCACGTTGTACCCGATATGCAAAAACGTTTTTGCGGCAAGGGTGGCAAGCCCGCCCAACGGTCAAAAATCGCAGGCAAGCGGCCTAGTCATTGGGGACGTTTTTAAACGCCTAGTCATTGGGGACACTCTTGAACAGGCAACATTCAAGGAATGTCCCCGGATGCCGGCACTTAGGGACGTTCCCAAAGTGCCGGCACATAAGGAACGTCCCTAAGTGCCGACTACCGAATGGCGCCGCCGAAATTATCGAACAACCTGTTCAAAAACACGAGCGAGCACCGTCGCGTCTATACTAAAGCGCAGCAAAAGAAAGGACTCCGCTTTGAGCATCACGCCCCTCGATAGCATTCGCCGCGCCATCGCCCGCCGCAATGGCGTCGCCGACCCCGCCGTAGCGGGCAGCGGCACCGCAAGGGCCCAGGGCGGACGCATCGAGAACGGCCTGTTCCCCGCCTCCCACACGGCCGAAGAGCTCGCGCGCATCCAAGAGCTGAGCCAGCGCAACGCCGGCGGCCCCAACAGCAGCCAGGCCACGCGCCGTCGCCGGCGCGAACGCGATCGCGAGCCCGACCCCATCCACCGCATGGTCAACGCCTGGTGGAACCGCCTGCTCGGCGTTGTCTACGGCGGCGGCTTCTCCACGCAGGAAGCCGAATACGAGGAACACGCCACCTGTCGCGACTATCTCTGGAATACCCTGGGCACCGCCGTGTGGGGCTTCGCGTTTCCCCTGCTCACCATTGTGTCCACGCAGCTTGTGGGCGCCGAGGAAGCCGGTAAGTTCTCCATCGCCTTCGTCACCGGCACGCTCATCATGATCGCATGCAACTACGGCGTGCGCAATTTCCAGGTCTCAGACATCGACGAAAAGACGTCCTTTGCCTCCTACCAGCTCAACCGCTGGCTTTGTGGAGCGCTCGCCCTAGGCTGCGGCCTCATGTACAGCAGCGCCCGCGGCTATGACGCGCAGATGGCGACGATCGGCCTGGGCGTCTACCTCTACAAGGTGATCGACGGCGTCGCCGACGTGTACGAAGGCCGCCTGCAGCAGGCCGACAAGCTCTACCTGGCCGGCATGAGCCAAACGCTACGCTCCGTCGGCGTCATCGCGGTCTTTAGCGCGGCGCTGTTCCTCACGCGCAGCATGCCCATCGCGGCCATGGCCATGGGCATCGCCGCGATCGCCTCGCTCGTGCTGGTCACCGCGCCGCTTGCCCTGCTCGAGACCGAAAAATCGCGCCGCGTGAGCCTGCGCGAGGTCGGCCACCTGTTTGTCCAGTGCGCCCCGCTCTTTGGTGCACTGTTCCTGTTCAACCTTATTGAGAGCATGCCCAAGTTTGTGATGGAAGGCACGCTGGCATACAAATATCAGCTGTACTTTAATGCCCTGTTCTTTCCGGCGCAGGCTATTTTGTTGAGCGTCGGATTTGTCTACAAACCGCAGCTCCTGCGCTTGTCGAGCATTTGGGCTAATCCTCGCAAGCGTCGTCGCTTTGACCTGATTATTGTTGCCGTTATGGCGCTGATCGTGGCCATCACCGGCGTGTGCGCCGCATTTATGGCAGGTCCCGGTATTCCCCTCATGAGCTTTATGTACGGCCTCAGCTTTGAGCGCTACCGTACGCTGGCGTTGCTGATGGTCGTCGCCGGCGGCGTCACCGCGGCCATCGACTTTATCTACGCCATCATCACGGTGCTACGCCACGCTGGAGACGTCACCAAGATCTACCTGATCTGCTTCGCCGTAAGCGTGGTGCTGCCGGTGATCTTGATTAAGCTGCTGGGTCTGATGGGCGCTGTGGTGAGCTACCTAGCCATCATGGCCCTACTCCTGGTGCTACTGATTATCGAGTACGCCCACATCCGCCAACGCATAGAACGCGACCGCAACCCATACGGCGCCTAATTAGCTGCCCGGTCACCGGAATTTGCGATGGAATCACCCCGGCTGGGGTCTCGTTGCGGACAATATTCATCACGCAAAACTAAGTGAGTAGACTTTTACCGAATCCCCGACCACACCAACAGAGCACAAGTCTGTGACCTGCGGTTTTATTGAGGCAAATATGTTGGGTGCTCGGCATTTCCAAAAAAGTCTACTCACTTAGCCGGCGGGCAGCCAAATGATTATTTAATCCCCGTCCCAGAGAAATCAATTAGCGGGCAGAAGGGCAAAAGTAGTCAAATAAGCCCCGTCCCAAATTAGCTACCCCTTGCACCGATTATTCGCCCGGGTTGATGTTCGCGTAGAACTCCGCCCCGTCGTCCAGGCGCAGGATGCCCACGCGACCGAACTCGGAGCCGGTGGCGGCAGCGCAGTCGATGTCGATGCGATCGGGCACACCGGCGGCATCCTCGCCGCCCAGGCGCACAATCTGCCCGCGGCCCGACTCCTCATCGAGCCCCGCAAGACCACCGACCTCGCAATAACGCCCGAGCGACACCGTTGGCGTGTGACCGCTCACCACGACCGGACCCTTGCCCTCGGCAGAAAGCAGCCCAGTCGGCACATCCCAATAGCCGTGACGAATCCACAGCAGGTCATCGGACGACTGCACCGCGAGCATCTGCTGCAGCAGCTCGCGATCGGCACCCACCGCTCCGACGCCATCGGCACAATCGACACCATGCTCAAGCAAAAACGCGCGCGCCGCCTTCATCTCGATTCCAGCATGTACCAGCAGATACGGGCGCTCCTCGGTCTCGACCACCGCGTAGAGCGGCAGCGCGGCCATCCATCGCACGAGCTCCTCGTATGCCTCAAATTCCATGTCGTTGAGCTGCTCACGCGTCGTCCAGCCACCGTTGATATCCCAGGTCTCGGCATCGAGCGGATCCTGGCCAATGATGGCATCGAGCATGATCTGCTCGTGATTACCCTTGAGCACGTGGGCGTTGGGCAGCGAGCGCACGAGCTTAATAACGCCGACCGGATCGGGCCCGCGATCGATCATGTCGCCCAGCACGTACAGCGTGTCGTCGGACGTCAAAGAGATCTTAGACAGGGCCTCGTCAAGCGCACGCACGTGCCCGTGAGCATCAGATGTCACATAGATCGCCATGGTACGCCTCTCCTTGCATTGCGGCCGAAGCCCGGTGCCGCAACTAAAACTTCAAGTTGAACTTAAACGTTACCCATTGTACTCCGTTGCAATAAAGCTGGAAAGGGTTTCCGAGCAGAGGCAAAGACGGCAGCCATCTATGACGATATCGCGCACGCCCGCAATCCAACCCCATAAACCCACCATCTTTGGGTACAAATAACCGCAGACAACTGACCGTGCCACGCCAACCACCCAGGAGCGGACACTATCCATGAACCAGATCCTTCTCTTTATCGGCCTCGTCATCATTTTGTGCCTGACCATCAAACCCGTCGGCAAAAAACTCCCCTTCCCCACCCTGCTCATCTTTATCGCGCTGGGCATGCTGTTGGGCGTCAACGGCCCGACGCATATCGACTTTAGCGACTACGCACTCACCGAAACCGTCTGCAGCACGGCGCTGCTGTTCATCATGTTCTACGGCGGCTTTAACACCAATATCGACCGCGCCAAGCCCGTCGCTGCGCCGGCGGTGCTGCTGAGCACGCTCGGCGTCGTCATCACTGCCGGCATCACCGGCGTGTTCGCCCACTTCGCGCTGGGGTTCGACTGGATCGGTGGCCTGCTGCTGGGATCGGTCGTGGCATCCACCGACGCGGCAAGCGTCTTTAGCGTACTGCGTGAGCACAGCCTGTCGCTGAGAGGTGGCACCGACTCGCTGCTCGAGGTCGAATCGGGCTCCAACGACCCCGTCGCCTACATGCTCACTGCCGTGCTCGCCACACTAGCGGCCGGCGGCGACATCAACATTCCCGCACTGCTGGCCAAGCAGATTATCCTGGGCGTGGGCCTGGGCCTTGCCATCGGCTGGGCGGCGGGCCGCCTGATTGAACGCGCGCACGCAACGGCCAAGGACGCGCAGACCATCTTTTTGTTCGCCGTGGCCATCGTCGCCTACGCGCTGCCGAGCTACCTGGGCGGCAACGGCTTTTTGGCTGTATACCTGGCCGGCATTGTGCTGGGTGCCAGCGACATCACCGGCAAAGTCGAGATGGCGCACTTCTTTGACACCCTCACCGAGATGGCAGAGATGACCATCTTCTTCTTGCTGGGCCTGCTCGTTACACCCGCACGCCTGCCGCAAATGCTGCTACCGGGCCTGGCACTCATGGCGTTTATGCTCTTTGCGAGCCGCCCCATCGCCGTAGGCATGCTGCTAGCGCCGTTTAGGACGAACCCTCGCCAGGTCGCGCTCGTAAGCTGGGCGGGCCTGCGCGGAGCAGCTTCGGTCGTCTTTAGTCTCTTTGCCGTGGTGGCCGGCGTTCCCGGCGGACACGACCTATTTGACCTGGTGTTTGTGATTGCCGTGTCGAGCATTGTGGTGCAGGGCTCGCTGCTGCCGGCGGTGGCGAAGAAGCTCGATATGATCGATGCGACCGGCGACGTGCGTCGCACCTTTAACGACTACCGCGACGAAGACGGCATGTCGTTCGTCAAGCTCAAGGTAGGCGCTGGACATCCGTTTGCCGGTCGCTCGCTCGCCGACATTGGCAGCGCCACAGACATGCTCGTGGTCCTGGTGCTGCGCGACGGGGCGCACCCGGTACTGCCCAATGGCGACACCGTGATCCAGGAAGGCGATCTGTTGGTGATGGCCGCCCCAACGTTCGAAGAGCGTGCCGAGGTTACGCTGCGCGAGGTCACCGTGACGCCCCACGGTCGCCTGGCCGGCCAGCGTCTGCGCGACGTGCCGCAGGGCAAGCACCCGTTTATTGTGGTGATGCTTAAGCGCGACGGCCAGACGATCATCCCCGACGGCAACACCCTCATATACGCCGGCGACGAAGCCGTCATCGCCACACTGGCGTCGTAGTGACCAGGAAGTGGCTAATTTGCGACGAAGAGATCAAGCGCCTAGGAACCTCATGCCTTCGCTCGCAGATTCGGATTTGCCTGAGGAGTAAAGCACCCCTCCCCCATGTAACCATCCTGTAAATCATAGCGACGCACTCGAGTTTTACCGTGATGCGGTCGCGCCTGGCGCTTCACTGTGCTAAAGTATCCCGAACGTTCAAACGACTACGAGGGGGAACTAGAAGATGGCACGTGTGCACAACTTCTCAGCTGGCCCGGCCGCACTGCCCACAAGCGTGCTCGCCGAGATCGCCGACGAGATGATGGACTACCGCGGTTGCGGCATGTCCGTGCTCGAGATGAGCCATCGATCTAGCATGTACCAGCAGATCATCGATGACGCTGAGGCAACTCTGCGCCGCCTGCTGAGCATCCCCGACAACTACCGCGTCCTGTTTTTGCAGGGCGGCGCCACGCTGCAGTTTGCGGGCATCCCCATGAACCTCATGCGCCGTGGCCGCGCCGGCTACGTCGTGACCGGCAACTTTGCCAACAAGGCATACAAAGAAGCCGCCAAGTACGGCGAGGCCGTGCTGCTCGCGAGCTCCGAGGACACCAACTTCGACCGCATCCCCGACATGGCCGACATCAACGCGCGCATTGCCGCCGAGGCCGCGAGCGACGGGCTCGACTACGTTTACATCTGCCAGAACAACACCATCTTTGGCACCATGTACCACGAGCTGCCCGCTTGCGGCGACGTACCGCTGGTCGCAGATGTCTCGAGCTGCTTTCTGTCGCAGCCGCTCGATGTTGAGCGCTACGGGCTCATCTACGCCGGCGCGCAGAAAAACGCCGGCGCCGCGGGCGTGACCGTGGTTATCGTGCGCGACGACCTCATCGCCGACGGCCCCGCCTTTGCGCGGGCGCCGCAGTACATGGACCTTAAGACCCAGGCCGCCAAGGGCTCCATGCTCAACACGCCCAACACCTTTGGCATCTACGTGTGCGGCAAGGTATTCCGCTGGGTGGAGCAAACCGGCGGACTTGGCGCCATGGCCGAGCGCAACTGGGCCAAGGCCAACCTGCTCTACAACCTGCTCGAGCAAAGCGAGCTGTTCCATGGCACCACGCAGACAGACAGCCGCTCCATCGCCAACGTCACCTTCCGTACCGGCGACGCCGAGCTCGATGCGGCCTTTGTCGCAGGCGCGGCCGAGCACCAGATTCAAAACGTCAAGGGCCATCGCCTGGTGGGCGGCATGCGCGCGAGCGTCTACAACGCCGTAACCATGGAAGATGTGCAGGCACTGGCCTCGTACATGAAGGACTTCGAAGCGCAGCTTAGTTTGAGCCCGCGATCTAACTAGCCCGCAACGCGCGGGCCGATCAGCCATCTCAGACCACCCTGTATAGATCAAAACCTGCTAAGGAGTTTTCCATGCGCAAGATTAAAACCATCGATGACATTACCAAGGACGGCAAGGTCGAGTTTGGTGAGGGCTACGAGTTTGTGAGCACCGCCGAAGAGGCCGACGCCATTCTGATGCGCTCGACCGACCTGCACGGCTACGAGCTGCCCGAGGGCATCCGCGCTATCGCCCGCTGCGGCGCCGGCGTCAACAACATCCCCGTCGAGGAGTACGCCAAGAAGGGCGTCGTCGTCTTTAACTCCCCCGGCGCTAACAGCAACGCCGTTAAGGAGCTCGTCCTAGGCATGCTGGTGCTCTCGAGCCGCGGCGTGGTGCAATCGATGAACTGGGTGCGCGACAACGCCGACGACCCCGAGATTCAGGTCGATGCCGAAAAGGCCAAGAAGGCCTTTGTGGGCCGCGAGCTCAAGGGCAAGCGCATCGGCGTCATCGGCCTGGGCAACGTGGGCTCCAAGGTCGCCAACGCCTGCGTCGACCTGGGCATGGACGTTTACGGCTACGACCCGTTCATTTCCGTTGAGCACGCGTGGGTGCTGAGCCGCGAGGTGCAGCGTGTGGGCACGCTCGAGGATCTCTGCCGCGGCTGCGACTACCTCACCGTACACGTGCCCAGCAAGGCCGACACCATCGGCATGATCAGCACCGAGCAGATTAACCTGTTGGCACCCGACGCCGTGCTCATCAACTACGCACGCGAAACCATCATTGACGAGGACGCCGTCGACGCTGCCCTGCGCGAGGGCAAGCTGAGCTGGTTTAGCTGCGACTTTGCCACGCCCAAAACCGTCAAGATGCCCAACACGTTTATCACCACGCACTCGGGCGCCGGCACCGGCGAGGCCGAGGCCAACTGCGCCGATATGGCCATCAGCGAGCTCAAGGATTACCTGGAGAACGGCAACATCGCGCACAGCGTCAACTACCCCGCCTGCAGCATGGGCAAGGCGCGCGCCGCGAGCCGCATCGCCTGCCTGCACGCCAACGTGCCCAACATGATCGGCCAGATCACAGCCATCTTGGCCAAGGACAACGCCAACGTGCAGCGTATGACCAACGAGTCCGCCGGCGAGAACGCCTACACCATGTTCGACACCGACGAGCACCTGGACAGCAGCACCATCGAGGCGCTCAAGCAGATTCCGTCGATGTATCGCGTGCGCGTGATCAAATAGCGCCGGCTGATCTGACGGGCAGTTCCCCATGTGGCCTGCCCGTCACTGACATTGAATGCCCGCGGGGGCGCCTTTCGCATGAGAGGCGCCCCCGTTTCTGTGAGCACTCCATTAAATGCACCGAGCCGCTTCTTGGCATACAATCTGTATGTTGACCTAACTATCTGTGAGGTGCCTATGGTTGATACAGATTTTGCTTGGCGGCTTACGCAAGGACTCGTGCGGATCGACAGTTCCGACCCAGGTGCGTATGAGGGCGAGATTGAACGCTATATCAAAGCGTTGGTTGAGGAACAGTTGGCGCAGCTGAGCCATCCGGTACTCGATGCCGTGCAGATTGCAGAGCTCGAAGTACTCCCCGGGCGCCGCAACCTTATGGTCACCGTGCCGGGCCAAAGCGACGAGCCGCGACTCGTCTATATCTGCCATATGGATACCGTTACGCTGGGCGATGGCTGGGACGCGGACATTCCGCCGCTCGGGACGGTTGTGCGTAACGACAAACTCTATGGCCGTGGCGCCTGCGACATGAAGGGTGGCCTGGCCTGCGCCATTGCCGCACTGGTCCATACGCTCGAGCGCGTGGCGGCGGATGGCGCGCTACCCCGCCGCGGCTTTTCGCTCATCTGCTCGGTCGACGAAGAGGACTTTATGCGAGGCTCCGAGGCAGCCATCGATGCCGGCTGGGTCGGTTCGCGCGAATGGGTGCTGGACACCGAGCCCACCGACGGACAGATCCAGGTGGCGCACAAGGGGCGTACGTGGTTCGAGATTGAAATGGCTGGCGTGACGGCACACGCGAGCCAGCCTTGGAAGGGCGCCGATGCCGTCGCCGCCATGGCCGAGGCCGTCTGCGCGCTGCGCCATGCGTTCGCAGCGCTGCCCGAGCATGATGAGCTGGGGTCTTCGACCATCACGTTTGGCCAAATTGAGGGCGGATATCGCCCCTATGTCGTGCCCGACCGCGCCAAGGTCTGGGTCGATATGCGCCTGACTCCGCCGACCGATACGGCAGCCGCGAAGCGCATGGTAGAGCAGGCCATCGCCGTCGCCAAAGCCGCCATTCCCGGTTGCCATGGCAGCTACACCGTGACGGGCGACCGCCCCGCCATCGAGCGCGACCCGAACTCTCCCCTTCTAGCAGCGCTCAAGCGTGCCGCCGATGACGTGACGGACGCGGACACAACCGTCGGCTTCTTTACCGGCTACACCGACACCGCCGTCATTGCCGGCAAGACAGGTAACCGCAATTGCATGAGCTACGGTCCCGGGTCGCTCGCGCTCGCGCACAAGCCCAACGAATATGTGCCCCACGCCGATATCGTTCGCTGTCAGAACGTGCTCATCGCGCTCGCCGATAACGTGCTCTGGGACGCGAATGGGCAAGTTGGGGCATAATAAGCCGCGAACAAACCAACTCGTGCGTTAGGACCGCCCATGAAAGCACTTCCGTTTCCCTGCATCCGCCCGGCTCAGGACCGCGTGCTCGAGGCGTTGCCCGCAATGGGCAGCATCCTGAGCGGCAACGATGCTCTGCGCGGAGCCATTGCCGATGGCCTGATGCTCAAGGACCCGGGTGCGGCGTATTACGTGTACGAATGCTCGGGGGAGCCGGGGCGCGTGACGGGCGTTGTGGCGATCTGCCCGGTTGGTGCGCTGGCGGGCGGCGACGCGGTTGCCGCCGATACGGCCGCCGCTGCGCGCGCATTCGCCGACCTCAAGGTACAGCCCCGTCCCGTAACGCTCGCCTACGAGGCCTCGCCCGTCATGGATATCATCCTGGGCGCCGCCAAAGAGGGCGCCTCGCTCTACGCCGTCACCGATCCTGCGGGCATTACACACCGCGTGTGGGAGGTTAAGCGCGAGGACGCCGTCGGCGCCATCCGTGCCATGCTCGACCAGGCGCCGGAGCCGGTACTGGCCGACGACCCTGCCTACGCTGGCGCACTAGTCGGGGTATCACAGCTCCTGGCCGATGAGGCCCGTTCCGCCGGAACGTACACCGGCAAGGAGCCGTTCAACTTTACCGTTGCCGCGCTCTTCCCCGCTGCGCAGGTCAGCGGCGGCGCACCGCAGGTTCCGACGGGTCTGCTCACGCACCAAGTCGCGCGGTTCTAGCAAGACCAGACCGCGCAGCACAAAAATCGGCAGCTCAACAAACAGGGGGCGGAGATGCAGCAGGTACATGCATCTCCGCCCCTTTTGCGTCGAGAAGTTATGCCGGCGACCCGAGCCGCCACGCTCGCGTTATCCGCGCTGCGGACCTGCAGTAGCCACAAGCGGTTCAAGGCCCAGCTCGCGTGCGTAATCCTCCTGCGTAAAAATCTCAATCAGCTCAAACGTGTCGGATTCGTCGTCAAACGCAAAGTGCAGCACCGAGCAGTTGCCCGGCACGCGTTCGCGCTCGTCTGCCGCCGCGCCCCGCACGTGGTCCAAAAACTCCTTGATAGCCGAGCCGTGGCTCACCGCGAGCACGCACTCGTGGTCCGGACGTCGCATAAGCTCGGTCAGCGTCGCCACCATGCGCTCACGCACCTGCATCTGGCCCTCGCCGCCAAACTGACGATAGAAATCGCGCCACGGGCGCTCGGGCATAAGCATCACGCGCTCGGCCTCAAAGTCGCCAAAGAACCACTCGCGCAGACCGTCCAGGCGCTCGTACGCCAAGCCCGGCCACAGGTTGGCGATAGCCTGCTCGGTGCGATGAAGCGTGGAGGTGTAGGCATGATCGGGCTCAATGCCGCGCGCACGTAAAAACATGCCGGCGCGCGCCGCCTGGTCGCAACCCAACTGCGTAAGCGGCGAGTCACTCCACCCCTGAATGATACGCTTAAGGTTGAATATCGTCTGTCCATGACGGACCAGATACAGATCTTTATTCATAGGGGTCCTTTCGTTCGTTACCAATCAAGGAGCGAAAACGCACCGTCGCAATAGCCAAAATGAAGCACGGCACCGTTGTCGGGTAGCTCTCCCCTGCCAGTCACATACTCAAGAAACTCCTGGCAGGAAGAGCCGTGGGAGACTGCCAGCACACAGTCGTGCTGCGGCCTGGCCATGATGTGGGACAGCGCCGCGACCATGCGCGACTGGAGCTCGCCTTCAGACTCGCCACCAAAGGCCACCGGATAATCACCCCAGGGCTGCGGCGGCATCTCGCGATTTGATGTACCCTCCAGCGAGCCCAAATGCCACTCGCGCAGGTCATCGACCAGCTCTATCGAGCAGCCCTCACCAGCAATTAGCTCAGCCGTATGCCGCGCCCGGCCCAACGGCGAGGAATACACACGGTCAAAGGTCACGCCACGCGCCTCAAACGCCGCGCGCGTCGCCAGCGCCTGCTCGCGCCCGCGCGCCGTAAGCGGCGAATCGTGCCCACCCTGCAAAATGTTCTGCACATTGAGCTCAGTCTGCCCATGCCGCACCAAATACAAATCTGCCACACGTCCTCCCCTCGCACCACCGCAAAGGGGACAGGTACCTTTGTGGTGGTTTACCGCCGGATTGCGCCGCAACGACGCACAACTACAGCAGCACGTCGGCAAGCGGACGCTTGGGTACGTGGTGCACCCGCGCCTCGTCGCGCCAATAATTGATGGAGCCGTCGGGGTTGGAATCGATCGCATCGATCACCTGTGTCTCGGCCGGAACGCCAAACGCCATGATCAGCTTGAGCTCATATTTGTCGTTATCGAGCCCCATGGCATCGATCGCGTGGGGCGTAAAGGCCTTGAAAATGCAGGCTGCCACCTCGGGCGTGGCGCTGCGGGCGGCGAGCATCATCGTCTGCGCGGCAATGCCCGTGTCGACATCGGTAATGGGAGCGGCGGGCTTGCCCGGAACGGCGCGCTCAGCAAGAATCGCGATGTAGCCGGTCGGGCGCTCACCCTCGGCAGGACCCGGCCAGTCCTTAAGTGCGCCGGCCCATGCGAGCTCGTCAAATACACGCGCGCAGTCCTCTGCACCGCTTACCACATGAAAACGCAGACGCTGAGCATTGGCACCACAGGGAGCCAGGTGCGCAAGTTCCGCCAGCTCGAGCAAAAACTCGCGCGGCACGCGCATGGACTCGTCAAAGCGGCGACACGTGCGGGCGCGGCGAACCAACGCATCAAACGCGTCCAAGCCGAGCTTTTCGCAACCCTGCTTTGCCATCGACTCAGCGCTTACCGGCGCCGCGGGAACTGTTTCGTTCATAGGGACCCCCAATTTCGGGCAATTGTTCTTAGGAAAATCTAACCTAAAACGTAGGCAATAACGAACAGGGCTGCAATGTTCTACACCTGTTGAATAGAAAATCGCGACGTGGGGAACAACGGAAACAATTCGGGGCCTTTGGGTTACGTTTCACCCTCCCCGACCCATACGTCAGCGCCTTTAGGCGATACTGGTCGTAACGATCAAGGCTTACGCCGCACGGAAAGGAGACATTATGGGCATCTTTAAGAACGATGACCAAAAATCGAGCCAGTTTGGATTTGACGAGAAAAGCATGGCGGGCAAAGCCGTCAAGGCCGTACGCTGGATCTACGCCATCACGGGCGTCTTAGCGCTCATTGCTGGTATCGCGCTGCTTTTTGCACCCGCCAAGTCCCTCGTCTTTTTGATGACTGTCCTGGGTTTTTACTTTGTAATCACTGCTGCCATCAGGCTGTTCACTGCCATTTTTGAGCCGCTGCTGCCCACCGGCTGGCGCGTGACGAGCATCATCTCCAACCTACTCATTATCTTGGGCGGCGTCATAATCCTGCGCAACCAGGCCTTCTCGACCGCGACGCTCACCACGATGGTGGTTATCGTGGCCGGCTTTGGCTGGATTGTCGAAGGTGTCATGTCCATTCTGGAGTCCGAGCTTTCGTCCAACCGCGCCCTCGCTATCCTGAGCGGTGCACTCTCCATCATCGCCGGCATGTTCGTGTTTATCTATCCGCTATGGTCGGCCAAGATGCTCGTCATCTTTAGCGGCGCCGCGCTGCTGGTGTTTGGCGTTACGCTGATTGTTCGCGCTATTCAATTTGGCAAACTGGTGCACTAGATGCCGCGAACGCTCTTTATTGATGCCGACGCCTGCCCGGTCACGCGCGAGTCGATTGACTGCGCGCGGCGGGCGGGCGTCGCCGTTGTTATCGCCGGCAACAGCACGCAAAACCTGGAACGGCACATTCGCCGCGACGACCCGCGCGATGCCGAGCACGCGCGACGCGGCTTTTGGGTCACGACGCTCGACGTGAGTGTGGGCGCCGACAGCGCCGACTTTGCCATTGTCGAACGCCTGCAGGCGGGCGACGTGGTCGTGACGCAGGACATTGGCTTGGCGAGCATGGTGCTCGGGCGCGATGCCGCCGCCATCGGTGTGCGCGGGCGCGTCTACGACAAAGCGACCATCGACATGCAGTTGTTTATTCGCCACGAGGAAAAGAAGGTGCGTCGCGCTGGCGGTCGCACCCGCGGGCCGGCAGCCTTCACCAGCGAAGATCGCGCTCGCTTTAAACGCAACCTCACCGAGCTGCTGCGCTAACCAAGGTAGATTTTTGGGACATGTCCGGAAGGGACTGCGGACGATTTCTTGGACCGTTACGCGGCCCTTCCCAGCGCGGCGCGAA
>DAWDYI010000047.1:0-19017 GCA_052344885.1 Collinsella aerofaciens
CTTGACCTTCACGTCCAGCTCCAAAAAGACCTGCGTGCCAAAGATGCGCTCAAGATCGCGACGGGCGTCGATACCGATATGCTTGATCATCTCGCCGCCCTTACCGATGATGATGCCCTTTTGGCCCTCGCGCTCGACGTAAATGGTGGCGTGCACGCGCAGCACCTTCTTGGTCTGCTCAAGCGCATCACAGATCACGCCAACGGAGTGCGGGATCTCATCACGGGTGCGGCGCAAGACCTTCTCGCGCACAAACTCGGCAACGAGCGTCTCATCGGAAGCGTCGGTACCCATATCCTCGGGGAACCAACGCGGACCCTCGGGCAAAAAGTGCGCAACGGTCTCGATAAAGGCATCGACGTTGAAGTTCTTGACCGACGACGTCACGATCTCGTCGTCATATTCCATGAGCTCGTGGGCGGCCTTGAGCTGTTCCATAACCAGGGCGGGATCGGCCTCATCGGCCTTGGTGAGCACCAGGACCTTCTTGGAACGGGAGCATCTGACGCGCTCGGCAACCCAGGCGTCTCCCCTGCCGATCGGCTTGGTGGCATCAATCAAAAACGCGACGACATCGACATCGTTCAGCTCGAACAGCGCGCTCTTGTTGAGCTCGGACCCCAGGCCGTCCTTGGGTTTGTGGATACCCGGAGTATCGACAAAGACCAGCTGGTAGCCGGGACGGTTGACGACGGCGCGCATGCGGCGGCGAGTCGTCTGGGGCACCGGCGAGGTGATGGCGACCTTTTTGCCATAGCAGGCATTAAGCAGCGTGGACTTGCCGGCGTTGGGACGACCGACCAGGGCCACAAAACCGCTGCGGAAACCGGGCTCCACGTCACCAAAGCCCGCGAGGCTGTCGTCCTCGTCGCACAGGGCGTCGAGCTCCTCGTCGCTCATGCCCTCAAACGGGTCGAACTCCTCGACATCCTCGAGCTCCTCGGTATCCACCGCATCCAGGACCTCGTCATCCAAAACTTCATCGGTAGGCTGCATATTGTCGGACATGGGAATCCCTTTCTAAATAAAGCCGAGCGCGCGGGCAAATACCAGCACGCCCACAATCGCGGCGGTGATGGAAAGAACGTATACAGAGGCGGCGGCGATGTCCTTCGCACGCTTGGCCAGCGGATGGAGCTCCTGGGTCGCTAGGTCGACGATAGCCTCCATAGCGGTGTTGCACAGCTCGCCGTGAATCACCAGGCCACAACAGATGATAATCGTGGCCCACTCGGCAATGTCGAGCCCCACGATACAGCCGGCGATGACGGTACACACGCCCGCCACGAGCATGACCTTAATGTTGCGCTCGGTCTTGACGGCGGTGACGAAGCCCTCCATGGCGTAGGAAAACGACTTTAAGAAGAACGGATGGTCCTTGTTCGATCCGGGAATCATAGACGGCTCCTAGTCGTGGGCGTGGTTGGTGATGGGGCCGACGTGGACTAGCTTAGGGTCCTCGCCGCGCTCGAGCGCCAGATCGCGCAGGATGGCGTCCTCGCGGGCCTCCATGACCTCGGCCTCGTCGTCCTCGATGTGGTCATAGCCCAGCAGGTGCAGCATTCCGTGTACGAGCATCAGACGGCACTCGTCAGCGGGGCTATTGCCAAAACCGGGGGCCTGACGGGCAATAACCTGCGGGGCCAAGATAATATCGCCGAGCTCGAGCGTCTCATCGGCGGGAATGTCATCGTCGAAGGCCGAATCGCACTCAAACGAAAGCACATCGGTGGTGCGGTCGATACCGCGCCACTCGTGGTTGAGCTCGTGCATCTCGTCCTCGTCGACATACGAAAGGGAAATCTCGACTCCACGTTCAACGCCCTCGGCGGCAAGCACAACCTCGCAGATGTGCTCCACCTCCTGCGCGTCGAGCAGCGTATCGAGCTCGGCATCGTTGCTGATCAATACACTCAACGGGACTCCTTTCGGTCGCGCGGGCGCTGCTCGCGCACGTCATCATAAGCTTCATATGCCTCGACGATACGACCCACCAGGGCATGGCGCACCACGTCGGCACGCTCGAGGTGAGAAAATGCGACATCGTCGACACGGCCCAAAATCTGCTCAACGTCAGCAAGACCGCCACGACGACCCACCAGGTCGCGCTGGCTCAGGTCGCCGGTAATCACGAACTTGGAGTTGAACCCAAGGCGTGTCAGGAACATCTTCATCTGCTCGGGCGTGGTATTTTGCGCCTCGTCGAGCACCACGAAGGCATCACTCAGTGTGCGGCCGCGCATGTAGGCAAGCGGGGCGATCTCGATCACGCCACGCTCCATAAGCTCATCGGTGCGCTCGCGATCCATCATGTCAAAAAGGGCGTCGTAGAGCGGACGCATGTAGGGGTCGATCTTTTCCTCAAGGGTACCGGGCAAAAAGCCCAGATTTTCCCCCGCCTCGACAACCGGACGCGTCAAGATCAAACGGCCCACCTCGTGACGCTTGAGCGCGGCAACGGCGAGCGCCATGGCCAGATAGGTCTTACCGGTACCGGCAGGACCCAAGCCAAAGGTGATGGTATGCGAGCGAATGGCATCCACGTAGCGCTTTTGCCCGAGCGTCTTGGGACGAATGACGCGGCCGCGATACGAAAGCAGCACGTCATCGCGAAGCGACGTAGCCTCGTGCTCACCGTCGCGCAGGACGGCCAGGCAGCGAGAGACATCGTCGGCAGACAGCGTGCGCCCGGCGGCCGCCTCGCGAAAAGCGTGCTCGAAAAAGCGCGCCACGAGTTCGACCTCGTCCGGGTCGCCGCTCACGGCGATGCTATCGCCACGGGCGACCACGTGAGCGCGAACCAAGCTCTCGAGCACGCGAAGGACGCCGTCGCCGGCGCCCAAAACGCACGAGGGATCAATTCCCTCGGGAACGGTAAGTCTAATCTTCGAGGCTTCCATGAACCTCCCTGCGCGCATGGACCAAGCCGGAATCATCGACTCCGATGATAGCAACATCGAGCAGGCACGGGGCTGTGAGTCCACAGGTATCGTCAAGACGGGCATGATGGAACGAGCCGAGCGTCAGGTTGTCGCCGTACTCGAGGACGGCACGCTCGACGGTGCCCACGCGACGACGAGCGTCGGCAATGGCGAGTTCCTGCGCCGCGGCTCGCATACGACGGCTGCGCTCGGCCATAACCTCGGGCGGAACCTGGTAGGGCATGTCGGCAGCAAGGGTACCGGGACGCTTGCTATAGCGGAACACGTGCATACGCGAGAAACCCACACGACGGCACAGCGCCAGCGACTCCTCGAACTCCTCGTCCGTCTCACCAGGAAAACCGACGATGACATCGCACGAAAGAGACGCCTGGGGCAAGTTGGCGCGAATCATACGCACCGTGTCCTCAAAGGCCTCGGCGCTATAGGGACGGCCCATGCGATGCAGGGTCGCCGTGCAGCCGGACTGCACGGGCAGGTGCAAAAACGGGGCGATACGCTGCGGATAGCGCGCCATCACCTTAAGCAGGCGCTCAGAGATATCCATGGGCTCGACCGAGGAAATGCGCACATGCGGAATAGACGTGCGCTCCATGATGGCCTCGAGCAGCTCATCGATTTCGACATGCTCGTCGGTCGCGCTCTTGCCATCGTAGGCACCCAGGTTCACACCGGTCAGCACCACCTCGGGCACGCCGGCCTCCTGGGCCTCGCGAACTTGCTCGAGCACGGACTCGACGGGCACGGAGCGCTCGGGGCCGCGTGCCTTCCACACAATGCAATAGGTGCAGCGATGGTTGCAGCCGTCCTGAATCTTCACGCCCAGGCGAGAGCGACCGAGCACATCGACCACCTCGCCATCGCTGCAGGCGGGAACGTTATCGGACTCAACGCCCAGCACCTCGCAGACACGTTCGGCGACATCGATCTTGGACGGCTCGGCGATCACGCGATCCGAAAGCTCCAGCAGCTCCTCGGGATGCAAATTGACCACGCATCCGGTCACGACCACATAGGGCTCGTTTGGATGGGCCAGCGCATGACGGACGGCCTTACGGGTCTTAGCCTCGGCCTCGCCCGTAACGGCACAAGTGTTAATGACGATCAGATCGGCATCCTGGGGCTCCACAATAGCAAAGCCCAAGCGCATAAGATCGGCAGTGATACGGTCAGACTCAACCCGGTTGACACGGCAGCCGAGGTTGACGACGGAAATATGGGGTGCGAGCACGCGGGCTCCTTAATCGAGGATATCGTCGAGGGCACTCTTGATACGGTCGGTCACCGACTTCTTACCAGAAGCGACGTCATCGCCCATCTCATCGGCAAAAGCACGGAGCAGCTCGCGCTGCTTATTGGAAAGATTGGTGGGAACGACCACGCGCAGTTGCACGATCAGGCGGCCACGCGAACCGCCACCGCCAATGCGCGGCATGCCGTAATTATTGACGCTCACGGTGTCGCCGTACTGGGCGCCGGCGGGAACCGTCACCTTAACGACCTCGTCGGGCATAATGCCCTCGACCTCAATCTCGCAGCCGAGCGCAGCCTGCGCAATCGAGATATCGCTCACCAGGTACAGGTCATCACCGTTGCGCTTAAAGCGCTCATGGTCGGCGACGCGCACGTTGACAATCAGGTCGCCCGAAGGCTCGCCGCGAAGGCCGGCCTCGCCAAAGCCGCTCACACGAAGCTGGCGACCGGTCGAAACGCCGGCGGGAATATCGATGTCGATCTTTTCGTGCGAAGGCGTGCGGCCTTGACCGTCGCAGGTCTCGCAGGGATGATCGATAACCGTGCCCTCGCCATGGCAGTCGGGGCAAGGCGAGGAAGACTGAACCTGGCCCAAAAACGATCGCTGAACCGTCGTGACGTAGCCCGTACCGTGGCAGCGGCCGCACTG
Source organism: Collinsella aerofaciens (assembly GCA_052344885.1). GTDB lineage: Bacteria > Actinomycetota > Coriobacteriia > Coriobacteriales > Coriobacteriaceae > Collinsella > Collinsella aerofaciens_CC. Next base: position 4,846 of record DAWDYI010000047.1, read on the forward strand.
CTTTTCCTGTGCGCCCTCTGCCCTACCGGTGCCATTGCAGTCCTCGCAAGGAGCAAGGCGGTCATAGCTGATTGTCTTTTTGCAGCCGAGCGCCGCCTCCTCGAGCGTCACCGAAAGCGAGATGGCCATATCACGTCCGCGACGACGCTCACGACGGCTGCGGGCGCCACCGCCGGCACCGCCGCCAAAGAACGACGAGAACAAGTCGTCCATGCCCATGCCACCAAAGATATCGTTGATATCGACGTAGCCGGAGCCACCGGGGCCGTCGGCAGTGCCGTAACGGTCGTAGTTAGCACGCTTCTGCTCATCGGAAAGAACGGAATATGCCTCGTTGAGCTCTTTGAACTTAGCCTCGGCCTCGGGGTCGTCCGAAACGTCCGGGTGTACGGTACGGGCCTTCTTTAGAAACGCGCGCTTAATCGTCCGCGCGTCGGCATCCTTGTCGACGCCAAGCACCTCGTAGTAATCCCTATTTTCCGACACGACCGAATCCTTCCGACTTTCATTATTGTCACAGTGCGTCCTATACCCAAGCTGGGCCGGCCGCAAACAGAGGGTTTGATGTTATTGCATTGCGTAGGGCGAAAACATGGCCCGTTGCGAGCAGCTCGCAAACCAAACCGACACGAGCGCAAACATAAATCCGTTGGCAAAACCGTTGGCAAACTGCATCGCGCCGCGCTTCCACCACAGCAGGCTGCGGTGCAGCACGCCGTCCGAGAGCACCATGAACAGGCCCATGGCAAACGGAATAAAGCACATCACGGCAAAGGCCGAGAACACGCCCGAGATGGCCGATAGCACCAAAAACGGCGCCACGATGCCCATCAGGTAAAAACCGGTACGGGCCTTGCCTTCCAGGCGCTCGGCCTCAACATGGGCCCGACCGACCAAGTCGCCGCCCGCGGCACCGTTGGTGCCGGCGTGACCCATGCCGCCAATACGGACCTCGTCGCCATCGTGCGTGCCGGCGGGAAACTCAATCGTCTGCTCGGAGGTCACACGGGTTCGCCCGCTGCCGCCGCAATCGGGACAGGGGTCGGCGACGACCTTACCGGAGCCACCGCACTCAGGGCAGACAGACTGGAACGTACCGGCACCAAACAGAAAGGACAGGTCGACATCGATGTGGCCGCGACCGCCGCAGCTCGGACAGGTATGTGCATGCTCGGACGAAACAGAGCCCGAACCGCCGCAGTGACCACAGGTATCGAAGCGCGTATAGCGGACGGTCTTGCGGGCACCGCCCTTGGCCTCCTTGGCGTCGAGCTTAATATCGACGACCACGTTGGCGCCGTTCTCGGGATTATAGGCAGCCTGCCCGCGACGCGGCTGACCCCAGGCGCCACCAAAGGGAAAGCCGCCCTCAAAGGGATTGCCGTAGCCCGCGCTGCCGGCGTAACCGCCGCCATAGGGCGAAGCCGTGGGAGCGCCGGCAAAGGGATTGCCCGAGCGCATGGCGTCGTAGCGCGCACGCTTCTGCTCGTCCGAAAGCACAGCATAGGCCTCGGAAACCTCTTTGAACTTTTCCTCGGCATCCGGTTCTTTGTTGACGTCCGGATGGAGCTTGCGGGCCTTTTGCTGGAAGGCTTTCTGTATATCACGCGAGGTGGCGTCCTTGGAGACACCCAAAATCTCGTAGTAATCTTTTTCGTTCATCGTCGCCATGCGCGGCAACCTCCTGCTCACAGCAGCGTATATATTGCGGTAATTCTACCCGAGCGGCCTAGGCTAGACCCCAAAACAGCTCGAACAGCACATTTCCATCGAGCCAGCCCAAGTGAGTGGGCGCTAAACGAGCACGGACGCGACCTGCAATAACGTCTTTCGAGGTGACGCGCCCCGCATGTCCTTCAATATGATCGGGCACCCAGGTGGCAAGGCCCAACTCGACCGCACGGTCGCAGGCCGCCGCCAACTCATCTGCAGCGATCACGCTTGCCGAGCGAACCAACAGATCGGGCCCAATGCCACGCGTCATGCGACAGGCAAGCATCAAATCCTCGGCCGCCGCCTCGCGCTGCGAGAGATATTCGGCCTCGAACGCCGTCGCGTCATCGTCGCGTTGCACCAAGCGCACGCGATACGCATCGCCGCGAGCAAGCACGTCGGGAAACAGCCCGGCCAAGCGATCGAAATCCTCGGAGTCGAGCATACCGGCGGCAGAGCGGCCCAAACCCAGATAGCCCTGTCCGGTCCAATAGGCAATGTTGTGGGCGCACTCATGGCCGTCGAGCGCGTAGCTTGCCACCTCATACGGGTGATAGCCGGCCGCACTCAGGCGCTCACGCGCCGCATCCATGCATGCAGCCTGAAAATCCTCGTCGGGCTCGAGCGACTCGTCGCGACACGCCATGCGATAGAGCGGCGTGCCCTCCTCGAGCGTGAGCGGGTACACCGACACATGATGCGGCGCCGCCGCCAACACGCCATCGAGTGTGCGCTGCCAGCTTAGGTCGGTCTGCCCGGGAAGGCCGCACATCAGGTCGCACGACACGACAAGCCCAGCGTCCTTGACCGTCGTGATGGCAGCGAGCGCCCGATCGGCATCGTGAATGCGGCCGATGGCGGTAAGTTCGGCGTTATCGAGCGTTTGCACGCCCAGAGAGACGCGCGTGACACCCACCCCGGCAAGCGCAGTGGCAAGCTCTGCGGTCAGCGATTCGGGATTGGCCTCGCAGGTAAACTCAACAGGCTTGCACCACGCAGAGATACGCCGGGCAAATTCTACCAAACGCTCCCCCGCCAGCGACGGCGTGCCGCCGCCAACATAGACGGTGCGGATCTGTGCAAGCGCGCCTGCGTCGCCAAAAGCATCGAGGCGCGCATACAACTGCTCAAAATAGGTATCGAGCGCAACGCTCATGTTGCACGGAGCAAAACTGCGTGAGTCAAAGTCACAGTACCGGCATTTTTGGGCGCAAAACGGCACATGCACGTACAGCGCGGTAACGGCCACCGTTAGGCCTCCAACGGATGAGCGGGCACCGACTCGCCGGCGGCAAGTGCGGCCTCACAGGCCACCACATCGTGCTCGATATCATCGACCAGTGCCATGAACTCCTCGTATGTGGAGCAACGCACCACCTGAGCGCGCCAGGCGGCAGCATGGGGCATGCCCTTTAGATACCAGCTTGCGTACGTGCGGGCACGCGACATGAGCGGCAACAGCTCGTGCGTGAGCGTCAGGTGCTCGCGCAGGGCATCCAGGCGCTCAACCGAGGAGCGAGAAGGAACCGGCGTGCCATCGAGTGCAAGGGCTCGGGCATCGCCGAACACCCATGGATTGCCGTAGATGCCGCGCGCGATAAACACCGCGCTGGCACCCGAGCTTTGCAGATGCTCAGCAGCGTCCTCTGCCGAGAACACATCGCCCGAACCGATAACGGGAATCTCGACGGCGTCGGCCACCTCATCGACGACCGACCAATCGGCCTGGCCCGTATAGAGCTGCGTGGCGCAACGACCATGCACCGCCACCGCGGCGGCCCCTGCTCCCTCAAGCATCTGGGCAAACGTCGCGGCGTTGCGGTCTTCGGCGTAAAAGCCCTTACGGATTTTTACGGTCACGGGCACATGCGCCGCGCCCACCGCCGCCTCGACGATCTGCTCGGCCAGATCGGGAGTGCGCATAAGCGCCGAGCCCTCGCCCTTGGTGACGACCTTGCGAGCCGGGCAGGCCATGTTGATATCGATCAGCGACAGGCGATCGCCCACACGCTCCTCGACGGCAGCAACAGCGCTCGCAAACTGATCGGGCTTGGAGCCAAAGAGCTGCACGCAGATCTGCTGCTCCTCATCGGCCGGCAGTACCAGGCGCCACGTCTTATTGCTGGCATAGGCAAGGCCCGCCACGCTCACCATCTCGCTATAGGCAAGATGGGCACCGCGACGGCGGCACATGATGCGATAGGCGGGATCGGTCACGCCCGCCATGGGAGCCATAAGGAACGGCTGCTCGGCATAGGCGCCAAGCAACCGCTTGCTGTATTCAGAAAGTGCCATGGACCTACTCGTCCACCTTGAGAATCGCCATAAAGGCCTCCTGCGGAACCTCGACCGAGCCGATGGCCTTCATGCGCTTTTTGCCCTCTTTCTGCTTCTCGAGCAGCTTGCGCTTTCGCGAGATATCGCCGCCATAACACTTGGCCAGCACGTCCTTGCGGCGCGCTTTGACGGTAGAGCGGGCAATGATCTTGTTGCCGATGGCGCCCTGGATAGGCACCTCGAACAGCTGGCGCGGAATGATTTCCTTGAGCTTGTCGCACAGACCGCGGGCCAGGCCATAAGCCTTATCCTTGTGCACGATAAACGACAGCGCGTCCACCTCGTCGCCCGAAAGCAGGATGTCGAGCTTGACGAGCTCGGAGGGGCGATATTCGTTGAACTCGTAGTCGAGCGAGGCGTAACCCTTGGTGCGACTCTTGAGCTGGTCAAAAAAGTCCAGAATGAGCTCGGCAAGCGGCATGTCGAAACGCATCTCGACCGATTTGCTCGTGAGATGGATCATGTCGGTTGTAATGCCGCGATGCTCGATAGCGAGCTGCATGACGGCACCCGTATACTCGGGCGGACAGATAATCTTGGCCTTGAGGTAGGGCTCCTCGATGCGCTCGATGCGCGTAGCCTCGGGCAGATCCTGCGGGCTGCGAACATCAATCATCTCGCCGTCGGTCTTGTAGACGTGATAGTCCACCGAAGGGCTCGTGGCAATCAGGTCCAGGTTGAACTCGCGCTCCAGGCGCTCCTTGACGACCTCCATATGCAGCAGGCCCAAGAAGCCAACGCGGAAACCAAAGCCGAGCGCCACCGAAGTCTCGGGCTCCCACACCAACGACGGGTCGTTGACATGCAGCTTATCGAGCGCGTCACGCAGGTTCTCGTAGTCCTTGTTATCGATCGGGAACAGACCCGTATAGACCATGGGCTTAGCCTCGCGGTAACCGGGAAGCGGCTCGGGGCAGGGGTTCGACGCCCAGGTAAGGGTGTCGCCCACGCGAACGGCCTCGGGGTCCTTCAGGCCCGTGACCACGTATCCGACCTCGCCGACCGTCAGCGCGTCGACCGGCGTCTCGGCGGGACGCTTGACGCCCACGCCATCGACCAAAAAGTCGCCCTTTGCCTGCATCATGCGCAAGGTATCGCCCTTTTTGATGGAGCCGTCAAAGATGCGCACCGTGGCGACGACGCCACGATACTCGTCGAAGTATGAATCCAGAATGAGTGCCTTGAGCGGCGCATTCGCATCGCCCTTGGGCGGAGAGATCAGAAAGACAATGGACTCCAGCAGATCGTGGATGCCCTCGCCGGTCTTGCCCGAGACACACACGGCATCATCGGCAGGGATCGCCAGGTCATCCTCGATCTCGGTCTTAACCTCGTCGGGATGAGCCGAGGGCAGGTCGATCTTGTTGATGGCCGGCACAATGTCCAGATTGGCGTTCATGGCAAGCGTCGCGTTGGAGACGGTCTGTGCCTCGACGCCCTGTGTGGCGTCGACAACGAGCACCGCGCCCTCACAGGCTGCCAGCGAGCGCGAGACCTCATAGGTAAAGTCCACGTGGCCCGGCGTATCGATCAGATTGAACTGATACGTCTCGCCATCGTCGGCGTCATAGGACACGCGAACGGCATTGGACTTGATCGTGATGCCGCGCTCGCGCTCGATATCCATGGTGTCGAGCAGCTGCGACTCCATGTCGCGCTCGTCGACGGTATGGGTGAGCTCGAGAATGCGGTCACTGATCGTGGACTTGCCATGGTCGATGTGCGCAACGATTGAGAAGTTGCGGATGTGGGAAATGTCAATTGAAGTATTCATGCGGACTATCTTACCCGAGCGGTACAAAAAATGGAGCCTGTTCCATAAAACAGGCTCCATTTATGCGCGTAATCTGTGTGGTGTGAAATTTACAACTTAAGCGTTGATGCTGTTCACGAGCTTGGCAAGACCGGACTTGCGGTTGGAAGCCTGGTTCTTGTGGATAACATGCTTGGCGGCAGCCATGTCGAGACGCTTGGTGACGGTCTTGAGGGCAGCCTGGGCCTTCTCGGCGTCGCCCTCGGCGACGGCGGACTGGACGTGCTTGGTCAGCGTCTTGAGCTCGGACTTGACAGCCTTGTTACGCATGCGAGCTGCCTCATTGGTGCGGATACGCTTCTTCTGAGACTTGATGTTTGCCACTTCTGGAGTTCCTTTCGAGTTCCTTGCAAAAAATGTATGACACCTCTGAGACACGGTGAGGTCATGCAAGCGCCTACTATAGCACGCTCCCCCTCAAAGGGATAGAACGAATTTGTCAAATAGGCAGGTATCATCACGATTTTCTCAAGATGTTCGTAATCCAGAGCAAAAGCGCGGCCTCAGAATCGGCCGAACCCTTGAGCGCGAGCTCTACATCGACCGCCCCCTCGAGCGCCGCGACGAGCTCTGCCATCGAAAAGCGACGTGCCCAGGTCAAGTGATTCTTAACCTGCCAGGACTGGAGCTTGAGCGTTGCGGCCAGCTCACGACCCTGTCCGCGCGCATCGAGCGCCTTGGCGACGATAAGCTCGCGGATGCGGCCGCACAGCAACGTGTAAGTCCACACGTAGCTCTTGGCGGGCAATAGATTGAAAAGCTCGAGCGAGCGTCGCATGTCACGTGCCGAGACCGCATTGAGAAAGTCCCAGGGTTGAACCTCGGCCGTACGTACAATCCAGCGCTCAACGTCGGCAAGCTCAATCTGGGGCGCCTCGACCATCTGGGCAAGCTTAGCCAAGTCGTTATCGAGCATGCGAGTGTTCTCGCCCGAACGCGAGACGAGCTCCTCGGCGGCCGCCGTCGAGATCGACTTGCCGCGCTGCGTCGCCATCTGCTGCACGCGACGCGGTAGCTCCCAGCGCTTGGTGCCGGAGCAATCGATCACGGCCTTCTTATCGATCTTGGCGATCGCCTTATACAGGCGTGTGTTCTTGGCAAGCGAGTCGGCAATGATGAGGCAGACCGTTGTGGGGCTGGGACTCGCCAAATACTCGACAAGCGGCTCCGAGACCGCCTTGGCGAGCTTTGAACAGCCGTCAAGGATTACCAGGCGAAACTCGCTGCCCATCGGAAAGGTGTTAAGCGATCCGATAATCGACTCGATATCGGGGTCTTTGGTCATATCGCGCTCGTCGAGGTTGAACTCGACCATGCCCGTCTTTTCCAGACGCGCTTTCATACGCGAGACGGCGTGATCGCGCTTGACGCCGTCGGTACCGACGATCAGATATGCCGGCAGCAGACCGATTTCGGACATTGCGCTCCCCTCCCGCAGGCCTTCGTATTCGTTCCGTGCCATTCTAGCCCAGGGGCCCACCACACGCCAACGACGTCGTCACGGTCGCTGGCATCGCATCGTAAAGCCCTTCGCGGTCGGCGTGATGGTGATATCGCCGTGTTCGATAGTGCACGCGAACACACCGCCCGCTTCCTTAACGGCATCGATGCAGGCATCGGACGGATGGCCGTATCGATTCCCCTCGCCCGCGCTCGCGAGGGAAAGCTCAGGCTTCAGGACGTCCAGCGACTCACCATCGACTGAAACCTTAGAGCCATGATGCCCAAGTTTAAGGACATCGATATCCCCCACCTCCTGCACGAATTCCCGTTCTTGGTCGAGCTCGGCATCACCGGTGAGGAGCATACGCAGGCCCTTGCCTTCCTGAATATAAGAGAGCAGCAGGACAAGCGAGTCCTCATTTCCCTCGCCATCCACGGACTCGAATGGCCACATCACGCGAGCGCAAAATGAGCCGATGTCGACCGTATCCCCACGGCGCACCTGCCGATACTCCACGCCAGGTCGGTTCAATACTTCGGCAGGAGCATCCTCCAGCGCATCCGCCGCCACGGCAATCGTTCCGACCGAAAACTGTTCGAGCACGGCAGGCAGACCACCCCAGTGGTCCTCATCCCAATGCGTCACAAAGACGGCATCGATATGGTGCACGTTATTACGAACCAACGCCGCCACCACGCGCTCGTCGAGCCCGCAGTCGACGAGCGCTACTGCACCGCCCTCGCGGATAAGAATCGCATCGGCCTGGCCCACATCGAGTACCGTCACCGAAGGCGGAGCGAATCGATCCCAAAAGACGTACGGAATCGCAGCCAAGAGCACCAGACATGCAAGCCCCACCGCCATAGGGAGTGCACGGGGACGCGGCCACCAGACCAGCAGGGCCGCCAGCAAACACGGCACTAGGTAAATCCACACGCTATCGGGCGGCACGCTCACGGATGCACCCGGCACGGCGGCAAACAGCTGCTCGAAGAACAGCGCGCAACGGGCGGCAATCATGGGCACAACGAGCGCCCAAGCCCGCAACGGTCCCACGAGCGAAAAGGGAACCAGCACGATCGACACAGCAAGCAGTACGCTCACCACCGGACCAATGACCGCATTTGCCAACGGAGCAATGAGCGAGAACGTACCGAAGGCAGGAATGGTAATGGGGAGCGTCGCCAACTGCGAGCACAGTGTGACGGAAAGCATACTGGCAATGCCCGATGGCACACCCAGCTCACCCAAAGCGTAGGAGGCGTACGGGCAAAAGCACAGGATGGCAAAGACGCTGGCACATGAAAGCTGAAAGCCCATCTCGAACAGCACCGTCGGCCGCAGTAGCACAAAGATGGACATGGTTGCGAAGAGTGCCGATGCGCCGTGCCGGCGACGCCCCGCGCCGTTTACGACAAGCGTCGTGAACACCATGCAGCACGCGCGCACGGCCGAGGGAGACGCGCCCGTAAAAGCAGCGTAGCCCACAAGCGTTATCGCCAATATCGCCCGCTGAAGACCACGTGAGCACCGAGTCTTTTGCAACACACCCTCGATTACAAACCCCACGATAGCCAAATGGCTGCCCGAGACGGCGATTAGATGCGCCGTTCCCGTCACCGAAAACCAGTCGCCCGCCGGTTGGGCGTGCAGCTCGGCCGAACGACCGCAGACGACACCGGCTATGAACGCACGCGCCGGGTCGGTCGCAGGCGCAATGGACGCAAGCAGCCCATTTCGCAGCCGAAGCAGCGGCCCCGGAGAGCCCTCATCGACCGATAAAATCCGAACGGCTTTTACCTTGCATACCTCGCCTCGGAGCACACGCGATCGTCCATACGCATCGTTCTCAAAACGTGAAACGCGACCGATAACACGCATGTGCGCCCCGACCCTGAGCTCGCGGTCACACGATAGGCGAACCGTTGCCAAGTTCTTGCCGTCCGCGCGTGCCTCGCAGGTATAGGAATACACGTCGTCGTTTATGGATGGATCACCCTGCACGACAAACTCGAGGCTGCTTGCCGCTCGAGCGTCGAGCGCCTTCGAGGCGCTTAGCGCGCCCACAGCCCACCACGCCGAGACGACCGCTCCCGCCACGAGACCGACGGACGCGGCATACAGCCACCGCTTCCAAGGGGCAAGCCGCGCACAAGATTGAGCCAGCACAACGAATACCGCCGCCGCGACGGGAATGGCCCATAGCGGCCCGACCGCCGGCGCCTGCTCCCTCAGCAGCGCATCAGCGGTCACGTTGAGCACCAAGGCGCAGCTCATGCACATGCCGGCACACAGGGCCATCGTCCACGGCATCAGGGGCCGCGGAGGCATCACATGCTCGCGCTCGGTCGCACTCATACGCAGATGCAATCTTTGATTTTGGCAAGCTTCTTCTCGCCGATTCCCGACACACGCATCAGATCGTCAACCGAAGCAAAAGCACCGTTCTTTGTCCGCTCATCGATAATCGACTGGGCCATGGAGGGACCGATGCCCGAGAGCGTCTGTAGCTCTGCCGCGCTTGCCGTATTGATATTTACTAGGCCTGTTGCGCCACTCACACCCGATGATGCGGAAGCCCCACCAACAACACCGGCTTCCGCAATGGACGCCTGCTGCTCCCCTACCGTTGGAACGTGAATCTTCTGTCCATCGACGACCTTAGATGCCCGATTGAGCCCCGTAACGTCTGCCTCGGGCGCCAGCCCGCCGGCGGCATCAATCGCCTGAGCCACCCGCGCGCCATCCTTGAGGCGATATACACCGGGCGACACAACGGCGCCATCGACATCGACATAGACCTCTGCCGCGGCAGAAGCCTTAGTCGAAGAACCTTCGGATGTCTTTCCGCTCGAGGCATCACCGGATCCCGGCTCCACCAACGAGCCCGTACCGTCAGTGCGCTCAAACGACACACCACCGGCACCGCCGCCAAGGTTCGCCATCGCCAAGCCGCTCGCCATCGCAATGACGACCAGTATCGCCATCACCACTGCCTTATGACCGAGCAGCTTGTCCGCCAAGCGGTCCATCCGTTTGACCCGTTCGTGTTGTTCGCGCTGCGCCATAGCAAAACCTCCCAACACCATCGTGTCAGGAAAGGAGCCCTGCAACAGCCACGCTCCAAAACCGGTTTTAGCGGTCAAACCAAAAACCGACCAAAACCTTGCACAAATCTGTCCATTTATTCAGGCACACGTCAGCAAATGAACACTTAGCCGCAAAATGCCCAGATAGCAAAAGACCGACGATGCAGGCGCATCGTCGGTCTATGCACAAAATTACTCGTGATCTTGGTAAATCTCACGCGGAGCAAGCTCCGAATGTTTGCGTTTTAAGGTCTTAGGGGCCTTATACGTATTGCTCTCGAAGTCGATATACTCGGTCTGCTTGAGCAGGCGCTCGATCATCTCCTCGTGATCGAACAACTCCCAGGCCTCATGCACGGCATCGAGTTTGGCGTGCGTCTCGGGACGGCGCGGCATAAACAGCGTGCAGCAGTCGGGAGCGGCCTCAGTCGAGATATCGAACGTACCGATCTCCTCGGCACGCGCAATGATCTCCTGCTTGTCCGAACCGATGAGAGGACGGAACACGGGGATCTTCACGGCCTCGTTGACGGCCATGATATTCTCAAGCGTTTGGGAGGCAACCTGCCCAAGTGATTCGCCCGTAACGATGGCCTTGGCGCCCTCGATGTGCGCAATGCGCTCGGCAACCGAATACATAATGCGGCGATACATAATCACGCGCAGGTTGCTGGGACAGGTGACCGAAATCTCACGCTGGCAGTCGCCAAACGGCACCACGTACAGGCGGCCGATCTGGACACCCGGCTCAAGCGCACGGATGATGTCCTGCACCAAATACTCGCTCGTATCGGGCGTCTGCGGACGACCGGAGAAATGTACCGGCACGCACACCGCGCCGCGACGCGCGAGCATCCAGGTCGCCACCGGAGAATCGATACCCGACGACAACAGCGTCACGACCTTGCCGGCAGAACCCACCGGCAGACCGCCCACGCCACGCTCGGAGCGCGCATACACGTAGACGCTACCCTGGACCACCAGTACGTGCACCATCGCATCGGGGTCGTGCATTTGAACCTTTTTATCGGGGAAGGCCTCGCACAGTACCTCGCCCACCTGACGATTGATATCAATCGAGGTGAGCTCATAGTCGGTATTGGAGCGCTTGGCGTGCACCTTAAACGAATCGAAAGGACCAAACTCGCGCAGCGCCTTGACGGCGGCGGCACAGTACTCCTGCGGGTCGCGGTTAGTGTGATACGCCAAAGACACACGAGCAACGCCGGGAACGGTGCGAATGACACGCGCCGCCTCATCGGCCTGATGCTCGTTAAAGGTCACGAGGATATAACCGGAAATTCGAGACACGGCATTCACGGAAAAGGCGGCCAAGGCCGCCTTGATGTTATCCATGAGGATATGCTCAAAATGTGCGCGGTTCTTACCCTTCAGTCCAACCTCGTGATAGTGGACCAGGCAGACGCGAGCCGCCATTTAGGCTTCAGCAACCTTGTGGCCGAGCGCCTTCTCGTAACGGGCCTCGTCGTAAGAGATGTCGCCGTCGACAATCTCGTCCATAGCCATCGAGATGGTATCGGCACCGGAAAGCCCGATGGTGATGTCATCGACATCCTGGACGGCAAGCACGCGGTTGTGCTGGCCACGCAGCATGCTATTGATGTCGCAGGCGCGCTTGGAGGCAAGCGAAGCGAGCAGGAAGCGGTTGTGATCGGTCTTCTCCAGAAGATCGTCAATGCAAGGCTTTACAACGGACACGGACCTCAGTTCCTTTCATGCATATCGAGAACGCGAACGAGTTCATCGGTCGCGCGGTCGAGATCGTCATTAACCACGACGTCGTCGTAGCGGTCGGCAAGGGCAAGCTCATCGGCGGCGTTTGCCATACGCAGCTCAATCGTCTCGGGCGTCTCGGTACCGCGACCGACTAGACGCTCGCGGAGCACCTCAAGCGAAGGCGGCTTGATAAAGATCAGCACGGCCTCGGGGAAACGCTCCTTCACCTGCAGGGCGCCCTGGACATCGATCTCCAAAATCAGAGACGCGCCCGAGGCGAGCTTGGATGTGACCTCGCTCACCAACGTGCCGTAGCAGTTACCGTGGACCTCGGCCCACTCAACAAACTCGCCGTTTGCCACGCGGCGGTCGAACTCCTCGCGCGTCAGAAAAAAGTAGTTGACGCCGTCGACCTCACCTTTGCGTGGTGCTCGCGTGGTAGCCGAAACCGTCAGGCCCAGGTTCGAGCGGCGCTCGCGCACACGAGTGACGAGCGTACCCTTGCCTGCGCCTGACGGTCCAGAAATCACAAAGAGCTTGGAATCCTGAGCGCTCACTTATTTGGTCAGCTGCTCGAGGAGCTGCTCGCGCTGACGGACGCCGAGGCCCTGGACGCGACGGGTAGCGGAGATACCGAGCTCCTCCATGATCTTGGCGGCCTTGGCCTTGCCATAACCAGGGAGAGACTCGATGAGGGTGGAAACCTTCATGCGGGAAGCGATGGGGTCATCGGAGTTGAGCACGGACTCAAGGGACTTCTCGCCCTTCTTGATCTGCTCGCGAAGCTCAGCGCGGGCGTGACGTGCGGCAGCAGCCTTCTCAAGAGCCTGCTTGCGCTGCTCATCGGTAAGCTGAGGGAGTGCCATTCGTACCTCCAAATAGTTGGGTTATATCTGATTCAATAATTGGCATTTTAGCACGTAGAACGTACAAAATGCCCAATCGCGGCTCCATAGGTTAGACGATACCCGCAAAAAGTGCAATATACTGCGCCCAAAGTTAAGCCCCTGACCTGCGATTCCACACAAAGGATGGGAAAGTTTACGCAGGCACAGGGGCTATTTTGTGCTAATGAAACCCAAAAGTGGTGACTTAGGGGAATCTTTTACGCGACGTTTTCGACCAGCTCAGCGACGATGGCGTCAAAGGCGGCAACCGGATCGTCGGCACCGGTGATGGGACGGCCCACCACAATGTGGCTTGCGCCACGCTCGATAGCCTGAGAAGGCGTCGCCACGCGGGACTGGTCACCTAAGGCGGCACCCACCGGACGCACACCCGGAGTCACGATCAGGGCATCAGGGCCCAGCAGCTCACGCATGTCGTGAGCCTCCATCGGCGAGCACACGATGCCATCGATGCCGTTGGCCTGAGCGAGCTTTGCCAGGCGGGCGGCCTCCTCGGCCACGGGCGACTCGACGCCGATCTCGCTCAAGGCATCCTGATTCATGCTCGTGAGCACGGTGATGGCGACGAGCTTGGCGCGGTCCTCGCGCGCCTCCTCGGCACCCTCGCGGCAGGCAGCGAGCATGGCGCCCGAACCCAAGCCGTGAACCGAGAGCAGGTCGGCACCGGCAAGCGAGGCCGAACGGGCGGCACCGCGAACCTGATGCGGAATATCATGGAACTTAAGGTCAAGGAAGACCTTAAAGCCCAGGTCCTTGAATGTCTTGACGATCTGGGGACCCTCGGCGTAATAGAGCGTCATGCCAACCTTGAGCCAGGCGGCATGACCCGAAAGCTCGTGGGCAAGCTCGAGCGCACGCTCACGGTCGCAGTCGAGGGCGACGATTACGCGGTCGCGGGCATCGGTCTCTAGCATTCGAAAGCACCTACCAGTTCGTTAATGTCCTTAACGCCCTGGGACTCGGCCCAGGCCTCGAGCTCGTGCGCGATCTTGAGCGAAGCGCACGGATCGACGAAGTTGGCCATACCGACCGACACGCAGGTGGCGCCGGCCAGGATAAACTCAGCCGCATCCTCACCGGTCATGACACCGCCGACACCGTTGATGGGGATATCGACGGCCTGGGCAACCT